>DASSRN010000553.1:0-7179 GCA_035701785.1 Acetobacteraceae bacterium | reverse complement strand
GCCTTGTGTGCGCTGCAACCAGACGGTCAAGTTCGCCGACCTGACTGCATTGGCTGCGGGCCTGGGCTGCGAGCGGTTGGCAACCGGACACTACGTGCGGCGCATCGATGGCCGGGACGGGCCGGAACTGCATCGCGCGGCCGATCTGGCGCGCGACCAGAGTTGGTTCCTGTTCGCGACCACACGCGCTCAGCTTGCCGTATCGCTGTTTCCGCTTGGGGAGATCGCGGACAAGCGGACGGTGCGCAGCGAGGCCGAGAGGCTTGGGCTGCCGGTGGCGGCGAAGCCTGACAGCCAGGACCTGTGCTTTGTGCCCTCGGGGCACTACGCCGATCTCGCCATGCGGCTGCGGCCTGACGCGGGTGAACCCGGCGACATTGTCAGCCGCGACGGCCGGGTTCTCGGCCGCCACAGCGGCATCGCGCACTACACCGTGGGACAGGGAAAGCGACTTGGGACGGCGTCGATGGACCGCGGACAGCGCCAAATGGTGCTGGCGCTGGATGCCGATCGCCGGCGCGTGGTGATTGGGCCGCGAGGCGCCGGGACCCGTTCGGCGAGACTGCGTGAGATGAATTGGCTGATCCAGGAGCCTACCCATCCGCTGGTGTGCCAGGTGAAGCTGCGAGCCCGCGATGAGTTGCAATCGGCGACGGTCTGCCCGATCAGCGGAGGCTACGCCAACGTCGTGTTCGACGCTGTGACCTCGCCGGCGCCGGGCCAAGCTTGCGTGTTCTATGACGGCACGCGCGTGCTGGGGGGCGGCATGATCAGCCGCGCAGCATTTCCTGCGATGGTTGACGCGGGCGGGGCCAGCAGACTATCTCCAGTGCCTTCCAGACCGGATGGCGGCGTAGCTCAGCGGTAGAGCAGGGGAATCATAATCCCTTGGTCGGTGGTTCAAATCCGCCCGCCGCTACCATCTCAACTAGGCCGGCGCAGTGCCCCTCAAACATGTCCGGTGCAACACCCGCGGGTACCGCGCCGCGTCGAAATTCGAATCAGCGCGGTGCAACAGGCAACGGTTGTCCCACATCAGCAGATCACCCATCCGCCACTTGTGTCGATACACGAAGCGCCCGTGCGTCGCGTGCTCCTCTAGCTCCGCCAGCCGCGCGCGCCCTTCGGCCATCGGCCGGCCATCGAAGTGTGAGGCGTGCACGCCCATGAACAGGCACCTCCGCCGTGTGTCGGGATGCACCCGCACAAGCGGATGCGACATCGGCGGCGCGTCGGCGATCTCGTCAGGCGTGGCGGTGCGGCCGTGCTTCAGCTGCGACAGTTCCCAGCTGTGGATCACCCGTATGCCGTTCAGCTCCGCCTTCTCGGCATCGCTCAACGCCTCGTAGGCGGCATACATGTCGGCGAAGCAGGTGTCGCCACCCTCCGGCGGCATGGTCACACCGTGTAGGATGGTCGCCAGCGACGGTTCCGGACGGAACGATTTGTCGGTGTGCCATTCCTGCGAGCCGACTTTGCCACTCGGCCTGCCATCCGGCCCGAGATTGGAGACCGTATGCACCAGCGGATTGTCGCTGCCGCGATTGCGCGCGATGTGTCGTTCCAGCGTGCCGAACTGCTCGGTGAAGGCGATCTGCTGGTCCTTGCTGAGCCGCTGGTCCCGAAAGCACAGCACCTGATAGCGGCAGAACGCGCCGTAAACCGCGCGGCGCGTTGCCTCGTCGAGCGGTTGCGCCAGGTCCAGCCCGACCACCTCGGCGGCCAGCACCGGCGACAGCGGGCGAATGTCGAATGTCGCGAGAACATGCATGTCCATGGCCGCATGTTACCCCGGCGCGGTCACACCACAAGAACCAGCAGGCTGACCGCGCCGATCACGGCACAGTACCAGGCGAATGGGTTGAGCGCCCAGGAGTCGTGCTGGCGGAAGTAGCGCATCAGGAACCATGTGCTCAGATACGCGGTGATGCCGGCCAGCACCGCGGCCAGCACCGAGAGTTCGAATACTCCAGCCGGCACGCTCTCATGCAGCAGGTGCGGCACCTCCAGCACCGTCGCGCCCAGGATGATCGGCGTCGCGATCAGGAACGAGAAGTGCGCCGAGCCTTCATGGTCAACGCCGCGCAGCAGGCCGCCGACAATTGTCGCGCCCGAGCGCGAGATGCCCGGGATCAGCGCGGAGCACTGCCACAGCCCAATGGTCAGCGCATCCATCATCGTCAAGGTCGACAGTTTGCGGCGGCTATGTGCGCGCAGCTTTTCCCCGCCCAACAGGAGCAGTGCGTTCACCATCAGGAAGACCGCGGCGACGATCGGCGTGCCGAACAGACCGCGCACAAACTTCTCCAGCAGGAAGCCGACGATCACCGCTGGGATGGTGGCGATCACGATCAGCAGGAACACGCGCCGGCTCTCGCTCACCTGGTGTACCGAGGCCATGCCGAGTACGCCGGTCGCCAGTGACCACCAGTCGCGCCAGAAGAACAGCAGCAGCGCGGCCGCCGTCCCCAGGTGCAGCATAACCAGGAACGGCAGGAACTCGGGCGCGCGCTGGTCGAGCGGCCAGTGCAGCAACGCCGGCAGCACCACCGCGTGGCCCAGACTGCTGACCGGAAACAGTTCAGTGGCGCCTTGCAGAATGGCGATGACGATGGCCTGGAGCGCGCTCATGCGGCGTTCCTGACGGAACGGCTGAGATTCGGCAAGGTCGCGTCAGTCATTCATCGGATAGGCTGCCATCAGGCGCTTCTGGCGCCGCCAAAGGCGCAACACCGAACGTAGCCGGGTCGGTCGATGACCGCGGGCACGGTTCGCGGCGCCGATGCGGAACGCCGCTCCGTAGTGGAAGAACTGCACCCGCCACGCATCGCTCAGTGTGGTGCGCGGGTCCCAGACATGCGTCGCCTCGGACCCTGCGCCGTTGATCTCGATGATGCGGAATCCATCGCCGCGCAGCAGATCCGGCAATGCCGCAAAGCGTACATCGATGCGGCCGAAGTAGAAGTCCGGGATTGACCGCGCGATGCGCTCGAACGCCTCGGCCAGAGCACGCGTGGCGAGATGCGAGCCGTCCTCGAAGATCGAGCCTTTGCAGTGATTGCCGACGAACACCAGGCGAACACGCTCGCCCGTCGCCGGCACCTCGCGCAGCCGGTCGGCCAGTCGCGGCAGATAGAGATGCGCCACGCGCCCTGCGCGCGGATCGGACAGGATCAACTCGCGCAACGTCGACCGACCGTCGCCAGTCACCACCGGAGCGTGCTTCAGCGTGATCGAGGTGATGCGTCCGACTGCCGCGTCCGGATGACGCACATAGAATACACCGGCCTCGCCTTCGTCCGCGATGAATTCCTGCAGCACGATCCGTTCGCCAACCGGAAAGTCATGCAAGTAGCGCCCCAGGTCACTGCGGTCGCGCAGCAAGCGCACGCCGGCGCCGTTGCAGCCGACATCCGGCTTGGCGATCAGCGGATAGCCGATGCCCGCAGCCTTGCTGGCGTCTTCCGCCGCCGCAGTGCCATCGGATGATGCGACAACCACGGTATAGCGCGCCAGCAGGTCACGCACCGGGCCGGCCACCTGGTCCAGTATCTCCGACTTGGACTCGCCGCACAGGCCGCCGGCAGTGATGGCGGGATTGGCCGCAGTCGGCAGCATGAAATTTCCATATCGCACGCCAAGCGCCATCCAGTGAGCTACGACCGGAAAGTAGAACAGCCAGTCGGGCCAGAACTCGAAGAAGGAAACTGGCCGAGTGTCGCGCCGCTGCCGCGTACTCGCGAGAACCGGGAGGGCGGTGCTTAGCTTCACGGGCGCTCGCTTGCCAGCCTGGAGGTGGCAAACCTGCCGGCGATCACGATGAACAGCAGAAGGCCCGCTGCACCCGCCCAGCGCCATGCTCCGAAATGCTCCATCAGCGTCTGGCCAGCGCGCAGAGACGCGCCGAACAGCAGGGACGTCCAGCAAAGGGTGCCCACCACCGCCGCCAGTATGAACTGGCGCAGATTGGCGCCGACAAAGCCGCATGTCGTGTAAGTCGGCAATCGCAGGCCAGGCAGGAAGCGGCTGACCAACACCACCCGGAACACGTTGCCGTTGAGCCAAGCACGTACCACCGATTGTCGCCGGGGCGGCACAAGTCGCGCTGCCCAGGGGATCAGGCCCGCCGCCCGTCCAAGCCCGTACAGCCCGAGATCGCCCAAAGCGACACCGAGATAAAGCGACACCAGTGCGAGCGCCGTGGACAGGCTACCGTCGCCGGCCTGCATCGCCGCGAACACCGTCGCGGCATCTTCCAGAATGAACGTGCCCAGTATGACTGCAATTGCCTGCAGGATGGGATGGTGGCCGGCCCACGCCAGCAACGCGACGGTCGAATCGGCGAGCATTGGTGCCGAACATTGGGCGCCTGCCGGCCGTTGTCGCATTCCTGCGGTGGAAGTGAGCGATCCAAAGGATCATGAATGCGTGAGGCTCGACAGGATCCTGGCGCCCATTATCGTTAGGCCCATGGCGCACGAGCACCATCACCACCACGACCATTCGCACGCGACGCACGATCGTGCATTCGCCATCGGCGCCGCGCTGAACATCGGTTTCGTGATCGCCGAGGTCGTCTTCGGCATGATGGCGAACTCGGTGGCGCTGCTCGCGGACGCCGCCCACAATCTCGGTGACGTGCTGGGCCTGCTTCTGGGCTGGGGTGCGGCCTGGCTCACCCGGCTGCCGCCCACACGGAGGCGTACCTATGGCTGGGGCCGCAGTTCGATCCTGGCTGCGCTGCTGAACGCCACGATCCTGCTGATCAGTGTCGGCGCGATTGGAGTGGAAGCAGTGCAGCGGCTCCTATCGCCCGCACCGGTGATGGAAGGCACGGTGATCCTGGTTGCCATCGCCGGCATCGTGGTGAATGGCGCGACCGCGCTCCTATTCATGCGCGACCGCGCCCACGACATCAACCTGCGCGCCCAATTCCTGCACATGGGCGCGGATGCCGCCGTATCCGGCGCCGTCGTGCTGGCCGGGCTGCTGATCATGCTGACGGGCCGGCTGTGGCTCGACCCGCTGGCGAGCCTTGGCATTGCGGTGGTCATCGTGGTCGCCACCTGGGGGCTGCTGCGCCAGTCGATCGACCTTGCGATGGATGCTGTGCCGGAGGGCATGGCGCACGATGAAATCCAGGACTACCTGGCGTCGGTGCCTGGCGTGCAGGAGGTGCACGACCTGCACATCTGGGGCATCAGCACGACCGAAACTGCGCTGACCGCGCATCTCGTCTGCACCGAACCGAGCACCGAGAACCGCCTGCACGATGTGACGCTTCAGTTGCGAGACCGCTTCGGCATCGGTCACGCGACGCTACAGATCGAAACTGACGCCGACGCCGAAATGTGTCGGCTGCGGCCCCATGACGTGGTGTAACGCATGATACACGCACGCATCATGCTGGTCACCGGCGCGGCCAGCGGGATCGGTGCCGCGACGTGCCGCGCACTCGCCACTCCCGGCGTCGCCCTGCTGCTGCACACGCGGAAGAACCGGGTGGCGGTCGAGCAGGTCGCCGCCCAGGCGCGGGCGAAGGGTGCTGTGACCGAGATCGCATTCGGCGACTTGGCAGACCCCGCGATGGCGGGTGCGTTGATCGCTCAGGCGGTTGACAAGTTCGGCGGCCTCGACGTGCTGGTCAGCAACGCTGGGTTCGCCGATCGCACTGCGCTCGCCGATCTGAGCGACGACGCAATGACGCAGTCGATCGAGGCGATCCAGGGTGCGTTCTTCCGCCTCGCACGCGCCGCACTGCCGCACCTGAAGGCGGGTCGCAATGCGCGCGTTGTGGCGGTGTCGAGCTTCGTCGCCCACACATTCCGTACGGACACCGCGACCTTTGCCGCTTCGGCCGCCGCCAAGGCGGGGCTCGAAGCGCTGGTGCGCGCGCTGGCGATCGAACTTGCACCATTCGGGGTGACAGTGAACGCGGTGGTGCCTGGTTTCATCCGCAAGGACCCGGGCGCGCATGCGGCGATCGATCCGGAACGGCTGCGACGGCAGGTGGCGAGTGTGCCGCTAGGGCGCGTCGGTTTGCCGGACGAGGTGGCGGCGGCGATCGCGTTCCTGGCCTCGCCCGCGGCGGGCTACATCACCGGGCAGGCGCTGCACGTGGATGGCGGGTTGGTCATCTGACCAGTCGCGATCAGCCGCCCGCAAGCACCTGTCGTGCGTCCGGCCGGCGTTTCGCCCAGATCGAGACGCCCACTGATGCTACCGAGCAAAGCAGCAGGAACGCCGCGATCGGACTGCTGACAAAGATCAGCGGCGAGCCGCTGGATATGGTCATTGCCTGGCGAAACGACTGCTCCAGCAGACCGCCCAGGATCATGCCGAAGATCAGCGGCGCGCGTGGAATGCCCAGCTTGCGAAACGCGTAGCCGGCACAGCCGAACACCAGCGCCAGATACAGATCGAACACCTGTGTGCCGAAGGAATAGACGCCGACCGAAGCGATGCCGAGAATGATGACCAGCAGGATCCCCGGCGGCACATAGAGCACGCGTGCGAACACGCCCACCAGCGGCAGGTTCAGCACCAGCAGCATCGCATTGCCGACATACATGCTGGCGATCAGTCCCCAGACCAGGTCGGGATGCGTCTGGAACAGCATCGGCCCGGGCTGGATGCCATACATGATGAAGGCACCCATGATCACCGCCGTAGAGCCCGAACCAGGGATGCCGAGTGCCAGCAGATGCACGAACGCGCCGCAGGTATCGGCATTGGTGGCCGCCTCCGGCGCGGCGACGCCTTCGATCGCACCGTGGCCGAACTCCTCTGGGTGGCGGGAGACCTTCTTTTCGAGGATGTACGACAGCATGGCGGCGATCGTGCCGCCGAGGCCGGGCGCGGCGCCGCAGAAGAACCCAACCGATCCGCCTCGCAGTGCGGCGGGCCAGGCTCGCCGCCATTCCGCGGCGGTGAACCACAGCCGCCCCTGCACGCGCACCGCCTTGATGCTGCCGTCGCGCGTGCCTTCGACCATGCGGCTCACTTCAGACAATGCGAACATGCCAACGACCACGACGAGGAAGCTGACGCGGTCCTGCAATTCGGTCAGGCCGAACGTGAAGCGCGGCGTGCCGCTTTGCAGATCGAGGCCGACGGTGGAGATCGCGAGGCCGATGCAGGTCGCCATCATTCCCTTGGCGAGCGAATCGCCGGTGAGAG
>DASSRN010000552.1:0-2036 GCA_035701785.1 Acetobacteraceae bacterium | reverse complement strand
GAACAGATGCACGTCCTGCTCGTTCTTCAGCAGCGCACCGTACAGCGGCGGGATCACCAGGTGCTTCTCATTGGTGCGCAGCGCCTCGGCCGGCAGGTCCTCCACCATCAGCAGCTTAAGCCAGTCGAGCAGCTCCGCGGTGCTGGGCTTCTTCTTCAGCCCCGGCACATCGCGGATCTGGAAGAACACGTTCAGTGCCTCGCGCGCCAGGTCGCGGCGCAGGTCGGGATAGTGCGCCTGCACGATCGTCTCCATCGTCTCGCGATCGGGGAAGCGGATGTAGTGGAAGAAGCAGCGGCGCAGGAACGCGTCCGGCAGCTCCTTCTCGTTGTTCGAGGTGATGATGACAATCGGCCGGTGCCGCGCCGCAACTGTCTGGCGCGTCTCGTAAACGAAGAACCGCATCCGATCGAGTTCCAGCAGCAGGTCGTTGGGGAATTCGATGTCGGCCTTGTCCACCTCGTCGATCAGCACCACGACCGGCTGCTCGGACTCGAAGGCGTCCCACAGCTTGCCGCGCACGATATAGTTGGCAATCTCATGCACGCGCGGATCGCCCAACTGGCCGTCACGCAGTCGCGACACTGCGTCGTATTCATAGAGGCCCTGCTGCGCCTTGGTGGTTGACTTGATGTGCCACTCGATCAGCTCGAGGCCGAGTGCCTGCGCGACTTCATGCGCCAGCACGGTCTTGCCGGTGCCGGGTTCACCTTTCACCAGCAGCGGGCGCTGCAGTGTCACGGCGGCATTCACCGCCACTTCCAGATCACGCGAGGCGATATAGCGTTCGGTACTTTTAAACCCGGCCACACTCGGCTCCTTCCAGCGGTCGTCGCTGTCGAGTGTCGGGCGAACCCCGCAAGGCCGCAACCCGTGCGGCTCAGCCGCGGAATGCGGCGAACGCCTCCTGCTCGGTGCCATAAAGCTTGATCAGGCTGTCGAAGCCGGAGGTGACCAGGACATTGCCGACCGCCGGGCTGGCGGCGCAGATCTTGAGTTCGCCGCTGCGGCCCTGGAGCAGCTTGGCGCCACGCAGGATCACGCGCAGGCCGGCGCTGCTTACATAGTCGAGCTTCTCCAGGTTGAGCACGACGCGCTTGTCGTCACCCTGCACCAGTGCGACGAGTTGGTCGCCCGCATCGCCGGCGGTGTGACTGTCGAGCCGTCCGCCCATGTCGACCACCAGCACGTCGTACACCTTGCGCGTCGCGATCTGCATGGAGGACTCCCGCGTTTCAGGCACTCGAACATCCGCCACGGCCAAAGGCAAGCCGACCGGCACCAGTGGCGCTCATCTGACGTGACACGGGCCGGCTTACTGTCCATCATGCCGAAGCCCGGGTGTGCGACGTGGCTGGGCGCTGTGTCTGACCCGCTCGGCAAAGCAGAACGAGAATCGGGAGGACGTGAGGATGCCAAGCGATCTGGTAACCGAGACCGGGTTCGGTGGAACCGATGCCGCTGGGCCGCTCGAGACGAAGCATCTCAATTCACAGCTTTACCGCAATGCCGCCGACGCAAGTCGCGTCACGGCGACCCATTGGCACATCGCCTGGGCCAATGGTCTCGGTTGGGGCTTTGATGGAATGGACGGCGCCATTCTCGCGCTGGTTGCCCCGCTGCTGCTCAAAGAGTTCGCGATCGACCTTGCTGCCTACAGGAACGGCATTCAGATCACTGGCCTGATCAGCATCATCGGGCTGTTTGCGTGGCCCTGGCTTGCCGATCGCTACGGGCGTCGCAACATTCTGGCCCTCAACATCGCTATCTTTTCTATGGCCATGCCGGCGGTTGCGCTGGCGCCGAGTTGGACCTGGTTCATCGTGCTTTATTCCGTGGTGCGATTCGCATTGAACGGCGAGTGGGCGGTTGGATCGATGCTGGTGGCGGAGACCTGGCCTGCCCGGCTGCGTGGTTTCGTGTTGAGTGTGGATCGCTCGGCGTGGGGAATCGGGGCCGCACTGGCGGGAACGATTGTGACCTTCGTGGTGACTGGGTGGGGCTGGCGAATGGCCTACATTCTGCCGGCTGCCGTG
>DASSRN010000551.1:0-13213 GCA_035701785.1 Acetobacteraceae bacterium | reverse complement strand
CTTATCCGAATACGCTCACCCTCGCGGAGATCGTCAGCCGGTCGACGGACGGCCAACCGGAGCCGGCGGAGGGCCGGATTGCGCGCGCCATCCTGACCGTCCTGCTGGCCGGCCGTGCCAGCGTCTCGGCACTGCCGGTCCAGGTGGGGCGCGCGGATGCGCAGACCCCGCGCGCATGGGCAGTCTGCCGCGTCGAGGCGGGATCCTCTCAGCCCTGGGTCACCACCTTGCTGCATACCGCGGTTCCGGCGACACCGATCCTGCGGCTGCTGCTGCCGCGGCTGGACGGAACGAACGACCGGGCATCCCTGCTGGCGCGGCTGGCGGCAGCACTGCGCGCCGGCGCAGTCACGGTGCCTGAGCTGCCACCGGGAGAACCACCGGCGCCCGAGCAGCGTCTTCAGGATTTGGCAGAACGTTACTTCGTTGACATGCTTCGCTATCTGGAGTGCAACGCACTGCTCGAGCCGGATTCGTAGCATCGAGGCCACAGTCGGGCCGATTCCTCGCCACACGATCAGATATCGCTTAACAAACGAGTTGCCGCAGAGTAGCTATCGCTATAGGGGCAAATCCCGATAGGGGGCTCGCGTGAGCGAGGGGAAACCGGACAAGGCGGCCGCCAAGAAGCGGCAGTTCCTTGTGCATATCGATGCCAATCTGATACGTCGGATCAAGATTCTTGCGATCGACCGGAACGTCACCGCATCGAGTCTGGTCGAGGAAGCGATGCTGGGTTATCTGGCGGCTGCCAGGACACCGAGCAAGGACAAGTCAGGGGACAAGCCATGAAGCGGTGGTGGCTGCTGGCGATCGCGCCGATCCTGGTCATGGCCGGCTGCCAGTCGAAATATTACGAACCGCCGACAACGCTTGAGCCACTGCCGCCGGCCAGCCCGTTGGAGGGCGCCGCCGCGCCCCGGGTCAACGGTCCGGTCGGCAATCCCAATGCCTTTCCACCGGCGCTCACCAGCACTGCGGCGTTCGAGACCTTGCGCCAACCGCCTGCCGGCAGCTCGGAGAGCCTGGGCCCGATCACGCTGGATTTCGCCGACACCGACATTCGCGAGGCGGCTTCGCAGATCCTGGGCGGCATTCTGCACGTGAACTTCTCGATCGACCCGGCGGTCAAGGGGACGGCCACTTTGCACACCGCTACCCCGATGACGCGGGCGCAGCTTGTGGCGACATTGCAGTCCCTGCTGGCAGCCAACAACGCCACGATGGTCGAGACCGCTGGCTTCTACCGCGTGGTCCCAGCCGCCGGTGGAGCAGGGTCATTGTCTGCCGACGGCGCCAGCGCGGCGGTGCCGCTGCGCTATGCGTCTGCCGTCGAACTGGCCAAGGTGCTGCAGCCCTTTCTGCAAACTGGTGGGCGGATCGCCGCCGACCCCGGCAGCAATGCGCTGGTGGTGGTCGGCGATCCGGCGACCCGCGAGGCATTGATCGGACTGATCCGCGCGTTCGACGTGGATACGCTCTCCGGGCAGTCCTATGCGCTGTTTCCGGTAAGTGGCGACGATGCGCAGGGCAGCGCCCAGGCGTTGCAGGTCGCGTTCCGCAGCCAGAACGGCGGCGCTCTGGCCAATCTGGTGCGCGTCGTGCCGATGCAGGCCATCAAGTCGGTGCTGATCATCGCCAGCCAGCCGTCGTATATCGAGGATGCCAGGCGCGTCTTCTCGCTCATCGAGCGTGGGCGACAGCAGACCGTGCGCAGCTGGCACGTCTATTATCTGCAGAACAGCCGCAGCAATGACGTCGCCTATGTGCTGCAGCAGGCGTTCACGCCGGGGCACGTCACCGCGGTTCCGACGCCGACCGGCAGCTTCGCCCCGGGTACGCAGACCAGCCGCGTGGGCGGCATGGGCGGGGGGATCGGCGGTGGCATTGGTGGCGGCGGGATCGGCGGTGGCGGACTGGGTGGTGGCGGCCTCGGCGGCGGCGGCCTGGGTGGTGGACAGTTATCGCAGGGCGGCCTTGGCGCGGGCGGTGCTTTGACCGGCGGCGGCACCACCGGTGGACAGACGACCCAGCAAGGCGGGGACAACCAGGACCAGGCCGCTCTGGCGGCGAACAATCCGCTTCTCGGCGGACTGGGCGGGGCGCTGGATCAGTCGTCGAACGCCAACACGTCGCCGAATACGATGCACATCATACCGAACAACGCCAACAACGCGATCCTGATCTACGGCACGCCGCAGGAGGTCACCGCAGCCGAGGCCATGCTGCACAAGGTAGACATCCTGCCGCTCCAGGTGCTGATCGAGGCGGTGATCGCCGAGGTGACGCTGAACGACAACCTGCAATACGGCACACAGTTCTTCTTCAAGTCGCACGGCGTCGACTTCATCCTCAACAACGCCACGCAGACCGTGACCGGTCTTTCCAAGGCGGCGATCTCGACGGCGTTTCCAGGCTTCGCTGCGGGTTCGCCCGGGCCGGATGGCGCGCCGTTCGTCATCCAGGCGCTGCAGGCGGTGACCCAGGTGAACGTGCTGTCGTCGCCGCAGATCATGGTGACCGACAACCATCCGGCGCGGCTCCAGGTCGGACAGCTCGTTCCCTACCTGACGCAGTCGAGCCAGAGCACGATCAGTGCCAACGCACCGGTGGTCAATTCGGTCGGCTATCAGGAGACCGGCGTGATCACCGAAGTGACGCCCCGCGTGAACAGCGGCGGCCTGGTCACGCTCGACATCTCGCAGGAGGTCAGCAACGTCGACAATACCGCGCAGAACCCGCAGATCCAGTCGCCGACCTTCTTCGAGCGCTCGGTCCAGTCACGCGTCGTGGTGCAGGACGGCCAGACGATCGGTCTCGCCGGGCTGATCCAGGATACGTCGTCACGCGGCAACAACGGCATTCCGTGGCTGAAGGACGTGCCGATCCTTGGCTTTCTCGCCGGCACCCAGAACAACAGCCGCCAGCGGACCGAGCTTCTGCTGCTGATCACGCCACGGGTGATCCACGATCAGCGGGATGCACGGGCGGCGACTGAAGAACTGCGGCAGGGGCTGGCGAATGCCGCGCTGATCCCGCAGATCCTGCAAGGCCAGAAGCTGTCCGGCTCGCCGGATCCCGGCCAGAAGATCCGCCGCCGGATGCAGATGGAGTAGCGGCTACGCGGCGAGCGCGCCGCGCACCGCGGCCAGCGCCGCGTCCGCACGCGAGCCATTGGGGCCGCCGGCCTGCGCCATGTCGGGCCGCCCGCCGCCACCCTTGCCGCCGACCGCCACAGAAGCGGCGCGCACCAGGTCCACCGCGCTGAACCGCTGCGTCAGATCCGGGGATACCCCGACCACGATGCTCGCCTTGCCTTCCGCCGTCGATACAAGTGCCACCACGCCACTGCCGATCTGCTGGCCGATCGCGTCGGCCAGGCCTTTGAGGTCGCGCGCCGGGACCTCGCCCAGGTTGCGCGCGGCGAGCTTCACGCCGTTCACCTCCTCGATCTCGCCACCGGCGCCGCCGGTGGCGAGCTTACGCTGCAGGTCGTTTACCTGGCGTTCGAGCCGGCGGATCTGGTCCTGCTGTGCCGCAACGCGCTCGGACGCTTCGGCGGGGCTGGCACGCAGCACGCCGGCGACGTCGTTCAGCCGCCGCTGCGTTTCGGCCACCGCTGCTTCGGCGAATGCGCCGGTCACCGCCTCGATGCGGCGCACGCCGGCGGCGACAGCGCCTTCCGAGAGGATCTTGAAATAGCCGATGTCACCGGTACGACGGACATGCGTGCCACCACACAACTCGATGGAGTAGGCCGCCTTGTTGCCTTCGCCTGCGCCCATCGCTACGACGCGCACCTCTTCGCCGTATTTCTCGCCGAACAGCGCCATCGCACCCATCTCGACCGCGGCGTCCGGCGTCATCAGTCGCGTAGTCACCTCGCTGTTCTCTCGGATGCGCGAATTCACCTCGGCCTCGACCAAGGCAATATCCTCGCCGGTCAATGGCCGCGGCTGCGAGATGTCGAAGCGCAGCCGGTCTGGCGCGTTCAGGCTGCCCTTCTGCGTCACATGCGTGCCCAGCCGGCGCCGCAGCGCCTCGTGCAGCAGGTGCGTCGCCGAGTGGTGCGCACGGATTGTGGTGCGGCGGCCATGGTCCACCTCGGCGACCACCGCGGCACCGACATGCGCCTCGCCGGCCTCGACGCGGCCGAGATGCACGAACAGATCGCCAAGCTTCTTCTGCGTGTCGGTGACCGAGATGCGCAGTCCGTCGGTGCCGGAGATCAAACCCGTATCGCCGACCTGGCCACCGCTCTCGCCGTAGAATGGCGTCTGGTTCAGCACCACTGCAACGTCGGAGCCGACTGAAGCCGCCGCAGTCGGGGCGCCGTTCACCACGAGGGCGACGATCTCCGCCTCTGCGGTCTCAGTCGAATAGCCGAGGAACTCGGTGGCGCCGACCTTCTCCTTCAGTTCGAACCAGACGCGCTCCGTCGCGGCCTCGCCAGTGCCGGCCCAGGCGGCGCGAGCGCGCGCCCGCTGCTCCTCCATCGCCGCTTCGAAGCCGGCGAGGTCCACCGCGCGGCCCTGCTCGCGCAGTGCGTCCTGCGTGAGATCGAGCGGGAAGCCGTAGGTGTCGTACAGCCGGAATGCCACGTCGCCCGGCAGCGGCTGACGGTCGCCCAGCCGCCCCGTCTCGTCGTTGAGCAGCGAAAGGCCACGGTCCAGCGTCTGGCGGAACCTGGTCTCCTCCAGCAGCAGCGTCTCGACGGTGAGCGCTTCGGCACGCACCAGTTCCGGATAGGCCGCGCCCATCTGGCGCACCAGCACCGGGACCAGCCGGTGCATCAGCGGTTCGCGCGCGCCCATCATGCGTGCGTGCCGCATCGCGCGACGCATGATCCGGCGCAGTACGTAGCCGCGTCCGTCGTTCGACGGCAGCACGCCGTCAGCGATCAGGAACGCGGAGCTGCGCAAATGGTCAGCCACCACGCGATGGCTGACGCGATGCTGCCCGTCTGGATCGGTGCCCGTGGCTTCGGCCGAGGCCAGGATCAGCGCGCGGAAGATGTCGATGTCGTAGTTGTCGTGCTTGCCCTGAAGGATCGCAGCGATCCGCTCCAGGCCCATGCCGGTGTCGATCGAAGGCCGGGGCAATGCGACGCGCGTACCGGGCGGCCCCTCCTCGAACTGCATGAACACCAGGTTCCAGATCTCCACGAAGCGGTCGCCGTCTTCGTCCGGTGAACCCGGCGGGCCACCAGGAATGGACGGGCCGTGGTCGTAGAAGATCTCGGAGCACGGGCCGCACGGGCCGGTGTCGCCCATCCGCCAGAAGTTCGCGTCGGTCGGGATGCGGATGATCCGGTCATCGCCGAAGCCGGTCACCTTGCGCCAGATCCCGGCTGCGTCGTCGTCCTCGGCGTACACGGTGACCAGCAGGCGATCCTTCGCCAGGCCGTAGTCGCGGGTCACCAGTTCCCACGCGTACGGGATCGCCTTTTCCTTGAAGTAGTCGCCGAAGCTGAAATTGCCCAGCATTTCGAAGAAAGTGTGGTGGCGTGCGGTGTAGCCGACATTGTCGAGGTCGTTGTGCTTGCCGCCGGCGCGCACGCATTTCTGCGCCGTGGTGGCGCGCACATAGGGACGCTTCTCCTGGCCGGTGAACACGTTCTTGAACTGCACCATGCCGGCATTGGTGAACATCAGTGTGGGATCGTTGCGCGGCACCAGCGGCGAGCTTTCCACCACCGCATGCTCGTTGCGGGCGAAGTAGTCGAGGAAGGCGGCGCGGATATCGTTGCTGCTGGCCATGGCGGTCAGTTGGTTTCCCGGAGTTGACGGCGCAAGCGCAGGACGTAGCGCGGGGGGCGCTCGGAGTCACGCTTGCCGCCCGCGGCACCCGCGGCCAATGTGCCGCCAGCCAGGAGAACGACGATGTCAGCCAGCCTGTCCCCTGCACAGGTCGAACAGTACAACCGCGACGGATACCTGTTTCCGGTCGACTGCCTGTCGCCGGACGAGGTGCACCACTTCCGTGGTCGCCTGGAGGCGTTCGAAGGCGAACGGGGCGATACGCTGGGCAGGCTGCCCGATCTCGTCCGCTCGAAGACGCATTTGCTGTTCACCTGGATGGACGAACTCGTGCGCCATCCGAAGGTGCTCGACGCGGTGGAGAGCATCATCGGGCCGAATATCCTGATCTACCACCTGACCTCGTGGCTGAAGGAGCCGCACGAGCCATCGCATGTCTCGTGGCATCAGGACGGCACGTATTTCGGGCTGGAGCCGGCGGAGCAGATCACCGCCTGGATAGCGTTGACCGATTCCACGCCCAAGATGGGCTGCATCAAGCTGTTGCCCGGAAGCCACGTGATCGGGCAGCGCCCGCATCGCGACACATCGGTGCCGGGCAACCTGCTGTCGCGCGGGCAGACGATCGAGCACCGGCTGGACTACTCGAAGTTCGTGCTGATGCCGCTGAAAGCGGGGCAGGTGTCGCTTCACCACACACACCTGGTGCACAGCTCGGACGTCAATGGAACGGACCAGCGCCGCATCGGCATCGGCGTGAGCTACATCCCGACGCACTGCCGGTTGGTCAGCGATGTGCGGGTGACCGCTGCCCTGGTGCGCGGTCGCGACGACTACGGCCACTTCGACCTCGAGCCGCGACCGGGAGCCGACTTCGATGCAGCGGCGCGCGCTGCGCATGCTGCGTCGGTCGAGCGGTTCTTCGAGTCGAACCGACTGCTGGCCGCGCGCCGTCGCTCCGGCAACGTCGGGATTTAGCGCGTTCGGCTTGACGAATAGCTTGCGCTCCCGGCACGCTTTGGCAAAAGCGACGGGAGGAATACGGATGCAACGAAACAAGTTGCCGCGGCGGCACGTGCTGGCGGGAGCGGCGGGGGTTGGCGCCGCGACCATTCTGCACTGGCCGGCCGACGCCGCGGAATTCAGCTACAAGCTGGGCGCCTCGGCGCCGATGGAGCATCCGGCGATGGCGCGCCAGCAGGAGGCCGCCAACAAGATCAAGCAGGACACCAACGGTCGGCTGGAGATCACGGTCTATCCCAACAGCGTACTCGGCGGCGACACCGCGATGATCGCCCAGGCGATCTCGGGTGCGATGGAGATGTACAACCTGCCCGTTGATTTGCTGGCGCCGCGCAATCCGATCTGCGGGCTGTCAGGTGTCGGCTTCGCCTTCCCCGACTACGACCATGTCTGGGCGGCGATGGACGGCGAGTTCGGCGACATGCTGCGCGCCGCAGCCGAGCAGATCGGCCTCTACTGCATGGATAAGGGCTACGACCACGGCTTCCGCCAGATCACCACGCGGACCAAGCCGATCACCGGCCCCGATGACCTGCGCGGCTTCAAGATCCGCCTGCCGGTGGCGCCCTATCTGATCTCGCTGTTCCGCCACCTGGGCGCCTCGCCGACGGCGATCAACTTCAACGAAGTGTACAGCGCCTTGCAGACCGGCATCGTGGATGGCCAGGAGAATCCGCTGGTGCTGATCGACACCGCGAAGCTCTACGAGGTGCAGAAATACTGCAGCCTGACCAATCATGTGTGGTCGGGCTTCCATACCTCGTTCAACGTCGCCGCCTGGAAGCGCCTGCCGCCCGACATTCAGGAGATCTGCCACCGCAACTTCACCGCCGCCTCGGCTGCGCAGCGGGTGGACTTCGTGAAGATGACGGAGACCGAGCAGCAGAACCTGGCGACCAGGGGCCTGACGTTCAACTCGCCCGACACCAAGCCGTTCCGCGCCATGCTGGCCAAGAGCGGGTTCTATCCTGACATGAAGAAGACCGCCGGCGACAAGGCATGGGCGGTGCTGGAGAAGTATGTCGGTCCGTTGACGGCATGAGCCTCCCCGCACCGGACTATGCTGCGGCGGTCGCGCGACCGACCGCACCGGGCTGGCACGGCCTGCGCCGCGGCGCGCTGCTGGTGGACCGTGCGATCGGCGCCGCCTGCGAGGCGATCGGTGCCGCGCTGGTGCTGGCCGAGGTCGTCATCCTCTTCGCGGGCGTCGTGTCGCGCTATGTGTTCGACAGTCCGATCTTCTGGACCGACGAACTCGCCAACTTCCTGTTCCTCTGGCTGTCGATGCTTGGGATGGTCGTGGCGCTGCGCGGCGATGGCCATATGCGGCTGACTACGCTTGCCAACTGGGTGCCGGCGCACTGGGCGCGCTGGTTCGCGGCAGTCGCCTCGCTGGTGGTGATCGTGTTCGTGCTGGAAATCCTGCTGCCGGCTGCGCAGTACCTGGATCAGCAGCGCTTCGTCGAACTGATCACGCTGCAGATCTCTGACGGCTACCGCGTGGTGGCGATCCTGGTGGGCAGCGGGCTGGCGGCAACGATCGCGCTTCTGCGCCTGCTGGAGACGACGACGCTGCGCAGCTTCGGCCTGGCGCTGCTGACCGTTGGCGGCATTGCGGCGCTGCTGTGGCTGGGCCGGCCGCTGTTGCTGGCGATGGGCTTTGGCAGCCTGATCGTGTTCTTCGTCATCATCGTCGCGGTCTGCGTCGGCATTGGCGTGCCGATCGCGTTCGCCTTCGGCATCGCCACGCTTTCGTATCTGGGTCTCACCAGTGCGCTGCCGCTGTCCATCGTGGTCAACCGCATGGACGAAGGCATGTCGAACCTGCTGCTGCTGTCGGTGCCGATGTTCGTGTTCCTGGGCCTGCTGATGGAGATGACTGGCATCGCGCGCGTGATGGTGGCCTTCCTCGCCGCACTGGTGGGGCATGTGCGCGGCGGCCTTTCCTACGTGCTGCTGGGGGCGATGTATCTGGTGTCCGGCATATCGGGGTCGAAGGCCGCCGACATGGCCGCAGTGGCGCCGGTGCTGTTCCCGGAGATGCAGCGCCGCGGCTCGCATCCCGGCGAGCTGGCGGCACTGCTGGCGAGTTCCAGCGCGATGTCGGAGACGATACCGCCAAGCCTGGTGCTGATCACCATCGGATCGGTGACCAACGTGTCGATCACCGCGCTGTTCACCGGCGGTCTGCTGCCCGCAGCGGTGGCCGCGGTCGCGCTGGTGGTGGTGAGCTGGTACCGCTCGCGCCATATGGATATCGGCGGCGGCGAGCGCGCGCCGGTGTCGCTGATGCTGCGCACCTTCGTCATCGCGATTCCCGGCCTGACCTTGCCGTTCGTGATCCGCGCCGCGGTGATCGACGGTGTCGCCACGGCGACCGAGGTCTCCACCGTAGGCGTTGTCTACACCGCACTGCTGGGGCTGCTGGTTTACCGGCAGTTTGACTGGCGACGGATCTATCCGCTGCTGGTGGAAACGCTGTCGCTGACCGGGGCGGTGATGCTGATCATCGGTACGGCCACGGCGATGGCGTGGGCGCTGACGCAATCGGGCTTTTCGCAGTGGCTGGTCGCGGCAATGGCTGCGGTGCCGGGCGGCAATACCCGGTTCCTGGCGATCACTGCGGTGGCGTTCGTGATCCTGGGCAGCGTGCTGGAAGGGATTCCCGCGATCGTGCTGTTCGGGCCGCTGCTGTTCCCGGTGGCGAAGGCGATGGGCGTGAACGAGGTGCACTACGCGCTGGTGATCATCCTGGCGATGGGCATCGGCCTGTTCGCACCGCCGTTCGGCGTCGGGTTCTATGGTGCGTGCGCGATCGGGCGGGTATCGCCGGACGATGCGCTGTGGCGCATGTGGCCGTACCTGGCGGGGCTGGCGGTGGCGCTGGCGATCGTCGTCGCGTTTCCCTGGCTGTCGATCGGGTTCCTGTAGGCCGCACCACTGCAACCTAAGCAGGCGACACCATCAGCGTGCACGCCATGCCCAGTGGGGACCGCCGGCAACGGCGGGCTGATGCTCAACACCAAGTGTAGTGTAGCCCCTTAATCTATCTTGACGCATTACATCCACGTACTCTGGCGCCCCTTCGCTCGAACACTCGTAGAGCGGCACGTCAGCAAGAATGCGATGGAAGATAGAGAGGAAGCGAAATGTCTGGACCGACGCAACACCTCCCTGGCAACCTGTCACGCCGGAAGCTGTTGCACGCAGGTGCCGGTCTGACCGGTAGCGTGCTGCTTTCACAATCATTTGGCCTACCGGCGTTCGGTGCGGGCTCAACGGATCAGCCGCCGATCGGCACCT
Source organism: Acetobacteraceae bacterium (assembly GCA_035701785.1). Lineage (GTDB taxonomy): Bacteria > Pseudomonadota > Alphaproteobacteria > Acetobacterales > Acetobacteraceae > JAMXLO01. The sequence goes on along the minus strand of DASSRN010000551.1, from coordinate 3,128 downwards.
GGCCTGCCGGCTCTCAGGGGGACACGATCCATATTGGCGCCGCCGTGCCGCGGACTGGCGCCTACGCCGTGCAGGGCGAGGACGAACTCAAGGGTTGGCAGCTTGCGGTCGAGCACATCAACAGCGGCGATCCTCTGCTCAAGCAGATTGCCCCCAAAGTCACCAACGGACTGCTTGGCAAGCAGGTCAGCCTGCTTGCCTCCGATAGCGCCGCCAAGCCCAACCAGGCAGTTCAGGAACAGCAGACCTTCATCAACCAGGACAAGATCGTGCTGATGACTGGCGCGACCTCGAGCGCGGTCGCAGTCGCTCTCAACAACTTTGCGCAACGCGAAAAGGTGCTCTACGTCACCGGCGTTTCAGGCAGCAATGACACGACCGGAAAGGACTGTGTGCGCTACGGTTTCCGCCAGAATTTCTACGGCGAGACCGCCGCGAACGCCATTGGTCCGGTACTGGTCAAGCAGTTCGGCAAGAACCGCAAAGCCGCCTTCATGACGCCCGACTATACTTACGGTCATACTGTCACCAAGTCGGTAAACGACTACCTGAGCCAGAACGCTGGCTGGACCATGGTTACCAACCAGGTATCCCCGCTTGGTACAGAGGACTTCAGCCAGTATCTTACCAATATTGCGAACTCCGGCGCCGAGTTCCTGATCAACGTGAACTGGGGTCGTGACGCGGTGCTGTCCATCCAGCAGGCGAAGCAGTTCGGCGTTCTACCCAAGATGACGTTGGTGGTGCCCTATCAGATCCCGTTCCTCGCCAAGGAAACGGGGTCGGAGCTCACTGCAGGTGTGTACGCCGCCACCGACTTCTGGTGGACGCTCGAAGACAGATACCCGCTTGCCAAGGGGTTCGTGGAGGCGTTCCAGAAGAAATACAACTATCGTCCGGACTGGAGCGCAAACAACGCGTATATGTCGTTTGCGATCTGGGCGCGCATGGTGTCGGAGGCAGGCTCATTCTATCCGCCAGAGGTCATCAAGCAGTACGAGAAGGGCGAAACGTTTCCGTCCACCGTCGGCGACGTATATTTCCGCAAAGAGGATCACCAGCTGGTCCGCCCCGTCATCATTGTTCGCGGCAAGAAGCCAGGCGAGATGAAGAACGACGAGGACTACTGGGAGGTCCTGGAGGTCGTGCCTGGCGCGCCATTGATGCAAAAGCCCGACGCTTTCGGGTGCCATCTCGGCGACTATACCTGATTCCGGCATGAAAAGCTGTCCCCGCTGGCGGTTTGACCGTCAGCGGCGCAACCGCTGATCGCGCACCAGTACGCCAATGTTCAACTGGCCGACTTTCATGTCGCAGTGCTTCAACGGATTGGTGCTGGGCGCCATGCTCGCGCTGATCTCCGCGGGGCTGACGATCATCTATGGCACGCTTGGTATCCTCAATCTTGCCCACGGCGCCATGTTCATGCTGGGCGGATACGCAGGCTGGCTGGCCTATACGTACACGGGCTCTTTCATTGTCGCGGTGATTGCCGGATCTCTTTTCGTGATGGTCGTCGGAGTTCTGCTCGAGCGCGTGATCATACGTGGTTTCTACAACCGTCCTCACGAAGACCAATTGCTGGTCACCTTCGGCCTCGGCATCTGCATTGTCGAGCTGGTGCGCTTCCTGTTCGGCAGCTTGTCAAAAACCATGCCGCCTCCGGCGCCTCTGGTGGGCATCACGCCGCTTGGATTCATGTTCTACCGACCTACCGGATCGCGCTTTTGGCCATCGTCACTGTCGCGCTGCTGCTGCTGTATTTCGTGCTCTACCGCACTCGAATCGGCATGATCGTACGGGCCGGCATCGAGGATTCGGTGATGGTCGGCTCGCTGGGAATCGACGTCTACAAGGTCTTCATGCTGGTATTCGGCATCGGCGCCATGGCGGCTGGATTTGCCGGCATCGTCAATGCTCCGGTGGTATCACTTTCCCCCGATGTCGGTGAATCGATCCTGATACAGGCCTTCGTTGTCGTGGTGATCGGCGGCGTCGGGTCCTTTGTGGGCGCGGTGCTTGGGGGTCTGATTGCCGGCGAGATCATCAGCATCACGTCAATTTTCAACCCAGGATATTCCTACGTCATGCTGTTCGTCGCTATGACGCTGGTACTCGTCTTACGTCCGCGCGGACTGCTGGGCGCGTCAGGTCGCGAGTGAGTAGTACCATCTGATGTTGAAGCAACGCCTCTTCCTGGTGGAGCTGCTGACCGCTGTCGGGCTGATCGCCGCGCCGTATGTATTGCCGTCGCTCGGGTTCACGCCGGCGACAATCAACCGAATACTCGTCTGGGCTGTGTTCGGCATCGGCTTCGACATCCTGTTCGGCTTCACCGGCCTGCTATCATTCGGGCAATCCGCCTTTTTTGGGACAGGCGGCATGGTCGCAGCCTACCTGCTCACGATCACCAATCTCCCGTCGGTGATCGGGGCGTTGATCATAGGCACCTTCGTCACCGGTTGCGTGGGCTGGCTGGTCGGGCTGATCGCGCTCAGGCGCACCGGCATCTACTTTGCGATGATCACTGTGGCGATCGCGGAGGTCTTCTACTTCGTGGAGTTCAATCCGCTGTCAGATTACACAGGCGGTGAGAATGGTCTGCCGGGCGTGCCGACACCGGCGCTCAATCTTGGCTTCACCACCATCCATTTCGACTCGGATTCGCGGCTCTACACCTTCCTGGCATTCTGGTTCCTCATCGGCATGGTGATTGCGCTTCGCATCGTGCGCTCGCCAGTGGGCACCGTGCTGCGCGCGATCCGCGACAATCCGCTGCGCGCTGCTGCTGTCGGCCACAGCATCCACGGCTACAAGCTCGCGGCCTTTGTCGTTGCTGCGGTCTATGCCGGTTTCGCAGGCGGGTTGCTGGGCCTCATGCAAGGCTTCATGCCACCGGACGCCTTCATGTTCGATACCTCCGGACAATTGGTGATGCAGACAGCGATCGGCGGAGCTGGCACGTTGTTCGGGCCGCTGCTCGGGGCGGCGGTTTGGCTCTATCTCAGCGATTTCCTGCAGACGACGCTGCATCTCGGCGCCACCTGGAAGCTCGTGCTCGGCGTCATCTTCGTGCTGCTGGTGTGCTTCCTGCGCCGCGGCCTGATCGGCGGCTTCGAAGACCTTTT
>DASSRN010000550.1:0-3938 GCA_035701785.1 Acetobacteraceae bacterium | reverse complement strand
GCGGAACGCGGTGAGCGTCAGAAGTGCGGGAATGGTCAGGAACGCGGTGAAAACGAAGATCGCGGCATCGGTGCTGAAATGCGCCACGCCGCCCAGCATCGCTGCGGCGAACGCGGTGCCCAGCGAGGCATAGCGCCCGTTGATGCCCAGCTGCTCGCCGAACCCGTCATGGCCGCAGAACTGCAAGGTGAGCGCGGCGATCGCCGGAGCCAGCACGCAGCTTGCGAACGAGTGCAACACCCGCGCGGCGATCATCGCCGGCTGCGTCGGCTCAACCACGATCGTCAGCGCGCTCACGCCCAGCATGATCAGCGCCACGGCGATCGCGAAGCGCTTGAGATGGATGGCATCGACCAGGGCGCCTGCCGGCAACTGAAAGATCAATGCCGTCGCGGTGCCGATGCTGAGCACAAAGCCGATGTCGACCTGGGACCAGCCCATCGTGGTCAGATAGACCGTGAAGAACGGCCCGAAGGCGGTCTGCACTGCGCCGGCGAAGAAGTTGAGGCCATTGAGGCCAAGCTGGGTGTGCAGCGGGACCATTTGTCCGGCCGGGGGACCTCACGGCAGGGAAGCCGACAAGAATAGGGCCGGGCAGACGCGCTGCCCGGCCCTATCCTACCCGGTCGAACGTATGGTTGTCAGCCGGTAACGGCGCGCAGCCTGGGCGTGCGCGGCGCACACAATTCTTCGTAGAGGTCCAGGTAGTCCTCGGCCATGCGGCGGGCAGTAAAGCGGCGATCGAACTGCCGGCGCACCTGGGCGCGGTCCAACTCGCCCAGCCGGCCAACCGCGGCGATCGCAGTCGCCTCGTCGTGCACGATGAAGCCGGTCAGGCAGTCGTCGATCACCTCGGGCACCGAGCCGCGGTTGAACGCGATCACCGGTGTTCCGCAGGCCATGCTCTCGATCATCACCAGGCCAAAGGGCTCGGGCCAGTCGATCGGGAACAGCAGCGCATGCGCCCCGGAGAGGAATTCGGGCTTCTGCGCGTCGTTGATCTCGCCGATGAACTCGACCCAGGGGCTGGCTTCCATCAGCGGTCGAATCTCGTTCTCGTAGTACTTCTTATCGGCAGCATCCACCTTGGCAGCGACCTTGAGCTTCAGGCCCGCGGCGCCGGCGATGCGGATTGCCTTATCGACGCCTTTTTCCGGCGAGATGCGTCCAAGGAACGCCAGATAGTCCTGCTTCGCAGGCTGTGGCGTGAGCAGGTCCGCCGGCATGCCGTGGTGCACCGTGCGGATCCAGTTCAGGCGGGGGATCGGCCGGCGCTGGCTGTCGGAGATCGACACGAACGGCGCGTCGAACAGCTCGTAGACGTCCTTGAACTCCGGGATGTCGAGCCGGCCGTGCAGCGTCGTCAGGAATGGCGTGCGCTGACGACTGAACAGTGACAGAGGGAAGTAGTCGGTATGGAAGTGCAGCACGTCGAATTCGTCGGCACGGCGGTAGATCAGCTCCATCATCCGCATGTAGGTGGCGATCCAGTCCACCACGCTCGGGTCGAGCCGCAGCGCCTGCTCGCGCATCGGCGCGAGCCTGGCCGAGGTGATCGAATCACCGCTGGCGAACAGGGTCACGTCGTGACCCATCGCGACCAGCTCTTCGGTCAGCGAGTAGACGACACGTTCGGTGCCACCGTACAGCTTCGGCGGCACCGCTTCGAAGAGCGGAGATATCTGCGCAATACGCATGGAAGTACGGCCCCGGTTTTACTGGCGTTCAGCAGCTTTCGACCAGGCTTTACTGAGACTTGACTTGTCCAGGAACCTGGCCTTATCAATTACTCGTTATAGGAGGGGAATGTGGCGAAAAATCGGCGTGTTCCGCCCCACAAAACCGCCACATATCCTGGTGATCCTAGCTAGAATGAATACGGCAGGAATAAGGCAGACGACGATGGACTTGCCGCGGTTGCGCACGCGCCCGCTCAAATTTCTGTGGCACTACGTGGCGCGCCATCCGTGGGGCCATGCGATCGTGTTCCTCTCCGTCATGGTGGCGGTGACCTGCGCCGTCTCCGTGCAGTACGGCCTGAAACATCTGGTCGACATCGTCGCCCACGGCCCAGGCAAAGCGGATGGACTTTGGTTCGCGTTCGCGATCCTCTGTTCGATGGTCGCCGCCGACAGCCTGCTGTGGCGCATCGCCGGCTTCGCCGCGGCACGCACCTTCGTCGCAGTGACCGGTGATATCCGGCGTGATCTGTTCCGCCATCTCTCGGGCCATTCGCCCAGCTACTTCGCCGAGCGCCTGCCGGGCGCGCTGGCCAGTCGGATTACTGCGACTTCGAACGCGGTGTTCACCACCGAGAACACCGGGTCGTGGAACGTGCTGCCGCCGATTGTCGGCGTGGTCTGCTCGATCTGCTTCATCGGCTCGGTGAACCTGACCATGGCGGGTGTACTGGTGCTGGCTGCCGCCGGGCTCGGAGCGCTGGTGTTCATCCTGGCCCGGCGAGGCACCCCGCTGCATCGGAGTTTCGCCGCCAAGGCTGCGGCGGTCGACGGCGAATTGGTTGACGTGATCGGCAACATGGCGGTGGTCCGCGCATTCGGCGCGATGTTCCGCGAACAGGGACGGATCGGCGCCACCATCGGCGTCGAGATGGGCGCACGAAACACCAGCCTGGTCTATCTCGAGAAGCTGCGGCTGATCCATGCGGTGATCACCGCCAGCCTGATCGCCGGCATCGTCGCCTGGGGGCTGCTGCTGTGGCAGCAGGGGCAGGCGACCGTGGGCGACCTGGTGCTGATCACCAGCCTGTCGATCGGCATCCTGCACTGCACGCGCGACCTCGCGGTGGCGCTGGTGGACCTGACGCAGCACGTCGCCCGCCTCGAGGAGGCGATCGGTGCGCTACTGACCGAGCATGACCTGCCGGACCGCGCCGATGCGCGACTGTTGGCGGGACGCGAGGGCGCTGTCACGTTTGAGCAGGTCACCTTCGCGTATCCCGGCCGCCCCTCGGTGCTGCGCGAGTTCGATCTCGCGATCGAGCCGGGTCAGCGCGTCGGGCTGGTGGGCTACTCGGGCGCCGGCAAGTCCACCGTGCTCGCGCTGCTCCAGCGCTTCTACGATGTGAGCGGCGGGCGGATCATGATCGATGGCGAGGATATCCGTGAGGTCACTCAGGACAGCCTGCGCAGCAGCATGGCGATCGTGCCGCAGGACATCAGTTTGTTCCATCGCTCGGTGCTGGAGAACATCCGCTACGCCAATCCCGATGCGCCCGAAGCGGACGTACTCAAAGCCGCCGAGATGGCGAACTGCCGCGAGTTCATCGAGGCGCTGCCGGACGGTTTCGACACCATGGTGGGCGACCGCGGCGTGAAGCTGTCGGGCGGCCAGCGCCAGAGGCTGGCGATTGCCCGGGCGCTGCTGAAGGACGCACCGATCCTGCTGCTGGACGAGGCCACCAGCGCGCTCGACAGCGAGAGCGAGCGGGCGATCCAGGACGCGCTCGACCGGCTGATGCGCGGGCGCACGGTGATCGCGATCGCGCACCGGCTGGCGACGCTGAAGAGCTTCGACCGGATCATCGTTATGGATCACGGCCGCATCGTGGACGACGGCCCGCCTGGCGTGCTGGCGATGCGCGCCGGCCCTTACCGCGACCTGCTGCGCAAGCAGCAATTGGTGGAGCCGCTGCCGCAGGCCGCGTAGCCGGCACGGGGGCGCATCTTGTCCCAGCCGCTGGTGTTCGGGGCAACCTACAGTGTCTATGTGCGCATCGTTCGGCTTGCCTTGGCGGAGAAGCGCGTCCCTTACCGGTTGCACGAGGTCGATATCTTCGCGCCAAGCGGCCCGCCTGCCGATTACCAGGGCCGCCACCCGTTCGGCCGAATTCCGGCCTTCGAGCACGACGGTTTCAGGCTCTAAGAGACGGGGGCGATCGCACGCTACGTCGACGAAGCCTTTCACGGTCCACGCCT
>DASSRN010000549.1:0-8589 GCA_035701785.1 Acetobacteraceae bacterium | reverse complement strand
GCCAACTTGTTGCAAAAATCGTTGGCGTAGCGGGCTTCGGACGGCGGCTTCACCTGCCAGAGATACATCACGTGCATCACGCGGCCGTCCTCGCGGATCTTCACGTCGGTGTTGTAGAAGTCGTTGATCGGCGTCGCCTTCATCTGCGCCGCCACTGCATCGGCATCGGTGGTGCCGGCGGCCTTCACCGCCTTCAGCCAGTGCATCGCAGCGCAATAGCTGCCGGCGTGCAGCAGACCGGGCACCATGCCGCCCATCCTGTCGCTCCAGCGCTTCGACCAGGCGCGGGTCTTGTCGGTCATGTCCCAGTAGAATGAGTCGGTATAGGCAAGGCCCTCGCAGACCTTCTGTCCCAGCGAGTTCACGTCGCTGATCTGCATCAGCAGCGTGGCCAGCCGCGCGCCACCCTTGGTCAGCCCGAATTCGGCAGCCTGCTTTATGCAGTTCTGCAAATCGGTGCCGGCATTGGCGAGCCCGATCACCTTGGCGCCGGACGCCTGAGCCTGCACCAGGAAGGACGAGAAGTCGGCGGTGCCGAGTGGCGCGCGCACGGCTCCCAACACCTTGCCGCCGCCGGCCTTCACCGCGTCCATCGTGTCGCGTTCCAGCGCGTAGCCGAACGCATAGTCGGCGGTGATGAAGAACCAGCTGTCGCCGCCGGCCTTGGTCAGCGCGTTGCCAGTGCCGTGCGCCAGCGCATAAGTGTCGTAGGAGAAGTGGATGCCGTACGGCGAGCACTGCTTGCCGGTCATATCCGATGTGGCTGGCCCGGTGATCAGGTAGATCCGCTTCTTTTCGCGGCAGACCTGCTGGATCGCGAGACCTGCCGATGATGCGGCACCGTCGGCCAGCACATCGACGCCCACGCTGTCGATCCATTCGCGCGCCAGCGATGTCGAGACGTCAGGCTTGTTCTGATCGTCCGCCTGTAGGACCTCGATCGGACGATCCAGTACCGAACCGCCGAAATCGGCGATCGCCAGCTCGGTAGCCACGCGATTGCCCGGGCCGCCGACGTCGCGGTACGGACCGCCCATGTCGCTCAGCAGTCCGATGCGCACTGGCTTCGAAGTGGACTGCGCACGCAGGATCGCCGGCATGGCAATCGGCGCCGCAGCCAGCGCGCCGAGGATGGCGCGGCGAGGGGTATTCTTCATGGTCTCTCCGGTTGGGCTATCGCAGCGAGGCGTTCAGCTTGTCCAGCGCTGCGGAGCCCGGGCACAGCGTCGTCTCATCCAGCTCGTTGAACGGCGTAGTGACCGTGTGCATGTGCCGGTGCAGATCCTCAGGGTCCGGATCGACGTATAGCAGGCCGGTGACGATCTCGCCCACCGCATGCCGCTGCTGCAGATACGTCATCGCCGCGATGCGGTCGTGCACATCGTAATCGTTGGCGAGCTTGCGTAGCCGTAGCACCGAACCGTCGTGCTGCTTCACCATCTCCACCGTGCCGGCGGCGTAATCAACGGTGATCTCCTGCCGACCGGTGATAACATCGAGATAATTCACTGCCAGGTTGTGCTCGCGCACATAGTCGAAGCTGGTGTGCGAACCCTCATGGTTGTTGAACGCGACGCAGGGCGAGATGCAATCGATGAACGCCGCACCCTGGTGCTTCAGCGCCGCCTCGATCAGCGGTACGAGCTGCTCCTTGTCGCCGGAGAAGCTGCGCGCGATGAACGTGGCGCCCAATTGCAGCGCCATCGCGACAAGGTCGATGGCCTCGTCCTTGTTCTCGACTCCGCGCCGGCTCTTCGCGCCGCGATCGGATGTCGCCGAGAACTGGCCCTTCGTCAGTCCATAGACGCCGTTGTTCTCGACGATATACGTCATGTTCACGCCGCGTCGCATGATGTGCGCGAACTGGCCGATGCCGATCGAGGCGCTGTCGCCATCGCCCGACACGCCAAGATAGATCAGGTCGCGGTTGGCCAGATTGGCGCCGGTCAGGACCGACGGCATGCGACCATGCACCGAATTGAACCCGTGTGATGCGCCCAGGAAGTAGGTCGGCGTCTTGGACGAGCAGCCGATGCCCGACAGCTTCGCGATGCGATGCGGCGGCAGCTCCAGGTTGAAGCACGCGCGCACGATCGCGCCGCTGATCGAATCATGGCCGCAGCCCGCGCACAGCGTGGAGACCGCACCTTCGTAGTCTCGTCGCGTGAAGCCGAGTGAGTTCTTCGGCAGTTCCGGATGATGCAGTTTGGGCTTGGGCAGGAATGTCATGGCACGGCCTTGCGAAATGGGACAACCTTGAGTTCGTCCACCTTGTCGCCAATCGCGCCGGCGATGAAGCGTGCGGTGATCGGCGTGCCGTCGAAGTGCAGCACGCGGGTCACCCGCGCCGGATCGATCTCCAGCTCATTGATCAGTAGGGTGCGCAGCTGCGCATCGCGGTTCTGCTCGACCACGAACACCTGGTCGTGCTCGTTGATGAAGTGGCGCACGTCGTTGTGGAACGGGAAGCCGCGCACGCGCAGCAGGTCCAGGTGCACGCCGCGTTCCGCCAGGATCTCCTCCGCCTCATCCATCGCCGGGCTGGTCGAACCGAAATAGATCGCCCCCAGACGGGTTGCCTCCTTGGCCGAGCGCGCCACCGGGCGCGGCACCAGCTGCTTCGCCGTGTCGAACTTCTTCAGCAGCCGCAGCATGTTCTCTTCGTAATCAGGACCTTCCTCGCTGTAGCGCGCGCGACGATCTTTCGACGTGCCGCGCGTGAAGAACGCGCCGCGCTTCGGATGCGTACCGGGATAGGTGCGATACGGGATGCCGTCGCCATCCACGTCTAGATAGCGGCCGAAATCCTTGCCAGCCTCCAGCTCTTCGGCGGTCATCACCTTGCCGCGGTCCAGCTTGCGGCTGTCGTCCCAGGTGAACGGCTTGCACAGCCGCTCGTTCATGCCGATCTCGAGATCGAGCAGCATGAAGATCGGCGTTTGCAGGCGGTCGGCCAGGTCGAACGCCAGCGCGCCCATCTCGAAGCACTCGTAGGGATCTTCGGGGAACAGCAGCACGTGCTTGGTGTCGCCGTGCGACGCATAGGCGCAGCTCAGGATGTCGGTCTGCTGCGTGCGCGTCGGCATGCCGGTGGACGGACCGGCACGCTGAACATCGAAGATCACTGCCGGAATCTCGGCGAAATACGCCAGCCCGACGAATTCCTGCATCAGCGAGATGCCAGGCCCGGATGTCGCGGTGAACGCCCGCGCGCCGTTCCACGCCGCGCCGATCACCATGCCGATCGACGCCAGTTCGTCTTCCGCCTGCACGATGGCGAACTTGTTCTGCTTGGTCTCGGGGTCGACGCGGTAGCGGCTGCACCAGCGGGTGAACGCTTCAGCAAGCGAGGACGACGGTGTGATCGGATACCACGCGCACACCGTGGCGCCGCCATACACCGCGCCAAGTGCCGCCGCAGCGTTGCCTTCGACGAAGATGCGATCTCCCACCGCATCGGCGCGCTGCAAGGTCAGCCCGATCGGACACTCCAGGTTGGCCACCGCCCAGTCACGGCCCATGTGCAGCGCCTGCACGTTCGCCGCGATCAGCTTGTCGCGCCCCCGGAACTGCTCGGCCAGCAGCTTCTCGATCTCCGGCACGTCCATCTGCAGCAGCGCCGACAGCGCGCCAAGATAGACGATATTCTTGAATAGCTGCCGCTGCCGCGTTTCGGTGTAAGCCTTGTTGGTGATCTCGGTCAGCGGCACGCCAATGATGACAATATCGCTTCGGAACCGCGACGGCGGCATCGGCTTGGTGTTGTCATAGAACAGGTAGCCGCCCGGCACGATGGACGCGACGTCCTGCGCCCAGGTCTGCGGGTTCATCGCCACCATCAGGTCAACGCCGCCACCGCGCGCGCCGAGATGCCCCGCTTCTGAGATCCGCACCTCGTACCAGGTCGGCAGGCCCTGGATGTTCGAGGGGAAGATGTTGCGCGGCGTCATGGGCACGCCCATGCGCAGGATCGCCTTGCCGAACAGCGCGTTGGCGCTGGCCGACCCCGATCCGTTGACGTTGGCGAACTTAACGACGAAGTCGTTGACGCGCTGGAGACCAGTTACGCGTTCTGCAGACTGCAACATGCGTTCTCCGCCCGTGCCACATCGATCAGGAAGCGCTGCATATCCCACGCGCCGGTGGGGCACCGTTCGGCACACAGGCCGCAGTGCAGGCAGACATCTTCGTCCTTCACCATCACCCGCCCGGTCTTCAGCGCACCGGACACGTACAGATCCTGCGTGGTGTTGTGTGCGGGGGCGCTGAGCCGCAGCCGCAACTCACCTTCCTCGCCGTTCTCGGTGAAGCTGATGCAGTCCACCGGGCAGATATCCACACACGCATCGCACTCGATGCACAGCTTGTCGGTGAACACCGTCTGCACGTCGCAGTTCAGGCAACGCTGCGCTTCGGCGTAGGCCAGCTTGTCGTCGAAGCCCAGCTCAACCTCGGCCTTGATGTCGCGCAGCGCGATGAGTTTGTCGCGATGCGGTACCTTGTAGCGCAGGTCGAGCGAGACGTCGTTGTCGTAGCTCCACTCGTGGATGCCCATCTTCTGTGACATCAGGTTCACCAGTGGCGGCGGCCGGTCGCGCACGTCTTCGCCCTGGCAAAGCTGATGGATCGAGATCGCCGCCTGATGCCCGTGCGCCACCGCCCAGATGATGTTCTTCGGCCCGAACGCCGCATCGCCGCCGAAGAATACCTTCGGGTGCGTCGAGCCCATGGTCACTTCATCGACCACCGGCATGTCCCACTGGTCGAACTCGATGCCGATCTCGCGCTCGATCCAGGGGAAGGCGTTCTCCTGACCGACCGCCACCAGCACGTCGTCACATTCGAAGTGCTGGTCGGGCTCGCCGGTCGGCACGAGCCGGCGCCGGCCGCGCGCGTCGTACTCGGCCTTCACCTTCTCGAACATCACGCCGGTCAGCTTGCCGTCCTTGTGGGTGAACTCCTTTGGCACCAGCATGTTGAGGATCGGAATGTCCTCGTGGATGGCATCTTCCTTTTCCCAGGGCGACGCCTTCATCTCCTCGAAGCCGGAACGTACGATGACCTTCACGTCCTCGCCACCAAGTCGGCGCGAGGAGCGGCAGCAATCCATCGCCGTGTTGCCACCACCCAGCACGATCACGCGTTCGCCGATCTTGTTGATGTGGCCGAACGACACCGAGGACAGCCAGTCGATGCCGATATGGATGTTCGCGGCCGCTTCTTGGCGACCGGGTATCTGCAGGTCGCGCCCACGCGGCGCACCGCAGCCGACGAACACGGCGTCGAAGTCGTCTTCAAGCAGCGCCTTTAGGCTGTCCACCCGCTGGCCCAGGCGCATCTCCATGCCGAGACCGGTGATGTAGGCGACCTCTTCGTCGATGACCGCATCGGGCAGGCGGAACTTCGGGATCTGACTGCGGATCATGCCACCCGAGCGTGGGTCCGAATCGTATACCACCAGTTCATAGCCAAGCGGCGCCAGGTCGCGCGCGACGGTCAGTGACGCAGGACCAGCGCCGACCAGCGCGATCCGCTTGCCGTTGGAGCGATCGGCGGGACGCGGCAGCCGGTCGCGGATGTCGCCTTTGTAATCTGCCGCGACGCGCTTGAGCCGGCAGATCGCCACCGGCTCTTCCTCCACGCGCCCGCGCCGGCACGCCGGTTCACACGGGCGGTCGCAGGTGCGGCCCAGAATCCCGGGGAACACGTTGGAGTCCCAATTGATCATGAACGCGTCGGCATAGCGGCCGGCAGCAATCAGGCGGATGTATTCTGGAACCGGAGTATGGGCGGGACACGCCCACTGGCAGTCGACCACTTTGTGGAAGTAGTCGGGGTCACCGATGTTTGTGGGCTGCAAGACGTACTCCTCTCCCTCGGCGAAACTTGGGCCGCGGGCGCGAGGCTTCTGAGGCCCTTGGCGCCCCACGTCAACCATCCTAGCCGCAGGGCAGGCAGCGAACAACGGAAGCCCGGCTTATGAAATCCCGTGCCATTCCTGGAACCAGGCTGCAAAGCGTGGAATGCCTTCCGCCAGCGGCGTGCGCGGCGCAAATCCGGTCAGGGCGGCGATGCTGTCGATGGCGGCGAAGGTCTCCTCGACATCAGCCAGCGGACGCGGCGCGTCTCGCAGAATCGCGCGCCGGCCGAGCGCCTGTTCAAGCAGCGAAACCAACGTGCTCACCAACTCGCTGTGGTGATTGCCGATGTTCAGCACCCGAGTGGGCAGGGGCCCGTCTGGCGGCCGGTCCAGGCAGCCCAGGACACCCGCCACGATGTCATCGATGTAGGTGAAATCCCGCCGCAGCGCGCCGCCGTCGTAGAGCGTAATCGGCTCGCCCGCGACGATGCAGCGCGCGAAGCTGTAATAGGCCATGTCGGGCCGTCCCCAGGGGCCGTAAACCGTGAAGAATCGCAGCCCGGTCTGCGGCAGCCCATGCAGATGCGCATAGGCATGGCTCAGCAACTCGTCGGCCCGCTTGGTCGCCGCGTAGACCGACAGCGGGGTATCTACCCGATCGCCTTCGCCGAAGGGCAGGTCGCGATTCGCGCCATAGACCGAGGAAGAACTGGCGTAGACCAAGTGCCGCAACCGAGGCAGCAGCCGCGCCGCCTCCAGCATCACCAGATGTCCCATCACGTTGGCCTGCACATAGGCGTAAGGATCGACCAGCGAGTGCCGCACTCCAGCCTGTGCCGCCAGATGAACGATCGCGCCTATATCTTTGTTTTGGCTTGCTATTTCGTGGATTGCTGCCCGGTCCGCCACATCGACGCGAGAGAAGGCGAAACCCGGCCGCGCCGCCAGCCGGTCCAGCCGCGCCTGCTTCAGCCGCACATCGTAGTAAGAGTTCAGGTCGTCGACCCCGACCACTTGCTCGCCTCGCGCCAGCAGCGCCTCGGCGACGTGGTAGCCAATGAAGCCGGCCGCGCCGGTCAGCAGCACCGTCACAGCGGACGGGCCACCAGCCGATCCTCGAGCAGCTCCAGCACCGCGTGCCCCAGTGCGATGTGGCATTCCTGGACTCGCGCCGTCTCGCTGTCGGGCACCATCAGCACGTGATCGCAATGACCCTGGGCCGGCTCACCCGCACCGCCGAGTAGCCCTACCGTCGTGATACCCATCTCACGTGCCGCTCGGAGCGCCCGGACCACGTTGGGCGAGCGGCCGGATGTGGTGATCCCGAACAGCACGTCGCCTCGCCGGCCCAGGCCACGCAAAGGGCGTTCGAAAACAAGCTCGTAGCCGTAGTCGTTGCCGCCGGCCGTCAGCGCCGCCGGATCCAGTGTCAGCGAAAGGGCAGGCAAGGAGGGCCGCTCGACCGAACCGCGCAGCCGGATCTGCAACTCGGTCGCCAGGTGCTGGCTGTCAGCCGCCGATCCGCCATTGCCGCAGAACATCAGCTTGCCGCCATCCCGCAGGCTGGCCTCGCAGGCATCCACCACGCCCACCACCGCGCCGGCCAACTCCACGGCGATCCGCTGCTTCAATTCAGCCGATCGCCGCATCATTGCGGCGAAACGTATGGTTTCGCTCATGCCATGCTCTTACACCCGGCGACCGGCAACTGTGAACCGCGCCACCTCACCTGTTTCGCAGGTGCGATACGAGTCTGGAAGGCGCTATATTGCACCGCACCATCCGACTGAGGAGTATCCCGCATGGATGCCGGCCAGTTGCCCGGACGGACGCCGAGTTGGCGACCGCAGGGATGCGACCGGGTGGCGCTGGTGCTGCAAGGCGGCGGCGCGCTCGGTGCCTACCAGGCCGGCGTGTACGAGGCGCTGCACGAGGCCGGACTGGAACCCGATGAAGTGGCCGGCGTGTCGATCGGTGGATTGAACGGCGCGATCATCGCCGGCAACCGGCCGGAACACCGGCTGCAGCGGCTGCGCGAATTCTGGGAGACGGTAACGGCGCGGCCGATCTGGCTTTGCACGCCGGACGGCGACGAACCGCGCAAGGCACGCAACGCCTGGTCGTCGATGCTGACCCTGCTGTTCGGCCAGCCGGGGTTCTTCGTGCCGCAGATGCCCAATCCCTGGTTCAGCCTCCGCGGCTCGCATACCGCAACCAGCTTCTATGACAGCGCGCCGCTGCGTCAGACGCTGCTGCGCCTGGTGGACTTCGACATCCTGAACCGCAAGCTCGTCCGCTATGCCTGCGGCGCGGTCAACGTGCTGAACGGCAACTTCGCCTACTTCGACAGCAAGCATCACGAGATCCTGCCCGAGCACGTCATGGCCAGCGGCGCGCTGCCGCCGGCGATGCCGATGGTGCGCATCGGCACCGACGCTTACTGGGACGGCGGCATCGTCTCCAACACGCCGCTGCAATACGTGCTGGAGTCGATGCGCGACGGCGACACGCTGATCTTCCAGGTCGATCTGTTCAGCGCACGCGGGCTGCTGCCGCGCGACATGTACGACGTGCTCGCCCGGCAGAAGGACATCCAGTATTCCAGCCGGACGCGCCTGGTCACTGACTACTTTCGCGAGCGGCGCAAGACCAACCTGCTGCTCAAACGCGCCCTCGCTAAGCTGCCCGAGGATCAGCTTGACAACGAAGAGCGCGAGGCGAAACGACGC
>DASSRN010000548.1:0-4981 GCA_035701785.1 Acetobacteraceae bacterium | reverse complement strand
CCCGCGTGCTGTGCTTCATCTCCGCCTATCTGGTCGGCGGACTGGAAGGCCATCTCTATCCATCGCTGTACGGCCCCGATCAGGTCGACGTGAAGGCGACGATCCGTGCCGGCCGCGCCAATGCCGATATCGTGCGCGGGGTGAAGGCGCATGCGGAGATCGGCGGCGCGTCGCGCTGGGGACTCGAGGTGATCAAACTCGGCAAGCGCATTTCCAGCGAACTGGGCGTGCCGCTGTATATCCACCTCGGCCAGCTCTGGCCGGTGAAGGACGGTGCGACGATCGATCCGGACGAAGTCGTGCAGGCGCTGATGCCGCTGATGGAGCCTGGCGACGTGCTGGCGCATCCGTTCACGCGCCATCCCGGCGGCTTCGTCTCCACGGCGACCGGCGAGGTGCATCCGGTGGTCTGGGCGGCGCTGGATCGCAACGTCACCGTCGATGTCGGCCACGGCTCACATTTCAGCTTCGAGATGGCGCGACGCACGCTGTCCGCCGGCATCCGCCCGCACACGCTGGGCGCAGACATGCACGGCTATAACGTGCGCGTGCCCGGCGACGGCGATGCGACGCGGCAGGAGAACCCGTTCTTCGGCGTCGCACCATTCAACCTCACGCACGCGATGACTGAACTGATCACCCTGGGCCTCAGCCTGCCCGAAGTGATCGCGACGGTGACCAGCAATCCCGCGCGCATGCTGCAACTTCAGGACAGAATCGGCGCACTGCTGCCCGGCCGGGAGGCGGATATCTCGGTGCTCGACCTGCTGCATGGACGCTTCACGCTGTCGGACAACAGCGGCGAGCAGGTGATGGCGTCGCAGATGCTGACGCCGGCCTTCGCGATACGTGCCGGCAAAATAATGCCGGCGGACAGCGCGCTGATCCCGCCGCCTGCGCTGCTGGCGGCGTAGATGCCCGTCGTCGAGGCCGGTGGCCGCTTTTCCGTGCGGCTGGAAACCGGCGACACGCTGCGCATCATCGATACGCACGGCCAGCAGGCAGTCGACTTCCTGTGCTACGCCGCCAACCTGCCGCGAGATCGCTACAACGCCGCCAACACGATGAAGATCAACGG
Organism: Acetobacteraceae bacterium; assembly: GCA_035701785.1. Taxonomy (GTDB): domain Bacteria; phylum Pseudomonadota; class Alphaproteobacteria; order Acetobacterales; family Acetobacteraceae; genus JAMXLO01. The sequence goes on along the minus strand of DASSRN010000548.1, from coordinate 3,903 downwards.
CAATATCTACCTGGGCAAAGGCACCAGGCTGTATTCCGAGCGTGCCCAGGTGCTGATGCGCATCGTCGAGGACACCTGCGGCCGGCACGATACGATCGGGGGCTGCTGCAGCGGCTGGAGCAACCTCGCCCGCTACGGCGTGCAGGATACGCCCGGCTGCCACGCCAACTTCATCGCCGAATTGGCCACATGGTCGCTGTCGCCATCGGATGTGGTGGCGAACGTGAACTTCTTCATGAACGTCCCGGTGCGGCAGGACGGCGCGATGGCGATCGAGCCAGGCCTGTCGAAGCCCGGCGACTACGTTGAACTGGTCGCCGAGGCGCCGGTGATCGCCGTGCTGTCGAACTGCCCGCAGCGCTTCAATCCCGCCGCGGGCTTCGGCCCGACGCCGATCGAGGTGATTGTTAGCCGGGTGTGATCCGCTATCCGCGCATGCCGATCACCACCGGGCGCCGGGTGATGTCGATGCGCGCCTCGATCCACTCGACGAACTTCGCCGTCGGATAGCTGATCAGGAAATAGATCACCGCGACCATCGCGAAGATCTCGAAGTGCTTGTAGGTGGCGGACGCGAGCAACTGGCCGCTGAACATCAGGTCGCGCATGGTGATGACCGACACCAGCGCGGAATCCTTGAAGATCGACACGAAGAAATTGCCGAGTGAGGGCACGATGATGCGGATCGCCTGCGGCAGGATGATGCGCCGCATCAGCAGCCTGCGCGACATGCCGACCGAGGCACCCGCCTCCCACTGCCCCTTCGGGATCGCCTGGATGCCGGAGCGGAACACCTCCGCCATGTAGGCCGCATAGTTCAGCGTCAGTCCCAGCGCACCTGAGACGAACGGCGTCAGCACGATGCCGGCATAGGGCAGAACGTAGTAGATGAAAAACAGCTGCAGCAGCAGCGGCGTGCCGCGGATGAACTGGATGTAGCACGCCGCCACCGCGCGCAGCGGCGGCACCCGCGAAATCCGCGCGATGCCGACGATCAGGCCGAACACCAGCGCCAGCCCGAACGCCAGCAGCGACACGGCGATCGTCAGCACCGCACCTTCCAGCAGCGTCGGCAGGAAGGCGATGATGTCGTCGAGCGAGAAAATCATCCTATCGTGGCGCCGCCGCCGCTTAATTGTTGTACCCGGTCATTCCCCAGGCCGAGAGGATCTCCTTCATCTTGTCGTTGTACTGCATCCACTGCACCGCCGATGAGAATGCGGTGACCCACTGGATATCACCCTGGCGGAACGCGTAGCTGCTGTACCCGGTCGGGTTCTTGAACGTGCGCGGCTCGTAGTCATCGACCAGCTCGATCTTCCACTCGGGATGATCCTTCATCAGCATCGACACCACCGGCTGGTCGAACAGGGCTGCGTCGGTGCGGCCAATGGCGAGTTCCGGGATGATCTGCGCCCAGTCCTTGTAGCCCTGGAACTTCACGCCCGGCACCGCCTGGAGCCACTCGGCGTAGTTGGTGCCCAGCAGCGTGCCGACGGTGAATCCCTTCAGGTCGGTCAGCTTGTGCAGCTTGTTGGGATTGCCCTTCGGCACCACCAGGCCTTCGGCATAGTAGTACGTCGGGAAGCAGAAGTTCACCACCTTGGAGCGATTCTTGGTGTAGTGGATCGAATCGCCGACGATGTCGAAGCGCCCATCCAGCAGCCCTGGTATCAGCCCGTCGAATGTCACCGTCTGCACGTCGATCTTGTCGATCTTCAGCATCTTCGCGATGTATTTGATGATGTCGCCGTCAAGCCCGGTCCACTCCTTGGTCTTCGGGTCCAGGAACGAATACGGCCAGTCGTTCGACGTGCCGACCACCAGCCCCTTCTTCTGGATCTTCGCCAGCGAATCATCATCCGCGTTGATCTTGATCAGCGAGAAGTCCGGATAGCCCGTGCTGTCCACCGGCGGTGGGGTCGCCGCGGCATAGGCACTTCCTGCGCCCGCCGCCAGCACCGCGCCGGCGCTGCCGATCGCGCCGGTGCGCAGCAGGCCACGTCGTCCCAGGTTCGCGTGTTCGGTCATCTCGTTCTGCCCCCTTGTTGTTGCACAGTCACTCCGCGTTGCCGTTGCGGTTCAGGATGGATTGCAGGAACTGTCGCGTGCGCGGGCTGCGCGGGTTGGTGAACACCTTGGCCGGCTCGTCGTCCTCGACGATATTGCCCGAGTCCATGAACACGACGCGGTCGGCCACCTCGCGCGCGAAGTCCATTTCGTGCGTGACGACGATCATCGTCATGCCTTCCCCCGCCAGCTGCCGCATCACCCGCAGCACGTCGCCCACCAGTTCCGGGTCCAGCGCCGATGTGGCCTCGTCGAACAGCATCAGCTTGGGATTCATTGCCAGAGCACGGGCGATCGCCACGCGCTGCTGCTGTCCGCCGCTCAGCTGATGCGGGTACGCCTTCGCCTTCTCCGCCAGGCCGACCTTGACCAGCAGCTCCATCCCGCGTGCCTGCGCCACGGCCTGGGGTGTCCGCAGTACATGCACCGGCGCCTCGATCACGTTGCCCAGCGCGGTCAGGTGCGGAAACAGGTTGAATGACTGGAACACCATGCCGATCTGCGCGCGCACCGCCTCGACGCGCTTATCCGGATCGATCACCAGCTTGCCGTTCCGCTTGTAGCGATAGACCGGCTGGCCCTCGAAATGGATCGTGCCGTCGTCGATCGTCTCGAGATGGTTGATGCAGCGAAGCAGCGTGGACTTGCCCGCGCCCGACGGGCCGATGATGCACACCACCTCACCGCGCGGCACCGAAAGCGACACATCGGTCAGCACCTCGAGCCGACCGAACGACTTCCAGATGCGATCCAGCCACACGATCGGCGTGGCGGTCGTCACAGGTGCGGCATCGTTCACGGACCGATCAGCCGCATGCCGCTGTTGAAGCCGCCCGCGACATTCGCCAGCCGCATCAGCTCGGTGCGCTCCAGCACGAGATCCGCCCTGGCACCGCAATCGCCGCCGCCGATATCGGTGGGACCGCCGGCCCAGTGTACGCGGTATTCCGGCGGCCGGCTCATCCGCCGCGCCTCGACCACCAGGCTGCCGCCGCGCTGCGCCATAGCCGCCGGACTGAGCACGCAGTGCGCAGATTCACGCATCACGCCGGCCGCAGGTTCGGCCACCGCCGCGCGCACCGACCAGCGCTCGCCTGCCGCAGTATCGGGCCGGAACACGATGATTCCGCCCACCGCAGGCCCGAACTGCTCAAGCTCCAGCATGATCCACAGGCCGGTGACAACCGTCAGCAAGGCACCGGCCGACAGCGTGAGGATCGCGGTTGCGAGCGACATGTCTGCGCCACGCCGGACAACCTCATGACGGCGACGGCGCCAGTGCACGCTCATGCCGCCTCGTAGATGCCAACGTGTAGATCGGTCGGATACCAGCCCGCAACGGGATTGAACTCCTGCGGACACGCCGACAGCGCGACGATGCTGTCGACCCACGCCTTGAACACGACGCAGTCACCCGGCCTCGAGGGATTGTCACCGGTTTCCACCCGGCCGTCGGGAAACACGCCGACATTCATGAACAGATTCACCGGCTGCGGCACGAAGCGCACGCGGCCGAGATATGGTTCCATCACCTGGCGAAAGTTACCGGTGCAACTAGCATGCTCGCCCTGCACGCCGTAAAGCCGGTAGCGGTGTTCGTCGCACGGCGCGGTCAGCAGGTCGTGCACGCCGCAGGTGTCGTGCACCAGTTGCAGGATCGGCCGTCGGTGATTGGTGTGGAAGGACTCGCCTGGCCGCGGGCACAGCCGATTGACCCAGACCCGTGTGTGCATAGCGGACAGGTGCTCATCCAGATCCGCACCGTTGAACGCCCAGAAATCGCCCGCCTGCTTGCCGCACGGATCGACGACTTTGAGGAACTGTCCTGCCGCC
>DASSRN010000547.1:0-2181 GCA_035701785.1 Acetobacteraceae bacterium | reverse complement strand
GGCGTCGGTGTTGGTTCGGTGCAGTGCGCGCGACTGCTGCACGGCGAGGTCTCGCCGCGCCTGGTGCCGTTCGCCGCACTGGGCATCTCGCTGTTCTGCTGGGACTTCGCCTCGGCTGCCGCATCCGCCGGCACCGTCGCGAACGCGGCCGCCGCGCTGACAACCTTCGCCGGCTGGCGGATGATCGCCGACCTGTTCCTGCTCGCGGCGTGCGGCGGTGCGTTCTCGGTGCCGCTCTACGCGATCATCCAGGATGCAGCGAAGCCGTCTGAGCGCTCGCGCATGATCGCCGCCAACAATGTGATGAACGCGCTGTTCATGGTTGCGGGCGCCGCGGCTGCGGCAGCAATGGCGGCCGCCGGCATGCGTGGCCCGACGGTGCTGCACGTCGCCGCGATCGCCAACCTGTTCGTCGCATTGTGGATCGTGCGCATCCTGCCGCACGAGGTCTATCGCGCGATTCTGCGCTGGTACTTCAATCGCTTCCACCATGTTCAGGTGCGCGGCATGGAGAACTACCAGGCGGCCGGCGATCGTGTGGTGATCGTGGCGAACCATCAATCGTATCTCGACGCCTGTCTGATCGCCGCCTGCGTGCCGGACAGCCCCACCTTCGCGATCCACAGCGCGCAGGCGGCGAAGTGGTATTTCAAGCCGTTCCTCGCCGCGGTGCAGACCTTCCCGGTGGATGTGCAGTCGCCCTATTCGGTGAAGCGCATGGTGGAGGCGGTGCGCGACCACGGGCGCAAGCTGATGATCTTCCCCGAAGGCCGCATGACGCGCACCGGCGCGCTGATGAAGGTCTACGAAGGCGCCGCGCTGGTTGCTGACAAGTCACAGGCGAAGGTCGTGGCAATCAGCATCGAGGGGCTTCAGTTCAGCCATCTCGGTCGCATGCAGGGCAAGCTGCGCCTGCGCTGGTTTCCACGACTGACTGTGATCATCCACCCGCCTGTCGTGCTTGCGCCGCCTGCAGGCGCTGATCTGACGCCACGCCAGCGGCGCGAGTCGATCGGCCGCGCGCTGCAGGACGTGATGGTGGACGCGGTGTTCCACGCCAAGGAGACCGGCAAGACGCTGTTCTCCGCACTGCTCGACGCACGCGACGCGCACGGCGCGGACACGCTGATCGCCGAGGACATCGATCGTGTGCCGATCGGCTATGGTCGCGTGGTGCTGGGTGCCGCGGCGCTGGGTCGCGCGCTCGCCGCAGCCGCACCAGGCGAGCGGTACGTCGCACTGCTGATGCCCAACGCCATCGCGACATTGGTCGCCTTCATGGGAATGCAGGCGTTCGGTGTGGTGCCGTGCCTGCTCAACGTGTCTGTCGGCGCGGCTGCCATGTTGTCCGCCTGTCGTGCGGCGGGCGTTCGCACGGTGATCTCCAGCCACACCTTCGTCGATAAGGCGCGCCTTGGCAGAACCGTCGAAGGAATGGCCGGCGATGTGCGCTTCGTCTGGCTCGAGGATGTGCGTGGGACCATCGGGCTGCGTGCAAAGCTGCGCGCCAAGGTCGATGCGTGGCGGGCACGCCGTCTGCCGGGCGCGCTCGGCGATCCGGCCGCACCGGCCGCGGTGCTGTTCACCAGCGGATCGGAGGGCACGCCGAAGGGCGTGGCGCTGAGCCATCGCAACCTGATCGCGAACTGTGCGCAGATCGCCTCGGTGATCGACTTCAACGGCGGCGACATCGTGTTCAACGCAATGCCGATGTTCCACGCCTTTGGCCTCACTGGCGGCACGATCCTGCCGCTGATCTCCGGCGTGCGCACGTTCCACTACCCGAGCCCGCTGCACTACCGCGTCGTGCCGGCGCTGATCTACGACGCCGATGCGACGATCTGCTTCGGCACCGACACCTTCCTCAACGGCTGGGCACGCTATGCGCATCCTTACGACTTCTATGCCATGCGCTACATCTTCGCCGGCGCCGAGAAGGTGCGCGAGGAGACGCGTCACCTGTTCGCCGACCGCTTCGGCGCGCGCGTGCTGGAAGGCTACGGCGCCACAGAGACTGCGCCGGTGCTGGCGCTGAACACCGCGATGCACTGCCGTCCTGGCAGCGTCGGCCGCTTCCTGCCTGGCATTGAACACCGGATCGAACCGGCCGATGGCATTGAGACCGGCGGACGCCTGTTGGTGCGTGGGCCGAATGTGATGCTTGGCTATCTGCGTGAAACC
>DASSRN010000546.1:0-12039 GCA_035701785.1 Acetobacteraceae bacterium | reverse complement strand
CCGGGAACAGGAAGACATCGCGCACGCCTGCTTCGTCGCGCGCTTGCAGCAGCCGCTCCGCGCATTGTTCCGCCGGCCCGAACAGGCCGAACGCATCGGCCAGTCGATGTGCCTCGGCTTCCGCAATCGTCGCGGGATCATGCGCATCAGCCAGCTCGAAGCCGGCGTGACGCAGCCAGTGCAGGTTCGAAGCACTCGGATAGCAGAGGAACGGCTGGCCAGGTGCGAACCAGCTGCGCACCCATTGCGCCCCCACCGCATCATCAGGCCCCAAGCCGAACGTGACGACAAACACCACCGGAAAATCATGCAGCGACCGACCGGCGCGACGCGCGCCTTCCGCAAGGTGATGCATTGCGGCGCGCACTGCAGCCGGGTGCAGCCCGACCATCAGGAGAGCGCCATCGGCCACCTCGCCTGCCAGCTCGATCATGCGCGGGCCGGCTGCCAGCAGATAAACCGGCGTCGCCGTCGCACTGCGGTTCCGGAGCCTGATGGTAGTCGGGCCGAAGCTCACCTCCTCACCGGCAAGCAGTCGTCGCAGATCGCGCACCGCCTCGCGCATGAACGCGATGCCGGCGCGTGGCCTGCCGATGCTGCGCGTCGAGATGAAGCCAGGTGCCACCGTCAGCACCGTGCGTCCAGGCGCAATCTCGTCGAGGCTGTGCGCAAGCGATGCGAGCACCAGCGGATGGCGCACCAGCGGGCTCGACGTCGCAGGAAACAGGCGCATGCGCTGCGTCGCCTGCGCGGCAAGCGCCAGCGCCAGGTAGGCGTCGCGACCGCTGGAGGGATGGTCGTGAATGCCGACGCCGTCGAAGCCGGCGTCCTCGCAGCGCGCGACGAACGCGGCGAGTTCGGGCAATGGCAGCCCGACCGGCACGCGCAGCGCGACGCGCATGGCGGTCATGTGCCGGTCAGCTCCGCGATCTCCACCAGCAGCGCCTGCGTTGTGATCTGCCGGCAATAGCCGCGATTGTTGCGCAGCGCCCAGTCGTGGCGGTCGGCGTCGAGCGTCGCGCAGGCATCGGTGGGCACGGTGACCAGATAGCCGAGATCGCACGCGTCACGCACGGCAGAGTCGATGCACTGGTCAGTCAGCACGCCGGCGATGATCAGCGACCGCACGCCAAGATTGCGCAGCACGTAGTCGATGTTTGTGGAGATGAACACGGACGACGAGGTCTTCGGCAGCACGATCTCATCATCGGCAGGCGCGATGGCGTCCAGCACCTTGGCGTCCCACGAACCGCGCGCGACGAACAGGCCGCTGATCCTATAGTCGAGGCTCAGGTCGCGGCCATCGCGCGTCAGCGCCTCGATCACGGTGTACATCACCTCGATACGCGCGCGCCGGCAGGCCGCCTGCAACAGCTGCATGTTCGGCAGCGCGGTTTCCTGCATCGTACGGAAGAACCAGCCATAGCGCGCGTCGCGGTCGGCCTCGCTCATCGTGGCGTACTCGCCGCCATCGGGACGCGCGTTGTAGTTCTGCACGTCGACGAACAGGAGGGCGGCGTGCGCCGGGTCGATCGGGACGTCGCGACTCAGCATGTCAGGCGCACCGCTGCGTCGCGCAGCAGGCGTGCGAAGCGGGCTGCCCACGCGGCCTGGCCGGCTTCCTCGGCGAGCAGGTCCTGGCGGATCTCGATCTCGACATGCGCCAGCCCCCGGGGTTCAGCGTGCACCGGCACGCCGTAGTCCGTCACGTCGCTCACTGCGTACGGCGCGTTGTCGCCAACGGTCAGGTCGCCTTCGGCGCGCAGCAGATCCAGCATGATCTGAGCCAGGCGCGCATCGCGGTTGTACAGTACGCCGACCTGCATGGCGCGCGACTCGCCCTTAAAGCTTGGGGTGAAGCTGTGCATCGCGACGTAGATGGTGCGCTGACCGGCGGCCGCGCGCGCATCCAGCAGTGCGCGGATGCGTGCATGGTACGGTTCGAAGATCTCTGTCACTCGCGCTGCGCGGTCCGCGTCCGGCAGCCCGACATTGCCGGGAATCGCGGTGAGCTCGCTGACCTCCGGCATCGAACTCGGCACTGCTGGATCGCGATTGCAGTCGATCACCAGCCGCGAATAGGTCTGCAGCACTGCGGTCGCGTCCAGCGTCTCCGACAGGCGCTCGGTCACACCGGCGATGCCGATATCCCAGGCGATGTGGCGGTCGAGTTCGCTCTCCGCCACGCCCAACCGGCCAAGACGCTGCGGAATGGCGCGGCCGGCGTGATCGGCGGTGAGGAACAACACCGACTGACCGCTCTCGCGCAGCACGCGGACCGGCGAGGGGTCGCGGGCCTGAAGCAATCCCGCCATGTCAGACGCCGCCCGTTGGTGGCCGATGCACCCACCATTGCACCTGGAAGCCGCGTATCTCCACCATGCCTTCGTGCTCCGCGCCTAGTCGTTCAGCGACACGTATAGAACGGATGTTGTCCGGCAGGATGAAGCTGGCCAGCCGGGCAAAGCCGTGTTGGCGGAATGCCCACTCGCGGGCTGCGACCGCTGCTTCGACGGCAAGGCCCCTGCCCCAGAATGGCCGGTCAAGCGAGTAAGCCAGCTCCGGTTCCGGCCATTCCGCGGGATGCAGCACGCCGGCGATGCCGACGAAGCTGCTGTCTGTAAGCTGCTCGAGCGCGAACACGCCGTAGCCGCGGAGCGCCCATTGGCCCAGATTGGTCTCCATCGCACTCCACGCCTGCTCGCGGGTGCGCGGATTGTTGCCGCGGTAGCGGCGCACGTCGGGGTCGGCTTCCATAGTCGCCCAGGCGTCGATGTCATCGGCGCGGAACGCCCGCAATGTCAGGCGCTCGCTGTGCAGCGTGGGTATCTCGAACGTCGTGCCCATGCGCCGTAGCATGGCGCGGCCATGCCGGTTTCCGCCAGCCCGCTGCCGTCGCTCGACGTTCTGCTTCGCTCGCCCATTGCCGAAGCGCTGATCGCGCGGTTCGGGCGGACCGCCACGACGGGGGCGCTGCGTGCCGAATTGGCCGCATGCCGCGCGGCGCGTGCGTTCCCGACGGCGGCGGAAGCGATCACTGATGCAGCGGCCGATGCGCTCGCGCGTCGGTTCGCCGCGTCGCAGCGCGTGGTGTTCAACCTCACAGGCACGGTGCTGCACACCAATCTGGGCCGCGCGCCCTTGCCGCGAGCCGCTGCTATCGCTGCGGCAGAGGCGTTGGCGTCGGCGACAACGCTGGAATTCGACCTCGCCACCGGCCGGCGCGGCGAGCGCGACGAACATGTGACCCGACTGCTGCGCGAGATCACCGGCGCGGAAGCGGCGACCGTGGTCAACAACAATGCCGCCGCGGTCCTGCTGATCCTCAACACGTTGGCGCTCGGGCGCGAAGTGCCCGTGTCGCGCGGCGAACTGATCGAGATCGGCGGCGCGTTCCGCATTCCGGAGATCATGGCACGCGCCGGTGCCGTGCTGCGTGAGGTCGGCACCACCAACCGCACGCATTCGCGCGATTTCCGCGCTGCACTCGGCCCCGGGACAGCGCTGCTGATGCGCGTGCATCAGGCCAACTATGCGATCGAGGGCTTCACTGCCGCGGTGTCGCCGCGCGAACTCGCCGTGATTGCGCATGAGGCGGGTGTGCCGATGGTCGAGGATCTGGGCAGCGGCAGCCTCGTGGACCTCGCCGCCTGGGGCTTGCCGCATGAGCCAACACCGCAGGAGTCGCTCGCGGCTGGGGCCGATCTGGTCAGCTTCTCCGGCGACAAGCTGCTTGGCGGTCCGCAGGCCGGGCTGATCGTTGGTAAAGAAGAATTGATAAAGCGCATAAACACCAACCCCCTCAAGCGGGCCCTCCGGCTGGACAAGGCGCGGCTTGCCGCGCTGGAGCAGGTGCTGCTGCTCTATCTCGACCCGGACCGGCTGGCGGAGGAGCTGCCCACGCTCCGGTTGCTGACCCGGCCAGCGGAGGCCATCCGTGCGACGGCGCTGCGCGTCGCGGAGGCGCTGCGGGCGCGCTGGCCCGAGCGGGTCGTCGCGGTCGAGACGTGCCGCAGCCAGATCGGCTCCGGTGCGCTGCCGGTCGACCTGCTGCCGTCGCATGCCATCACGATCGGGGGAAACTCACTGGAGGCGCTATCGGCATGGTTGCGAACCCTGCCAGCTCCGGTGATCGGCCGCCTGGCCGAGGGACGACTCTGGTTGGACTGTCGCTGCCTGGAACCGGCGGATGAGGCATCCTTCATTGCTCAGCTTGCTGGGGGGCGGGATACTCGGTAGCGGAAGAGAAGCGGCTCCGGTGGGCCGGCCGGCCTTCAAAGCCGGTTGGGGCTGCTCGGCGGCTCCGGGTAGGTTCGACTCCTGCTCTCTTCCGCATTCAGATTGCAGCAAATACCGCCTGTGGCGGTGCTGCCACAGTGTGCCCGAAAATCTCATCCCCCCCTCGCACTGTGCGGCGTCATGGTCTATCGTCTTAAACGATCGAAAGGCTAAGGTGAGACGCCGGGATCTGCGACCCGTGCGCAACGCTGACGCCGGTAGAACGAGGAGAAAGCAAATGCAGCTTCGGAGTGCACTCCTGGCAGCCACAGTGCTAGCCACGCCGTTTGCGGCGAGTGCGCAGCCGGTCACCGGGCTCTACGTCGGCGCCGGCGTCGGTGCGAACTTTACCCAGAAAGAATCGGTGAATGGCGTCGCTGTCGGCGTCCCTGCGCTGATCAACGGCTTCCTCTCGACCAACGGCAATATCAAGGGCAGCGCGGGCTTCGCCGGCGTCCTCTCGGTCGGCTGGGGCTTCGGCAACGGGCTGCGGGCGGAGATCGAAGGCAACTATCGGAACAACAGCTCCGGTGGCTTCGATAACGGCAACAGCAACTTTGCCGCCGCGGGCGGAGGTACCAAGGAGCAGAAGTACGGCGGCATGGTCAACGTGCTGTACGACTTCAACGGGCTTACCCCTTGGTTCGTGCCGTACCTCGGCGTCGGCGTCGGCTATGCCGGCGTGAACGAGAACTGGCACACGTTCAACAACTTTGGCTTCACGGCGCCACCGCTCACGCTGGCACCCGGCGCGGAGACCTTCGGTCCGGGCGGCGTGAGATCCTCCGGCAAGAGCACGGAGGGCACCTTCGCCTATCAGGCGATCCTTGGCGCCGCGCTCCCGTTGCCGATGATCATGCCTGGTCTCGCCGCCACGCTTGAATACCGCTTCTTCGGCACGTCCGGTAATCGCACCTACAACGGCACCGCGGTAGCGACAAGCACTACGGGTGATATCTTCGCGAGTCCTGCCTCGTTCAGAGTAGGCCCGAGCTACAACCACTCCGTCCTGGTCGGCCTGCGCTACAATTTCGGCGTGGCGCCGCCGCCGCCGCCGCCGCCGGCACCGGCACCGGTTGCGCAGCCTGCCCGTTCGTACCTGGTGTTCTTCGATTGGGATAAGGCAACGCTCACCGACCGTGCGCGCCAGATCATCCGCGAGGCCGCCGACAATTCGACCCACGTGCAGTACACGCGGATCGAGGTGAACGGCTACACTGACACCTCGGGCACGCCGAAGTACAACCTGGGCCTGTCTATCCGTCGCGCCAACGCAGTGAAGGCCGAACTGATCAAGGACGGCGTGCCGGCCAACGCGATCACCGCGCAAGGCTTCGGCGACACCCGCCTATTGGTGCCGACCGGTCCGGGCGTGCGCGAGCCGCAGAACCGCCGCGTCGAGATCATCATCCGCTGATCTGCCGCGGCTTCACGACGACAACGGATAGGGGCGCCGCGAGGCGCCCCTTTTCGTCCGCAGCCTGAGAAGGAGTCGAGGATGCGGTTCCGCAGTCTGCTGCTGGCTATCGCTCTGCTGGCCGCACCATTTGCTGCTGTCGCGCAGCCGTTCCAGGGTCTCTATGTCGGAGCGGGCGCCGGTTACAATCTGCCAGAGAACTATCCGCTAGCGGTCGGCGGAGCGCTGCAGCCGCGCGGGGGCTATGCCGCTCTGGGGAGCGTCGGCTACGCGCTGGGCAACGGCTTTCGCTTCGAGATCGAAGGCAATTACCGCCACGCCGACCTTGGCCATACCGACTTCGCCTCGACCTCCAGCGGCACGTTCCAGACCTATGGCGTGATGGCCAATGTGCTGTTCGACATCGATGTCGGCATTCCGTGGATTTTCCCCTATGTCGGCGGCGGCGCCGGCTACGCCTGGTCCAACCTGTCGCGCACCGCGCTGTTCGGCGCGGCAAGCTCTCCTTTGCTCAGCAACCACTTCGACCAGACCAAGGGCAACTTCGCGTTCCAGGCGATCGGTGGTCTGGCGTTCCCGATCCCAGGCGTTCCGGGCCTGTCGGTCACCACCGAGTATCGCTTCTTCGGCATCCCCGGCAGCGAAACGTTCGACGGGACCCAGGTGGTCGCCACCCCAGCCCCGACGGTTCTGCCCGCCGCAGTCAGGGTGCAGCACCAATACAACCACAGCTTCATGCTGGGCGTTCGCTACGCCTTCAACGTTGCCGCACCGGTGCCGGTCGCGGCGCCGGCTCCGCCTCCGGCGCCCGCTCCGACGCGGTCCTATCTGGTGTTCTTTGACTGGGACAAGGCGACGCTGACCGACCGGGCGCGCCAGATCATCCACGAGGCGGCTGACAACTCGACGCATGTTCAGTACACACGGATCGAGGTGAACGGCTATACCGACACCTCCGGCACGCCGCGCTACAATCAGGGCCTGTCGGTCAGGCGTGCCCGTGCGGTGCAGGCGGAGTTGATCAAGGATGGCGTGCCGGCCAACGCGATCACCATCCAGGGCTTCGGCGACACCAACCTGCTGGTGCAGACCGGCCCTGGCGTGCGTGAGCCACAGAACCGCAGGGTCGAGATCATCATCCGCTGATCCGCCTGCCACGGGGCCGGCACGAGCCATCGGTCTCGGCGCCCTGGCAGCAGCGCTGCTGCTGGTGACTGGTTGCCAGCCGGCACCCCCACCGGTGGAGGTGCGCCACGAAGCGTCGGTCCCGGCAGTGCCGCCGTTGGTCCGCCGTCCGGCACCGCGGGTCGTGGTGCGCGCCAACTGGACCTTCAGCAGTGGTGATGAGGAATGCACGGCGCTGGCTGCCGCCGGCGGCAATTCGCTGGCGGTGACCGTTCGCCGCGACGCACCCATCCGGGTAGCCATTACTCTTGCCGCCCCGGCGCAGGCGCCAGTCGCAGCGCAACTGCACTTCACCGGTCAAGCCGGCAACTGGCAGGCGATGGCGAGACGATCTTCGCTACGGCAGGTTGCGGTGTCATTGGGAGCAGACGAGGACGCGCTGAGCCGGATTCTGGTGCTGTTGGGGGGCGGCACCCTGGAAGTCGGGCCATCGCCGCAACCAATAACGTTCAATATCGGTCCATCGGACGCGCAGGGACAAGATTGGTTCGACTGCGCACGCGCCAAGGCGCTATAATCCACGCCCGCGTGATCATGCGGTGATGGTGCCGGGAACCCGGCGGAGGACCTCCGGTTGAAGTTTTTTGTCAGATTCCCGACAGCGCCGGTGCGGGCGCTGTCGCGTTGCGTCGCCCTGCTGGCGGTCGCCATGCTGCTCATGGCCGCGTGGGGCGTCGCAGCTTACCTGCAGACGGCGCAGGTGGCGCGGGATGTCCTGAACGGCCTGACGGTATCGGCGGCTTCGGTGGCCACGTCGATCGATGTGCCGCTCGGGCAGTTTGCCGACGCTACCGAGGCGATCCGCGCGACCGACCTTCAGGGCGACAAGGTTGCGCTCACCAGCCGGATCCTGCGGCTGCAATCCGCTCTGCCGCCGGTCGGCGCCACTTTCGCCGTTGGCGCGTCCGGTCAGTTGCTGGCCTCCTCCGCTCCGTTCACCACCGGCGACACTGCGGTCGGGGACGCAGACTGGTTCCGCCGCGCCATTGCCGACAACGCGCCGCCGCTTTCATTGCAGCGCACCGGATCCTGGCTGCGCAGCGGACCATCGATGATCGTGACCCGGCTGGTGCGCGACGCCCTCGGCAAGCCAGCGGGGCTGATCGGCGCGGTGTTCCGGCTGGATGACCTGACCCGCCTGACCGGCCATGCCTCGTTCATGCAGGGCGCCGCGCTGGAATTGACCGGCATCGGCGGAAGCCTGCCGCTTCCGGCGCGGGATCCGGCCACACCGCGGTCAGAGCCCCGGTCTGATCCGGAGGCACTACAGGCGTTCATCGCTGGCGCGGACCGGCTACTCGGCATCCCGCCGGTCCTGTCGGTGTCCTCGCCACTGCGCACGCTCGATGCCAGCGTGACGGCGGAGATGGACACCGATGTCGCGATGCGGAGCCACTGGCTCGACATGCGCGGGATCGGCATCCTTGGCGTCTACCTGTCGGCAGTCCTGCTGGCCTGCACGCTGCTTGCCGCATCGTTCCGCTGGGGCGCCAGGCGTCCGGGCCCTGCGCCGGCCGGCTTCGGGGCCGATTGGTCGGTCGAACTGGACCGGCGCGGCCGCATCGTCGGCGTGCAGGGCTACGCGCCTGAGCAGGTGCGCGAGGCGATCGACCAGCCGCTGGTCTCGGCTGTCGGCGAGGCGTCGCGGCCGGCCATCGCCGAGGCGCTCGAGCATGCCGGGCGCAAGGACAATCTGCTGGTCGGCTTCGCTGGTCAGGACGGGCAGGAACGGGTGCACAGGCTGGTCCTGGCGCCATTGCCGGACGGCAGGACCCTCGGTTCCGGCCGCGACGTGACGGAGGAAATGCGGCTGCAAACCATGTTGGAGGCCGCGACGACTGTCAGTCGTGCGGCGCAGGCGCAGGTCGCAGCAGTCGAGCGTGATCGCGACCGCGTGCTGGCCGCGCTCGGCCACGACGTGCGCACGCCGATGAACTCCATCATGGGCATCTGCTCGCTGCTGCTCGAGAGCGAACTGGAGCAGGACCAGCGGCTCTGGCTGGAGCGCATCCGCTCCAGCTGCGACACACTGCTGTCGATGCTGAACGGCCTGCTGGAAATCGCCGGCTGCGAGGTGGGCAGCGGCGGATTGCAGACCGACGAAGTGGACATGATCGGGCTGGTGCAGGAAGTGACCGAGACGCTGCAGCCCGAGGCGCGCGACAAGGGCCTCGAGCTGAAGACGCGGTTCGACGACCTGCTGCGCGGACACTGGCTGGTCGACCCCACCCGGTTGCGCCAGGTGCTGTTCAACCTGATCGGCAACGCCATCAAGTTCACCGCCAGCGGTCATGTCGAGGTGCGCGCATCGGCGGTCGCCGACCAGGCCGGCCGCACCACGATCAAGCTTGCGGTATCGGACACCGGGCCCGGCATCGCGCCGGACGAGAGGGCGCTGATCTTCGAACGGTTCCGGCGTGGCCGCGATCAGGCCGAAGCCGGACACCCCGGCCTGGGTCTGGGCCTGTCGCTTTGCCGTGAGAACGCCGCGCTGATGGGCGGATCGCTGACCCTGGAGAGCGCGCTTGGGGTCGGCAGCGAATTCACCTTTGAGTTTCCTGCCGAGCGTATCGTGCAGACGCCCGGTCGCGAGCGCTTTGCCGGACGGACCGCGCTGCTGGTGGGTGACGATGATGTGCGTGCGCGCACCATCGCGGGCCAGTTGGGCGATGCCGGCGTGATCGTCGAGACCGCGCCCGACGGCTATATCGGGCTGGCGGTTGCCGAACGGATCGAGGCACAGCGTGGCGCGCTGGACCTCGTCGTCGTGGAGGACCGGCTGGAGGGGATGGCCGCCGATGCGTTCGTGCTGCGGCTGCGCAACACTGTCTTCGCCCAGCGCACCGTCGTGATCTGGCTCGGCGATGAGGATGTGACGGGCCGGGTGGATGCCACGCTGCCGGCGGCGGCGGATCCGTATCAGGTGGCGTCGCTGGCGCAGCAACTGCTGGCACAGCGCTCGCCGATCGAGGCGCTGCGGCCGATGGCACCGACCATGCGCGGCGGCCGCATCCTGGTGGTGGAAGACGACAAGGTGAACCAGGCACTGCTGGTTACCGCACTCGCCCGTCGCGGCTTCACCGCCTTTGCTGCAAACGACGGGGACGATGCCGTGCGGCTCGCGGCGCATGACAGCTTCGATGCGATCCTGATGGACATTCAGATGCCGCATCGTGACGGTTTTGCCGCGGCACGGAAGATCCGCGCGATGAGCGGGCGAGGGGCGACCATTCCGATCATCGCGCTGACCGGGCTGAAGGGGCCGGTGCTGCGCAAGCGCTGCGCCGAAGCCGGGTTCAACGCGGTGCTGGAGAAGCCGGTCAACCTCGACCGGCTGGGCGCGACGCTACGCCGGTGGCTGTGGGGTGGTGCCCGGGTGTCGGAGCAACGGGATGTGGCATCGGCGGCTGACCCGATTGTGGGGCTGGCGGACTATGCTTCCGACGTCTCGCAGGTATTTCTCGAAGAGATGGTGGCGGTGGTCGGGATCGAACGAGCGCGCGCCTGCGTCGCCGACTTCGTCGCCAACGCGACGTCGCGCTGCCTGCGGCTGGGCGAACTGCTGCCGGGTTGGGAGGCGGGCGCCATCGTGCGGAGCTGCAAGGAGATCAGCGAGCTCGCGGATACCTGCGGCGCGGTCGGGTTGGGCGACGTGCTGGAAGAGATCGCCGACGCGGTCACCCGCCAGGACCGTTCGCGCGCCGAGGCGCTGATCGAGCGGCTGCAGCGGGTGACGGTGCGGCTGGCGCCGGCGCTGGAGGCGTGCCTGGATGACATCGCCCAGCGCTGGAAGGGGAGCGCGAGCAAGGCGGCGTGACGCCCAGTATCCTAAGGGAGGTTCACCAGAGACGTTCACCGGTCAGGGCCGCGGGGGGATGTGTGTTCGCAGGGCTTCAAGCATGGGTCGCGTGATGTAGTGCTCGCGGATGACGCCCTCCATCACCGAAAGCATCTCTTCCAGTAGATCACGGGGTGGCTTGAAGCCGCGGTGTGCCGCGGCTGAACCGGCGTCGATAACTGTCTTGAGCATCTCTTTCTGGCGTGTTGACAGGTGCCCGGTATCAACCATTTGGTCCAACTTCTGTTCGAACGTTCGGGCGCTTTCGACAATTTGGATCATGACGTAGTCGAGAGCTGTTCTCACTCCCATTGCCAGCAGGCGAAGCTGACGATCGTTGGCGGCCAAATATACCTCGTCGAGTATTTCCTTCAGATCCGGAGCGACCTGTTCGAGTTCAGCAAGCCATGCCGGAGGCCTGCGCCAGAGGCGTGGGGGATGATAGACTATGTCTGCAAGGTCGTCTGTTCCGGTCGCGCTCGGACGCCTCTCCTCGCGACGAATGGCTAATTCACCGCATCCTCTGCATCGGATTATGGTCGAGGAGTCAGGCTCCGACCCGGCTGGTGGTCCGGCTTCTTCCTGAGGAAACGGAAAAGTCTCGTGGGTAGTTTGTCGCCCACACGAATTGCACCAGTCCAGTCGAATGCCAGTTGGCATGTTTGCCATATCATGCGTCTAGCGGGCGCAATCGTCTCACTATGACATTGACCGGACCCGGCGGAAGCTGCACCAGAACGGGTGAGGCCGCATCGATGGAATGCTTAGGTACGGTGGCGGTGAACGGAAGAGAGTATTGAATGGGCCTGGGCGGCGTTCCTTGCACCAAGCTCACGCCTGGAGGTACAACCATCTCCAGATCGAGCCGAAGATCATCGGAAGTCTCGCTGTATTCCCCGTCATACCTCACCCCTTGAGCGTCAGCTCCCGCGACCTTGCCCCGTCGCAGCACTAACATGCCCATTCCCCATCCGACGGCGCCTCGAAAGGTCATCGAATAGATGCCGTCCATGTTGATCACCGCAGACAAGGGACGTCAGGCTCCTGAGGGATTTCGACGCCGCAGCATACGGTGCTGCCTGGCAGAAAGCTATCGGCCGATACGTGACGCTGGTGTCTACTGCTTCTGCCGCAGCCGGAGTGAACTGAGCACCATCGCCAGGGCGGCGAAGCTCGCGGCCATGCCGATGGCGAATTTCGTGCCTGCCTCGATCGCGTCCGGGCCGCCGTGGAACACGCCGAACACCAGCGCCACCAGCGCGCTGCCGGTGGTCTGGCCCAGCAGGCGGGAGGTGGACAGCATGCCGCTGCCGGCGCCGGC
>DASSRN010000545.1:0-14329 GCA_035701785.1 Acetobacteraceae bacterium | reverse complement strand
GCCACCTGATCCATGTCGGCGAAGTCGCAGACATAGCCGTCGATCAGGTCGCCGTAGCGGCGCGCCACGCCACCGGCGCTCGGGGTCATACCGAGCTCGCCCATCATCTTGGCGGTCGGGCCTTTGATCGCGCGCCCGCCGATCAGCGGCGACACCGCGACCACCGGCGCGATGCAGGCGGCAAGTGCCTCACGGACGCCGGGTACCGCGAGGATCGGCTCGATGCTGATGAACGGGTTAGACGGGCAGATCACCACCGCCTTCAGCTGCGGATCCTCCAGCGCGGTGCGGAATTCGGGCTGCATCCGCGCAGTCGCCGCACCATGGAAAGCGAGCTCGTGCACCACCGGCTCGCAGCGCCGGCGCACGAAATACTCCTGAAAGTCGATCCAGCCTTCATCGGTGCGGACGCGGGTGCGCACCGGATCGTCGCTCATCGGCAGCACGCGCGGGCCGACGCCGAGGCCCGCGCAGAGATCGGCGGTGACCGCCGACAATGTCTCACCGGCGCGCAGCCTGCGTGTGCGTTCGACGTGCACTACCAGGTCGCGGTCGCCGAGGCGGAACCAGGTCTCGCTGCCCAGTGTCTCCAGCGTTTCCATGAACGACCAGGTCTCGTCGGCACGGCCCCAGCCCAGCTCCGGGTTGGCGATCCCGGCTAGCGTATATACAACAGTATCGATATCCGGC
Organism: Acetobacteraceae bacterium; assembly: GCA_035701785.1. Taxonomy (GTDB): domain Bacteria; phylum Pseudomonadota; class Alphaproteobacteria; order Acetobacterales; family Acetobacteraceae; genus JAMXLO01. The sequence continues at coordinate 13,639 of DASSRN010000545.1, read as the reverse complement.
GAGATGCTGAGGCCGAGGTGCTCGAAATCGTCGCCGGTGTTGCACGCCACGATCAGCTCCTCAGGCGGCAACACATGGCTCAGCCCCAGAGCCAGCTTGGCGCCACCAACGCCGCCTGACAGCGCGACCACGGTCACCGGAACAGATCCTCCTCGAGCGGTCGCACCAGATCGGCAGCCGGCGCGACCGGTGCCGACCAATCAAGGCCACGCACGAGCACGACCGGCTGCGCCTCGGCTGCCTGGCCCTGCAGCAGCGACGCGGCCGCGGCGATCTCGTCGGCAAAGCCGATAATGCTGACCTCCAGCGTGCGGCCAAACAGGTCGGGCTGCCCCCGCAGATCGATGAGGCTGGGCAGGCCCGCGGCACCGATCGCGATGCCGCAGGTGCCACGTCGCCAGGCACGACCAAAGCTGTCGCTGATGATTACTCCAAGCGGGACGCCGTATCGCGCCTGGAGTTTCGCGCGCAACGCCTCAGCCGACGCGTCCGGGTCGCGCGGCAGCAGCAGCACGCGGTGCACACCGTCGGCCGGCGCGACGTTGGACTGGTCCACGCCGGCGTTAGCCATGACGAAGCCCAGGCGGTGCTGCACGATGATCAGGTTGGGCCGCGAGCGCACCACGCGCCTCGACTCACCCAGGATCACCTCCACCAGTCGGGGGTCCTTGCCCACTTCTGTCGCCAGCCTTTCGGCCTCGGCCGATGGCGTGACGGTGGCGATGTCGACAGTACGGGCCTCGGCCTTAGAGACTATCTTCTGCGCCACCACCACCACATCGCCGGCGCGCAGTTCGCGTTCGCCAAGCGCGGCGATGATCAGACCGGCGAGGTCGTCACCGGCCCGCACCATCGGGATGCCCGGCAAGGCCACAAGTTCGAGTGCGGACGCCACGTGAGTGGTAGGCGCCTCAGTCGAACCGGCGGCGCAGCTTCGGCAGCACCTGCTCGCTGTAGATCCGCAGGAACCGCTCCTGGTCGGGACCGGGGGCGTGGAACACCAGATGACGGAAGCCCATCTCGACGTAGGGCCGGATCTTCTCGATGTGCTCGTCCGGGTCGGACGAGACGATCCACCGGCTCGCTGCGCGCTCGACCGGCAGTGCGTCGGCGAGCTTCTCCATCTGAATGGGATCCTCGACCGACACCTTCTCTTCCGGCGTCAGAGCCAGCGCTGCCCAGTGGCGGGTGTCCTGCATCGCGCGCTCGTGGTCGGTGTCGAACGACACCTTCATCTCTATCATCCGATCGTATTGCACTGGCGGATTCGAGGCGAGCTTAAGCCCTTCCTCGACATTCGGCAGCAGGGTCTCGGTGTAGAGCTTCCACGCCTTGCCCGAGGTGCAGATGAACCCCTGCGCTGACCGCCCGGCATATTTCGCCACCTGCGGGCCGGCGGCGGCGACGTAGATCGGCACCGGCTGTGCCGGCTTGTCATAGATGGTGGCGTTCTCGGTCCGGTAGTACTGGCCCTCGAAGCTCAAACGGTCCTCGGTCCACAGCTTGCGGATCAGCTGGTTGGCCTCGCGCAGCCGGGCGAAGCGCTCCTTTGTCTCGGGCCATTTCATGCCGGTCGAGGGTACCTCGTTCAGCCCTTCGCCGGTGCCCACGCCCAGCACAACGCGGCCAGGGAACATGGCACCCAGCGTGCCGAACGCCTGGGCGACAATCGAGGGATGATAGCGGAAGGTGGGCGTCAGCACCGACGTGCCAATCGTCACGCGCTGCGTCGCGGCTCCCAGGGCTCCCAACCAGACCAGTGCGTTCGGAGCGTGGCCGTCGGTGTGCTTCCAGGGTTGGAAATGGTCACTGACGAACACTGAGTCGAAGCCCACCTGCTCGGCCAGCACCGAGAACGACAGCAGCTTCGAGGGCGCGAACTGTTCGGCCGATGCCTTGTATCCGAGCTTGAGCACAATGCTTCTCCTGGACTGCGGGCGGCACGCTACTGCCGGCCCCGGTGGCCTTCAACCAGCCCTGGCGGCGCGGGCCAGCCGGATCAGTTCGCGACGCACGCCGTGTGCATCCTCGACCGAGGCGGACCAGTGGATACGGATCACCCTCTCGTCCAGCGCAAGGTCGCAACCGTCGACGTCGACCGCGACCATCCGCCATCCGCCGGGTTGCCCAACGATATCGGCCAAGGCGTCAGGATGATCAGCGTTGCAATGCGTGATTATGTCGCCGGCGGCTGCCTCGATCGCGGCCACGGCCATGGGATCAGGCGCCAGATCGGTCGCACGCAGACGGACGGCGCGCGCGAAACCCCCAACGTAGAGACCGCCCAGAGGGCGGATGCGCCAGAGGGCAAAGTCGCCGAACTCGGCATACATCGCGGCGTAGGGGTGAACCGCGAGGTAGCGCTCCTTCAGCGCCGCGGCATCGGCCAGGCGTTCGGCCAGCCCGGTAATGGTCACGCGCGCGGCGGTTTGCGGGTTGGCAGTCTCTGGCTGGCTGACGACCAGCACCGAACAGCGTGGCTCTGCCCGCAGGTGGCGCGTGTGCTCCGAGAGATCGGACAACAGCAGGAGCAATGACAGATCAGGCGCCGTGGCAGGTGTCACCAGGGAGGCGAAGGGCTGACCCTCCAACACGCTTGCCAGGGTCCCGGCATGGGCTGCACGCAGCAGCTTGCGGGCCTCAAAGGAGGGGGATGGCTCGCTCATGCCTGCCTCACGTCCGGACGCCGGGCAATCAACGCCGTAGTGGCGATGACCTCAGGCAGTGTCCCATCAGTAGCGAGCGGCGTCAGCAGCGTCTCGATTTCCGCCGCAAGCCTGGGCGCTGCATCTCCCAGTCGCTCCGGCGCCGTGCTGGAACGTGAGAAGGCGCGGTGCACCAGCTGATCCAGCGTGACCCGACGCCGCTCGATCACCGTGATCTCGTCCAGCAGGCTGAACGCGGAAGCGAGCAGGACCACCTCGTGGCGCACCATGCTGTCGGCACGCTGCCGCGGATGCGTGTCATCGGTGGCGGCATAGCCCCGCACCAGCGCCAGGTAGTCCGCAATCCATCCGGTGTCCGGTGCGTCGCGAGGGCCACTGCTGAACAGCGCGATGGCACCCGCCGGCTCAATCAACGTGTCCAGGGATCGCAGCGTCGCAGGCCGATCCATCCACTGGAATGAACGCCCCATGGTCACCAGCCGAAACCCGCCCAATGCAGGCGACAGGTCGAAGGAGCTGCCATGGACGAAGCGGATGTGCCCACTGCTCGCAAACTCCGCCTCGGCGATCCGCAGCATCTCGGGCTCGGGATCCATCGCCGTCACCTCAGCCCCCAGTGCGGCGAAGGCGCCGGCCAGCATGCCCGGGCCACAGCCAAGGTCCAGTGCGCGCGAGCCAGGCGGGAGCCCGACGAACCGGGCCACATGTGCGCTCAGCCGCGGCGCATAGGCCGGCCGGCCAGCCAGGTAGTGCTGTGCTGCCGTGCGGAATCGGCGGGACGAGATGACCGAAGCCTCCGCCATGTTCTGTTCACCTCCCGTCCGCAATGCGCCACAATCTGATGTCAAGGATGCCCCAACGAATGGACGGAGCCTCCCTATGACCGTACCCCCGAAGGAAAGCTCGATGAAGCAGACCATCGCCCTGGTCGACGACGACCGGAACATCCTGACCAGCATCCAGATGACGCTAGAGCAGGAAGGTTTCCAGGTCCGCACCTATACCGACGGCGAGAGCGCGCTCCAGGGACTGAACGCCCGCCCTGTCGACCTCGCCGTGCTCGACATCAAGATGCCGCGGATGGACGGCATGGAGCTGCTGCAGCGGCTGCGCCAGCGGAGCTCGATGCCGGTGATCTTCCTGACCTCCAAGGATGAGGAGGTGGACGAGTTGATGGGCCTCCGGCTGGGGGCCGACGACTACATCACCAAGCCGTTCTCCCAGCGGCTCCTGATCGAGCGTATCCGCGCCCTGCTGCGCCGCAACGAGGCGAGCCGCGCGGAAGGGTCTGGCGCCACGCCCGGAGGGGTGATGGTGCGCGGCGAACTGACGCTGGACGAGACCAAGCACCAGTGCACGTGGCACGGCAAGGACATCCAGCTGACGGTCACCGAATTCCTGCTGGTGAAAGCGCTGGCGGCGCGGCCCGGCATGGTGAAGAGTCGCGACCAGCTGATCGACGCGGCGTATGGCGAGAATATCTACGTCGACGACCGCACCATCGACAGCCACATCAAGCGGATCCGCAAGAAGTTCCGCACCGGCGACGACGACTTCAATCACATCGAGACGCTGTACGGCATCGGCTACCGCTACAAGGAGCACTGATCCGGAACCATGCCGGACGGCACTGCCCTTACTGCGCTGGCGCCACCTGCTGCTCCGAAGCAGAAGCGGTTCCGCGCGCGCTGGGTGTCGCCGCTGCTGCGCCGCATTCTGCTGGTCAACGCGCTGCCGCTGGTCCTGCTGGTGGCGGCGGTATTGTACCTGGACCAGTATCAGAACGGCCTGCTGGAGGCCGAAGTCTCGTCGCTCCGCGAGCAGGCACGCATTTACGCTGGCGCGCTGGGCGAAAGCGCGGTGCGCCTGGCCGAGCCTGATAATCCCAAACTCGCCGCCGACATAGCGCGTCCGCTGCTGCGCCGGCTGACCGAGCCGACGCCGGGAGCGCAAGCGCGGATCTATGCGCCCGATGGCACGCTGGTCGCCGACTCGCGGGTGCGTGAGGGATCAGGCGGATCGGTGAATACCGAGCCGCTGCCGCCAGCGGCAAGGCATGGCCCGATCGTGGGCGCGATCGGCTGGATCTATGACAAGGTGCTGAGGTTGCTGCCGCACGAGACGCCGACGCCGCTGATGGTGGACATGACGCCGGGCGCCGGCGGCATCGAATGGCAGCCGGACGTCAAGGAAGAGCTGCGGCTCAACAGCTCCGGCCAGAGTCGAGAAATGCCTCCCTACATCCGGCGTACCAAGGACAATCAGCTGCTGGTCACCGTCGCCGAACCGATCGAGCGCGACCGGCACACCGTCGGCATCATCCTGCTGACGCGCGACGCACGCGAGGTGGATACCAGCCTGTTCGTGGTGCGTATCTCAATCCTGGCGCTGTTCGCGCTGGCACTGGCACTGACCGTGCTGCTGTCATGGTACCTGTCGCTGACCATCGCGCGGCCTATCCTGCGGCTCGCTGGTGCGGCGGCCGACATGCGCGAGGGCCATGGTCGTGCCGGCAGCGTCCCGGCGCCGCTGCTGGCGCGGCGCGACGAGGTGGGGGCGCTGGCGACCGCGCTGTCGGATTCGGCGCAGGCGCTGTTCGCGCGGATGGACGCGATCGAAAAGTTCGCGGCCGACGTTGCGCACGAGATCAAGAACCCGCTGTCATCGATCCGCAGCGCGATCGAGACGCTGCGCCGCATCGAGGATCCCGAGCGACAGAGGCAGCTGCTGACCATCATCGCACAGGATGTGACGCGGCTGGACCGGCTGATCAGTGACGTCAGCGACGCCTCGCGTCTGGATGCGGAGCTGTCGCGCGTCGCCGCCGAACCCGTGGATGTCGTGCCGATGCTGCATGCGCTGCGCGACCTGGACGAGGCCACGCGCGATTCCGAGAACGACCCCCGGGTGGTGGTGGTGGATGCGCCGGCCAGCCTGATGGTGTGGGGGATCGAGGACCGGCTGGTGCAGGTGCTGCGCAACCTGATCGCCAACGCGCAGTCGTTCAGCCCGCCGCGTGGCCGCATCGCGCTGACTGCGCGCGAGTCTGGCGGGATGGCGGAGATCAGCGTCGAGGATGAAGGGCCCGGCATCCCCGACGGCAACCTGGAGCAGGTATTCGACCGGTTCTATTCGGAGCGGCCGCAGGGTGAAAAATTCGGGCAGCATTCGGGGCTGGGGCTGTCAATCAGCCGGCAGATCATCGAGGCGCTGCACGGCAGGATCACCGCCGAGAACCGGCGGGGGATCGGCAACAAGGTAATGGGGGCGCGGTTTGTGGTGATGCTGCCGCGGGTGTAGCTACGGCTGCACCTGCATGCCCTGCAGGCGGATCAGCCCGTCCGGCACCTGTTGGAAACCAATCAGCGCCTTCTTCATCCCGACGATGTTCTTGCCGGTCCACAGATAGATCAGCGGCAGGTCCTTGCGCTCCTGCTCCCACACCTTCCCATAGAAGGCCCGTCGCTGATCGACGGCGGACACCGTGCGCGCATCGTCCAGCGCCTTATCGACGTCCGGATTGCTGTAGTGGCCGTAATTGAACGTGCCTCCGGTGTGCAGCATCTGCCACATGTTGCCGTCCGGGTCGCTGCGCCCGGACCAGCCGATCAGATAGGCCTGAAAGTCACCGGCATACGCAGCCTGCAGCGACGAGGCGAACTCCATCGCCTTGATCTTCACGTCGAAGCCGGCCTCGCTCGCCATCGACTGGATCACCTCGCCTGCCTGCTGGATGTCAGAGCCATTGGTGATCGTCAGCGTCACCGGCACCGGGATCGGCACACCAGCCTGTTTTAACAGCACCTTGGCCTTTGCCACGTCACGCGCCGGCACCTTCAGGCTGCTGAAGAATGGCGAACTCGGCGGGTTGGCCTCGACCGTCGGTGTATACATGCCTGAAAAGACAACCTGGATCAGCGCCTCGCGGTCTATCGACAGCTCGAGGGCCTGGCGCACCAGGGCGTTCTTGCCCAACGTCGTCTGCTGCGCCGGGCCATTGTCTGTGTTCACCGTGATGCCGGTATAGGCAAGCGAATCGTCGATCGCCGTCTTCAGCTTCGGGTCCTTCTGCACCGAAGGCACGTCGGTTGGCAGGATGTACTCGACGATGTCGAGCGTGCCGGCCTGGAGGTTCGCCAACCGCACCGACGAATTGGGATTGGGCAGATACACCACCTGGTCGAAGTGGATCGACTTCGCGTCCCAGTAGCCGGGGAAGCGCTTCGCCACGATGCGGTCCTGCGCGACGCGCTGGTCGAAACTGAACGGACCGGCGCAGACCGGGTGCAGGCCGAACTTGTCCCCCGCCGCCTCGGCCGCCTTAGGGGAGATCATGATGCCGGCGCGATCAGTCAGCTGCGCAAGCAGCTGCGCAGCGGGCGCCTTCAGGTTCAGCTGCACGGTGTGCGGATCGACGACATCGATGCTGTCGATCGAGTTGACCTCGCCGCGGCGCATGCTGCCCTTCGCGGTGAGGTCGCGGTTCAGCTTGTACTTCACTGCTTCGGCGTCGAGCTTCTCGCCGTCCTGGAACTGCACGCCGTCGCGGATGTGGATGACGAGATGCGTGGGGTCTTTCCACTCGTAGCCGGTCGCCAGCACCGGCACGATGTTCAGCTTCGCGTCGATGTCGAACAGCTTGTCGCAGATGCCGGAGAACACGATGCGACCGACGTAAGAGGAGCCAAGGGTGGGATCCAGCAGATCCGGATCCTCGCGCAGACCGACATGCAGGACCCGATCCTGCGCCAGCGCCGGCACGGCGAGGCATGCGGCACAAAGCAGGCCGAGTGCGAGCCGATGCATCGTTGTCTCCTCCCTGGCGAACGCGACGGACTATGCGAGCGCCAGCTGGCCGCCGGCAACCGTCCCACAACTACACCGGTCTGTACCATCCCGGCTTGCGCTTTTCGCGAAACGCCGTCGTGCCTTCCTGGCCCTCTGGTGACTGGCGCTGCATCCAGCCCTCGTGCGCCAACAGTTCGACCTCGCGCTCGTCCAGCACCAGCCCGTTCGATCCCAGCACCGAAAGCTTGGTCCGCGCGATCGCCGCCGGCGCGCCCAGCAGGATCGAGTCCAGCACCTCGGCGAGACGCGCCTCCACCCGTTCCGCCGCCACGAGCTCGTGCACAAGACCGATGCGCAGCGCCTCATCGGCGCCGAACCGCTCGCCCGTCACCGCGTAGCGGCGTGTCTGGCGCAGCCCGATCGCGTTCACCATGTGCGTCGAAATCGGCGTCGGCGCGATCCCGTGGCGCACCTCACTGATCGCGAACAGGGCATCCGGTGTCGCCAACGCGACATCGACGCAGCAGGCGATGCCGACCCCGCCGCCGAAGCACGCGCCATGGATCACGGCGATCGTCGGCTTTGGCAGTTCGTTCAGCGTCTTGCTGAAGCGCACTGTGACAATCGACGCGACGTAATTCTCCTGCGGCCCCTGGCGCGACAGGCTGTTGAGCCAGTTGATGTCGGCGCCGGCCTGGAAGTGCCTGCCGGCGCCGCGGATCACCAGCGCCCGCACCGCATCGTCCTGCCCGAACTCGTCCAGCGCCCCGGTCAGCCCGCGCAGCAGCGCCTCGTCGTAGGCATTGGCCACTTCAGGCCGGTTCAGCGTGAGCGTCGCAATGCCCCTGGCATCCGTCGTGAGCAGAAACCGCGCATCACTCATGGGTCTGTCACCTTGGCCGGGTCGGTGTTCGCACCGCATACCAGCACGCCGACATTCGCGCCTTCCGGCGGTCGGAACGCACCACAGAGCAGCGCTGCCAGCGCAGTCGCCCCGCCCGGCTCAACAATCAGCCGCAGGCGCTCCCACAGCATCCGCTGCGCATCGGCAATCGCCCGATCTGGCACCAGCACCGCGGCCGCGACGTAGGCCTGAGCGATCGGGTACATAAGCGCACCGACCTGCCGCGCTCCGAGACTGTCCTCCGCCAGGCCGCCCACTGGGGCGTCCACCGGACGGCCAGCGCGCAATGCGCCATGCAGCGTTGGGCAGCTTTCCGGCTCAACACTGACCACCTCGACACTGCCGCTGTACCAAGCGGCGATGCCGCCAATCAGGCCACCACCGCCGGTTGCTACCAGCACATGCGTCAGCTCTGGCGCATCCTGCTCAAACTCGCGACCGACAGTGCCCTGGCCCGCCAGCACGTCAGGATGGTCATAGGCGTGCACCTCCAAAGCGCCGGTTTCCGCCTGGCGCTCCCGCGATCCGGACAGCGCCTCGGCGTAGGTCGCACCGATCTGCATGACCCGAGCGCCGTAACTTTTGATCCGTGCCACTTTCGTTGCAGGGGTGCTCATTGGGACGAATATCTCGGCTCCGACCTCTAGCGCGCGTGCCGCATACGCTACGGCCGCGCCGTGATTTCCGCCCGACGCCGCAATCACTCCGGCTTGCGGCAGTTCGGCCGACAGCAGGCGATTGAACGCCCCACGTGGCTTGAAACTGCCGGTGTGCTGCAGGAGTTCAAGCTTCAGCGTCACCGGACGATTCAATCCGAGCTCGGTGGAATGCAGCCGAATGATCGGCGTATGCCTCACATGGCCGCGCAGCCTCGTTGCCGCGGCAGCAATATTGTTTCGATTGGTCATGACGCAGGCGACGCTGACACTTCCCCGGCGGGGGGACAAGGCGGGCTTCCTTTCCTCCGCATCCCGGACCAGACTGCGCGCCCATGCAGATCCACGGGAGCTGCGCGTGCCGCGGGGCCGCCGGCGTGCTGCTGATCGGTCCACCAGGCGCAGGGAAGTCCGACCTGTTGCTGCGCCTGCTGTCACGAGGCTTCAACCTCGTGGCCGATGATCGCGTGGAGGTTGTGGACGGTGTAGCGCAACCGGTCCCAAGCCTGGCCGGACTGCTCGAGGTAAGAGGATTGGGGATCGTGCGCCTGCCCTACACCGCCCCGACCCGGCTGGCACTCGCCGTCAGGCTCGCCGCTGGCGAGGCGCGGCTCCCGGGCAGCGCGCGGTATGAGGCGCTCGACTTGCCGCTTGCCGCGGTTGACCCCTGGACCGCTTCGGCCCCCGAGCGCGTCGCCCTGGCACTCGATTGCGCGCAGGGCCTGGTGACACAGGTCGCCGGAGCCTTCGCGGCATGAGCCAGGATCGTCTGAGGGTCGTACTGGTGAGCGGCCTGTCAGGCGGCGGCAAGTCGTCGGTACTGCGACAGTTGGAAGACCTGGGCTACGACGCGGTGGACAACCTGCCGCTGGCGCTGCTCGAGGACATGGTCGTCCGTAGCGAGCGCAGGCTGGCGGTCGGTGTGGACGCCCGGACCACCGGGTTCGACGCGCCCGCGGTCCTGGACGCGCTGGATCGCCTGCGCGCCAACCCAGAGCTGAGGCCGGAGCTGATCTACGTCTGGGCGGACGAAACAACGCTGCTTCGGCGCTACACCGAGACCCGGCGGCGCCACCCGCTGGCACCTCAGGGTCGCGTGACCGATGCGATCGCCCTGGAGCAGCAGCTGACCGCAGCGCTGCGGGAGGGTGCCGATCTGGTCATCGACACCTCGGAGCTGCCCTTGGCGGCGCTGCGTCGGCTGATCGATCGGCATTTTGGGGCGGGCAGCGACGCCGAAGAGAGCCGGCTCGTGGTGTCGCTGATCTCTTTCGCCTATCGGCACGGACTGCCGCGGGAAGCAGATCTGGTATTCGACGCGCGCTTTTTGCGGAACCCGCACTACGACCCCATCTTGCGGCCAAGGACAGGGCTGGACCAGGAGGTCGGCGCTTTCATCGAGGCCGATCCGGACTTCGCGACATTCTTTGTCCAGATGGCTGATATGATCGACTTGCTCTTGCCCAGGTTCGTGCAAGAGAGCAAGAAGTATGCTGCAATCACGATTGGGTGTACAGGCGGCCGGCACCGGTCGGTTTATCTGGTCGAGAAGCTGGCCCACCACCTGGCAGAACGCATCGCGAGGGCGCGGGAGGCGGGCTCGGCGGGCCTGGGCTGGCGGCTGCACGTCACTCACCGTGAGCTGGCACGCGAGGGGCTCGAGACGGCGTACCTGACCGATCGACCCGTCCTACGGACGGGCGAAGCATTGAATTTCAGCGGCGCGGCGGTGACCGCGCCGGTTCAGGCACAGGAGGCCTGAGACGACGTCATGACCAACCGAACGCCACTTTTCGCCAGGGAAGCCTGTTACCCGTCATGATCGGCATGGTCCTGGTGACCCACGGCCGCCTGGCCGAGGAACTGCGATCCGCCATGGAGCACGTGGTCGGTTCGCAACGGAACGTCGATACTGTCTGCATAGGACCGAACGACGATATCGAAAATTGCCGGTCCGAGATCGAAAAGTGCATCGGCCGTTGCGACACCGGAGACGGCGTGGTGCTGCTGACCGACATGTTCGGCGGCACGCCGTCAAATCTGGCGATCTCGATGATGCAGCGGCAGGGCGTTGAAGTGATCGCCGGAGTAAACCTGCCGATGCTGGTGAAACTCGCCAAGGTGCGCTCGAAGCAGCCACTGGCCGATGCAGTGAATTGCGCCGAGGAGGCTGGGCGAAAATACATCGGTGCCGCCTCGCATGTGCTGACCGGCTGCAAGCCCAACGGCTGTCACGGATGACGCCGCAGGACGGCGGCACCCCCACACCGGACGATCCCTCGTCTTCCGCAGCCCCTGTCCTCACGCGCAGCGTCACGATCACCAACACGCGCGGCCTACATGCCAGAGCCGCCGCCAAGTTCGTCATGCTGGCCGAGAGCTTTGGCGCCTCGGTGGACGTTATCCGTGATGGCCAATCGGTGCCGGCGCGTTCCATCATGGGTTTGATGATGCTGGGTGCCGGCAAGGGAGCCATTATCGAGCTCCGCGCCGAAGGGTGGGACGCAAAGGAGGCGCTGGAGGCTCTCGCCGCTCTGGTCGAATCCGGCTTCGATGAGCCCGGCTAGTCCACCTGAGCCGCAGCACAGGCGACTTCGCCGTGCGCGGCCAGATCACACCCGGCTCGAAGCCCGCTTCACCGGCATCCCCGTCTCAGCCGGCATCGCGATCGGCCCCATGTTCCGAGCCTCGGAACCGACACCGGAGATCAGCCGACACAAGATCCAGGCCTCAGACTGCGCCGCCGAAGGAGCCAGGCTGGATGCGGCGATCGCGCAATCGCGCAAGCAGTTGACCAAACTGCGGAACCGGCTGGCGGCGCTGCCGGAAGAGAGCCAGCGGGAACTGACGCCGCTGATCGAAGCCTACATACGCATGCTGAACTCCTCGCGCCTGAACCAGTCCGTGCGGCGGCGCATCGAAGAGACGCTGGTATCGGCGGAGAGTGCCGTGGTCGAGGAAGCCGAGATGGTCGCGACGGCCATCTTGGCGCAGGCCGAGCCAGGCATGGCAGCCGAGGATCGGGCAAGCCTGACCCGGCGTGCCGAAGAGGTACGCGAGATCGGGCGACGGCTGGTGCGCAACCTGACACGTGCGCCCTACCGTAGCTTTGCTGGCCTGCCTGCCGGGGCCGTTCTCGTCAGCGAGGCGCTGCGCCCGTCCGATGCGGCGTTGCTCGATCCGGCGCGGCTCTCGGGGGTCGCTACCGAGGAGGGTGGAGCCGAGGGCCACACGGCAGTGATGTTGCGCGCACTCGGCGTGCCGGCCGTGCTGGGTGTGGCGGGCCTCGCACATGCGGTCAGGCCGGGCGACATCGTTGTGGTCGACGGCTCCGCCGGCAGCGTGGTGCTGAACCCGAGTGCGGAAACGCTCGTCGCCGCACGCCGGGCAGTGACGGCGTTCGCCCGCGAGCGGCAGCGATATGCCAAGCTACGCCGCCTGCCGGCCGAGACGCTCGATGGCGAAGCGGTTGAGTTGCAGGCCAATCTGGAACTGCCGATCGAGCTTTCGCTTGTAGCGCAGTCCGGCGCCCACGGGATCGGGCTGCTGCGCACTGAATTCCTGTTCATGAACCGCGAGACGGTGCCGGACGAGGACACCCAGACGGAGACCTACCGCACGATCGTCGAAGCCATGGGCGGCGACGTGGTGGCCATCCGGGTGCTCGACTGGGGTGGCGAGAAGGATATCGAGGCGCTGGCGAGCGCCGGGATCGTGCCGGACGTCGCCGATGCCAATCCTGCCCTCGGACTGCGCGGCATCCGACTGCTGCTGCGCGAGACGGAACTATTGGAGACCCAGTTCGCCGCCATCCTGCGTGCCGCGGTCGCCGGTCCGGTCCGGGTTATGTTGCCGATGGTCACCACGGTCGGGGAGGTGCGCACGGCGCGGGACATCTACGAGCGGGTGGCGCGGCGTCTTCGTCGCCGCGGCGAGCGGATACCAGAGCGCCTGCCGCCCCTCGGCATCATGATCGAGACCCCGGGTGCCGCGCTGTCAGCCGATGCCCTGGCCCTGGAATCCGACTTTTTTGCCATCGGCACCAATGACCTGACCGCCTACACGCTGGCGGTTGATCGCGGTGAGACCGACGTCGCTGAACTGTATGACCCATTGCATCCGGCCGTGCTGCGCCTGGTCCAGTTCGCCACCGAGGCCGCGCTCCGGATGCGTATGCCGGTATCGGTCTGCGGCGAAATGGCAGCGAACCCCCGGCTTACACCGCTCTTACTGGGGCTTGGCCTACGCAGCTTCAGCATGGCGGCCTCGGGGGTTCCCAGGGTCAAGCTGGCAGTCCGCTCGGTTCAGATCGACGATTGCGCCCGCTTCGCTCGCCAGGTCATGGATCAGTCCGACCCAGCCCGGATCGAGGAACTGGTCAGCGGCTTCAGGCCAGCCGGCGGCCATTGATCACTGCTGTCCCAAGTGCGTGAGAAACCGGATCGGCAGGTACGCTCTCGCGTTTTCCTCCGCAGCCACTTCATGAACAGGAGAACCTGCTATGAAGACGATGCGATTCACCCGCTTGGCTGCAGCAGCCACGGCCCTCATAGCCCTAGCCCGCATATCTCACACAATGTAGGTGCACCGGGCCTCTGAATCGGCAAAAGTTCTTCTGCGACAAA
>DASSRN010000544.1:0-12658 GCA_035701785.1 Acetobacteraceae bacterium | reverse complement strand
TGGACGAAGTGTCAGCGCTTCCCCTGGTCGTGCAGGGCAAGTTGCTCCGGTTGCTCGAAGATGGGAGGTATCGCCGCGTCGGGGGCGGAGCCGAACTCGTGTCAGACGCCCGGGTCGTCTCTTCCAGCAACGCCGACGTTCCCTCGCTGGTATCCCAGGGCCTGTTTCGGGCCGATCTGTACTATCGACTGAATGCGGTTGAACTGCACATACCACCCTTGCGGGCGCGGCGAGAGGATATCGTTCCTCTGGCGGAGTATTTCCTTGTGCAATTCTCCCGCAGCGCTGGTCATCGGCAGCCCTCTCTGTCGCCTGCTGCCAGGGCTGCACTGAATGACCACGACTGGCCTGGCAACGTGCGGGAGTTGCGAAACAGGTTGGAGCGCGCTATCGGCTCCTCAGTCGCCTCCAGGCAGCTGACAGCCCAGGCGATCTTCCCTGAGCATGCACTCTTGGATGAGTGCGATCAGCGCATTCCCAGCCTCGCTGAGGTTCGCGAGCGCGCCGAGCGCCTGCACATCGAAGAAGCCATCCGTCAGACAGGAGGAGAAATCTCCCGGGCGGCAGCTCTTCTGGGAATATCGCGCACGACGTTGTGGGAGAAGATGCGGCGCCTCAAGTTTTGAGCTGGGGCACATCCAGATAGGGCAGTGAAGCTTGCCCTTTGACCTGCATCAAGGCGCGCGCATCGCACCGCGGGCAATCTCGGGCGGTCAATCGATCGAGGGAACGTCCGCATGAGTGCCACCTATCCTGCCACAGGCCTCCGTCCAGCCGAACGCTATGGCTTCGTGGCTGATCATCCGCAGCTCGCACCATTCCTCGTCGCAGTGGCAATCTTCATCGTGTCGGTGCTGGTCGCACTTGGGTTCACCGGTCTGCCGGCATAGGCCGCGGGGGAAGCCTGGGCTAAAATCCGGACCGCTGGGTTGCCCCAGCGGCCCGGTTATGCCTTCAGGCAAATGAGAAGTCGGCGGATGTCAGGCTGCTCAGCGCGACGCCTTTCAGGGTCAGCGTATCGTTGGCATCCAGTGTGATCAGGACATTGGCCCCGCTCTGGACCGCATGACTGGTCACGCTGGCGAAGCTGTTCAGTGCCGAAATCCCCCGGAAGTCGACGATGTCGTGCGCTGAACCCGTTGCGGCGAAGTCGTTGACCACGTCTTTGGCGAAGCCGGCCAGGAATACAAACGTATCCGCGCTTGCGCCGCCGACCATGACATCGTTGCCGTTGGTGCTGGTGATCACATCAGCCTTGCTCGATCCGAGCTGATCCGATCCGAGGCTGCCGCTGACATTGCCCGCCAGGTCGGTCGCGGTCGCGGCGAACACGTGCAGCGAGTCCGACAGGCTGGTCGCGATGAAGCTCCAGGTGCCCGCGGCCGTCGTGGTGGCAGTCCCGAGCTGCTTGCCCAGATCGGAGATGCTCACGATGCTGTTCGCCTCCGCGGTTCCGGAAAGCGTCGCCGAACCGCTGCCGGCAGCGAGGTCGGTGAACGCCGGCGCGGTGGGTGCCGTGGTGTCGATCACCAGCGCAAGCGTCCCCGAAGCGAGGCCGGTGTTGCCGGCGGCGTCGGTCGCGGTCGCAAGGATCGAGTGCGTGCCCTGGGCCAGCGTGCCGCTGGCGACGCTCCAGGTGCCGTTTCCTAGCGCTGTCGTGGTGGCGATCAGGGTCGTGTTGTCGAACAGCTTGACTGTGCTGTTGGCCTCCGCGGCGCCGGTGAAGGTCGGCGCAGTGATGTTGGTGATGCCGTCCGTGCTGGAGATGCCGCTGTCGGAGCCTGCGGCCAGCTTCGGTGTGGACGGCGCGGTCGGGGCGATCGTGTCGATCACCACCGACAGCGCGCCCGACACACCGCTCTGGTTGCCGGCGACATCGGTGGCGGTTGCTGTGATGCTGTGGGTCCCATTGGCCAGCGCCGAGGTGGTGACGGTCCATACGCCGTTGGCGCCCGTCACTCCTGATCCAACCTGCGTCGCGCCGTCGAACAGCTTCACCGTGCTGCCCGCCTCGGCTGAACCGGTGAAGGTGCCTGCCGCGACGTTGGTGAGGTTGTCGGAATTGGAGATGCCGCTGTCCGATGCCGAGATCAGATCGGGCGACGACGGCGCGCCGGGTGCCACGTTGTCGATGGTCACCGTCAGCGACCCCGAGGCGGCGCTGGTCAGCCCGCCGCTCACCTGCTTCGCGGTGACGGTGTGCGCACCGGGGCTCAGCGTGGAGCTGGTGATGGTCCAGTTCCCCGCTGCATCCGCTGTTGCGGAGCCGAGTACGACCCCATTCGTGTCGAACAGCTGCACGATTGCGCCGACGTCCACGCCGCTACCCGTGAAGACCGGAGCGAGAACGTTGGTGATGTTGTCGGTATTGGAGATGCCGCTGTCGGTTGCCGCGGTGAGATCCGGCGTGGTGGGCGCGCTGGGATTCACTACGTCCGTCACGACCGCCGTAACAGCGATGTTGCCCGCGGCATCCGTCGCCGTTGCACTCAGCTTGTGGGTGCCGGTGGCAAAGGTTGTGGCGATGCTCCAGTTGCCGCTCGCACTCGCTGTGACCTGACCAAGCAGTGTCAGCCCCTCGAACAGCCGGACCACCGAACCAGCCTCGGCCGTGCCGGTGATAGTGGGTGTGTGCGTGGAGGGTACGTTGCCGATCGACACGGCCGGTGGGGTTGCATCGAGGGTGAAGGTCAGCGCAGCCGAACTGGCGTTCCCGGCGGCATCAGTCTCGCTGGCAGTGATGGTGTAGGTGCCGTCGGCCAGGCCGGGACGCGCGCTCCAGTGGCCGGCGGCATCGGCGACAACCGAACCGATCGTGACGCCGCTCTGGGTCAGCGTCACCACCGCGTTGGCGTCCCCTGTGCCCACCAGAGTGGGATCGCTGGTGAGACCATCGGTGGCGGAAATGCCGGTGTCGTCTGCCAGCGATTCGGTAACCGCGGGTGCGGTGGTGTCGAGAGTGAAGGTGAGCACCGCCGATCCGGTATTGCCCGCGAGGTCGGTCTCGCTGGCGACCACCGTGTGCACGCCGTCAGCCAAGACCGGCGTGAAGGACCAGTGACCGGTCGCATCGGCCCGCACGGTGCCAAGTGTCGCGGCACCTTCGGTCAGCGTCACCAGCGCATTGGCCTCGGCGGTGCCGGCCAGCGATGCATTGCTGGTGATCCTGTCGGTGGCCGAGCGGCCGGTGTCGTTCGCCAGCGCTGCCGTCACCAGCGGCGCGACGGTATCGAGGGTGAACGATATGGTGGCGGCGCCGACGTTGCCGGCGGTGTCAGTCTCCTTTGCGATGATCGTGTGCGCACCGTTCGCCAGTGTCGGCGAGAAACTCCAATGGCCCGTAGCGTCGGCAATTGTCGTGCCGAGAGTGACGATCCCGTCGGTCAGCGTCACCACGGCATTCGCGTCGCCGGTGCCAGTGAGGCCTGCCTTGTTGGTGACCCCATCGGCAGACGAACTGCCGGTGTCCGCCGCGAGCGCTGCGGTCACGGCCGGCGCAGTAGTGTCCAGGGTGAAGGCGATGCTGGCGGTGTTGACGTTGCCGGCGAGATCCACTTCGGTCAGGGAGATCGTGTGGGCACCGTCCGCCAGAACCGGGGTGAAGCTCCAGTGGCCGCCGGCATCCTCGACCACGCTGCCCAGGGTGTTCGCGCCCTCCGCCAGGGTAAGCGTTGCGAACGCCTCGCCGGTGCCGATGAGCGTAGGATTGCTGGTGATCCGGTCGGTGGCCGAAGTCCCGGTATCGCTTGCCAGCGACACCGCGACACCGGTTGCGGTGGTGTCGAGCGTGAAGGAAACGGCGGCAGTTCCGGTGTTGCCGGCGACGTCGGTTTCGCTGGCGGTGATGGTGTGCCTGCCATCGACAATGACAGGCGTGAAGCGCCAGGTTCCGGTTGCGTCCGCAACGGTGCTCCCCAGCGTGACGGTGCCTTCGGTCAGCGTCGCCAGCGCGTTGGCGTCGCCCTTGCCGGTGACGGTCGGATTCCGGGTGATGCCGTCGGATATCGAACTGCCGGTGTCGCTGGCGAGGGCGATCGTGACCGGCGGCGCGCTGGTGTCGAGCGTGAAGGACAATGTGGCTGAAGCGGAATTGCCGGCAGCGTCGGTCTCGCTGGCGGTGACCGTGTGCGTCCCATCCGCCAGCGTCGGGGTGAAACTCCAGCCGCCGGTTGCATCGGCGACCGTGGTCCCGAGGGTCACAGTCCCTTCAGCGATTGTGACGACCGCACCAGCGTCGCCTTGGCCAGTGAGCACCGCAGCTCTGGTGATGACGTCGGTGGCGGAGCTGCCGGTATCGCTGGCCAGCGCAACGGCGACCGACGGCGGGGTCGTGTCGAGCGTGAACGAGACCGCGGCGGAGACGGTGCCGCCGTTCGGATCGACTTCGCTGGCAGTGACCGTATGGGCGCCGTCGGCCAGAGCGGGCGTGAATGTCCAATGGCCGATCTTGTCCGCCACTGTGGTGCCGAGGATCGACGTTCCTTCGGCCAGGGTCACCATCGCGTCGGCGGCGCCGCTGCCGCTCAGCATTGCATTGCTGGTGATCGCATCGGCGACCGAATTCCCGGTGTCCTGCACCAGCGCCGCGGTCACGGCTGGGAAGCCGATGATGAGGTCGGTTCCCGTGCCGCTGGCGTCCTCGGAAAGAGAGAACTCCGTTCCGTTCGCGATGCCGGCCAGATTCAGTGTCTCGGTGCCTGCACCGCTGACCACTGTCACCAGTCCGGCAGAGATCGTCGCAGTGGCGCCCGGCGTGAACGCGACGGACGTGAGGTCGATCCTGTCGCCGATCGCGAAGCCGGTGATCGTCGCGCCGACTGCGCCGATATCGCGATCGACCAACTCCTCCGCGCCCGTCGCGAACGCAATGGTCTCGCCGGCGCTGGTAGCTCCGACGTCCAGCTCCGCTCCGGCGGCGATCGTCAGTGTTCCGCTTCCGCTCACTGTACCGGCGAGCGTCAGCAGTCCGCCGCTCGCGGTGATCGCGCCGTTGTTGACCAGGCTGCCGGCGACGGTGCCGTTGCCGGCCAGCGAGCCGCCGGACTGGATGGTTGTGTTCGCGGTGGACAGCGTGCCGCCGGAAAGGCTGGCACTGCCGGCGCTGCCGACCGACACCGTGGCGGCGGAGACAGTCGATCCGCTGCCGATGGTGAGGCTGCCGTGGCCCGTGCCGCCGACGGCGAGGCTCTGGGAAACGGACCATGCGCCGCCGTTGCTGACCGAGGCGGTGCCGATGCCGCCCGCATACGCGCCTAGGGCGGCAGCGCCAGACGTGTTCACGGCACCACCATTGACCGTGAGGCTGCCTGTGCCGCTCTGCCCGACAATGAGGCCAGAGTCGGTCACGGTGCCCCCGGCTGTGACGGACAGCGAACCGTTGCTGCCGCCGGTCACGCCGATCACATCGGCACCCGCATCGGCGAGGCTCGCGCCGGCGGTGACAGTCAGGCTGCCGGCACCGGCAAGACCGACCTCGGCATTGCCGAACGGCGGGTTGGTCGAGGCCAGGTCCGTCCACGTGGTGCCGGCCCCCGTGAGGGTCAGGCTGCTGGTCTGCCCGGCCACACTGCCGAGCAGAACGCCCTGGAAACTGGCCTGCGCGCCGGCCTGCAGGGTCATCGCCGCACCCGGTGCCGCTGCCCCTAGGTCGGCGCTGCCGGCGCCGGACAGCGTGCCGCCGTTCAGAGTGATCCGGGCGGCACTGTCGGAGAGGGCGATCGGCCCGAACGGCGCAGTCGGGATGGCAGCCAGGGTCAGTGATGAGCCCAGCAGGGTCCAGGTGCCGCTGCCGCTGAACACGGCGTTCAGTCCCACACCGGTGCCGGAAATCGTGCCGCCGAGATTGCTGTTGAAGAACAGCGTCTCGCTCGCGGTCGGCGGACCGGGCGGGAACGCCAGCGGCTGCCAGTTGGTGGCAGTCCCGAGGTCGGTTGTGGTGCCGCGGATGATGCCGCTGCCGACCCACGTGACGCTCTGGGGCGTAACCTGGATGCCCCATCGGCCGGTCGCCGCATCGAACAGCGTCGAGAATTGCGGGCTTGCACCTGCCGCAAGACTGACGTTGTTCAGCACGTAGGTTCCCTGGCTGGTCACCACCGACACCGTGCCGGGGGCGGCGAACTGAGCGCTGGACACGTTGGTCACGCCGCCGAACTCGATGCGGTCGCCGATGTTCAGGCCGGTGATGGCGTTGGCGATCGTCCCCGGCGACGCGCCGTTCAGGATCAGTGTCTCGGCGCCGCCGGCGGCGAACACCACGCTCTGTGTGGCGGCGGCCGGTCCGTCCAGTTGGAGGACGGCGCCGGGTGTGAGATCGACCACTCCGGTGCCGCTCAGCGCGCCAGTGATCTCCAGCGTGCCAGGCGAGGCGAGGTGCGTAGCGGTCGCCTCTACCGTGCCGTTGTTGATAACCGCGGCGTCAACCAGGCCGTTGCCCAGCAGGGTGTTGCCGGCCTCGACCAGGACACTGCCGGCGACGGTGCTGCCGGAGGTGCCGACATCGACACCGCCGGTAGCGGTGACCTTCAGGCTCGATCCCGACCAGATGTCCAGCGCGCCGGTATCGAGCAGCGTCCCGGAAACCAGCATCGTTGCGGAGCCGCCGGTTACGCCGGACGCCCCACCGCCCAGGAACATACCGTTGGTGGCAAGCGTGCCCGTGCTTTGCAACGAGAGGGTGCCGCTGTAGAGCGTCACCGTGTTGGTCTGCACCGATTCCGCCGCGCTGATCGTTACTGTGGCGCTCCCTGCATCAATGACCGCGTCGGCCGGTGCGCTGTTCGGAACTCCGAGATCCCAGGCTGTGGGCGTGAACCAATCGGCGCTGAGCGCCGACTTCCAGATGAAGGTTGTCATGGTAGGCTTTCCCCGACTACGTGACGGCTTGGCAACGTCCTTGGTTCGACATACGTTTTTTGATCGGGGTTATTCCTAATCAACAACGAAGAATCCTGCGAAAAGCCAAACCCGGCCTTTGCAAAAAAGCTACAGAGTGGTTACGGATGAGAATCTGCCCGCCAGATGGGACCGGGGGTACGGTCCTATTTCGAACCGACGGCCCGCCTCAGTCCATAACAGTCTGAGCAGCCCCCGCCTGCCGCGGTGGCCGGCCCAGCAAGGCAGCAGAAGAAGCAGCGGCAATGCCAGCGTGCCCATCAGCCAGTAATCGTTGTTGTAGGCGATCACCCTGTGACTGATACTGTACCATCTGATCCAATAAAGCCCTGGCTTGTGCTGTATCTGGCGACAATACCGCAAGGGCGTGGTTCAGCGGCGAGGAGTCCTCCCGCCGCGCATGCGACACGCCCATGTCGCGGGCGCGCCCGCCCACGCGCCCAGCGTCTCGCTGCTCGCCATATCGGCTATCACCGCCTCCGCAACGGTGCGCTCCGCGGCGAAATGCGGCGTAGCTACTCAGCCGCTGGCCGCGCCGGCACCTGCACTGTGTTCGGACCAAATCGCTCGCGATAGGGCGAGGTGTCGATCGCCTCGAGCTCGATCTCGCCCGCCAGCACCCTGCGCTTCCAGTCCTGGTGCGCTGGTTCGTTGGCGTGGAACTCCGGCATCACTTCGCGCGCGAACAGCTCCAGGCTTTCGCAGATATGCTCGTGCGCGTTCTTGCCGGCCTGGTTGAGCAGGATCACCTGGTCGATATTCGAGGTCTCGAACCGTCGCAGCCGTCGCCGCAGCGTCTCCGGCGAGCCGATCAGCCCCCCCGACAATGCCCGCGCCGCCGCCTCGGGGTTCTCACGCTTCCACTTGTTGTACTCGTCCCACATGTTGACGGTGTACGGATCGGGCCGCTTCCGCCCGGAGCTGGACCCGTAATAGCGCAGCGCGAACTGGAAGAATGTCGCGCCATCGGCCCGGCGCCGCGCCTCCTCATCGGTCTCGGCGCACATGAAGTAGCTGACCAGGGCGATGTTCGGGTTGCTCTGATACTCGCACAGCTTCTCCTGCTGATGGATAAACGCGTTGTAATACGCGTGCACCCAGGCGTGCGCCGCATCGGCCGAGAGGAACTGGAACCCAAGCGCGCCAAGCCCGCGACGCCCGGCCATCTCGATCGTCTCCAGCTGCGAGCACGCCACCCACAGCGGCGGGTGCGGCTTCTGCACCGGCTTCGGCAGCACGTTGCGCATCGGCATCTTGTGCCACTTGGTGTCCAGCGCGACGCCCTTGTCCTGGAACATCGGGATGATGCAGCGAAGCGCGTCCTCCCAGACCTCGCGCTTGGTCTCCATGTCGCGACCGAAGCCGCCAAGCTCGGTGATCGAGGCCGACTCGCCAGTCCCCATCTCGACCCGGCCATTGGACACGAGATCGAGGCAGGCAATGCGTTCGGCAACGCGCTGCGGCGGATTGGTGGTGAGCTGCACGATGCCATGCCCCAGCCTGATGTTCTTCGTGCGCTGGCTGGCTGCACCGAGGAACACCTCTGGCGCAGGGGAATGCGAATACTCCTCGAGGAAATGATGCTCGACCTCCCACGCATAGTCGTAGCCGAGACGGTCGGCGAGTTCGACCTGCGCAAGTGCATTCTGATACAGCTGCCGCTCATCATCCGCTCCCCACGGACGCGGCAGCTGCAGCTCATAGAAGATGCCGAATTTCATGGCTTTCCCCTGGCGTACTCGCCAGTATCCCGCCGAAGCAGGCGTGGAGTGTCAAGGCTGCGTGCTCAATCGCGCGGACGCACCATGCGGCACTTGTAGGGTTCGGCAGCGAAGTCCTCGTGCGCCACGCCTGCGCGGAAATCGTCCAACGCGCGCCCGACCTCCGGCCAGACTGAACGTGTCGTGTCATAGTCGTCGGCGATCAGCATGCCGCCCGGCGACAGCAGCGACCACCAGCGCTGCAGGTCGAGCAATACAGACGTATAGTCGTGCGCCGCATCCAGATGCACCAGGACGGGGCGCAGCGCCAGCTTGTCCAGCACCACGTGCGCCGAAGCGGAGTCGAGCGGCAACGGCAGCACGAAATCCTGCAGCCCCTCGGCCACGATATTGGCGAGAAAGTTCCAGTAGAACTGCGGATAGCCATGCAGGCGCCCAAGCTCGGTCGCCTGCTGCGGATTGAGCCAGTGCTCGGACGAACCGAGCCAGGTATCGACGGCGATGATCACTCCGTCGCAGCCACAGTCGCGCATCGCGCGCGCCATCGTCATCACCGAGAGGCCCATCCACACGCCGACCTCGACAACAATGCCCGGGCGATAGCGAGTGATCGCCTCGGACAGGTAGCGGTGCTCGAAATTCCAGCCGCTCATGCTGCGCGCGTAGAGCCCGGCGGGGAACTGCGCGAAGGGATCCTTGCCCTGCCACAGGCGGTCGAGCACCAACTGTCGGCAGGCATTGGCCATGCGCCGTGTCCTGCCGCCGTTGCGGTGGCGTTGTCAATTGCGACGTTGCGTCATCGCATCCCACCGGTCACGCTCGCACCGAACGCAAAGGGTCCGTCCGATGAAAGCAGGCAGCCTCGCCCTCGCCGCATTCGCATTGGCCGTCGGCACCGGGACGGCGACAGCCGACCTCGATCCCAAGGCCGTGGTGTTCAAGCTGCCGGACCAGATCCCCTGGAAGGAGAATGCCGCCTCCGGCAACGCCAGTGCCGTGCTCTACGGCGACCCGTCGAAGCCAGGCCTCTACATCGTGCTGACCAAATGGCACGCCGGCCATATGAGCCACCCGCACTTCCATCCCAACGACCGCTTCATCACCGTGCTCTACGGCACCTGGTGGGTCGGCAGCGGGCCAAAGTTCGACCCCGACAGCACGGTGCCGATGCCCGCCGGCAGCTTCGTCACCCACTACGGCAAGCAGATCCACTACGACGGCGCCAAGGAAGGCGATACCGTGCTGGAGATCATCGGCGACGGGCCGGCAACCGCAACGCCCGCGGAGCAGAAGTAGCCCGGGATCATCCCACCGCCTGCAAGTCGCCCGCCAGCGACGGCAGCATTTCCGACACCGTCGGGTGGATATGCACCGCCCGCTGCAGCAGCGTGTAAGGCGCCCCCGCATACATCAGGTCCAGCACGCTGTGGATCGCCTCGTCGCCGCCGGTGCCCAGGATCGCCGCGCCAAGGAGCTTCTGCGTCGCGCCGTCCACCACCAGCTTCATCAGCCCGGCGGTCTCGCCCTTCTCGATCGCCCGCGCCACGTCCGCCATCGCCATGCGCCCGACCAGCACGGTGTGGCCGGAGGCGCGCGCTTCAGCCTCGGTCATGCCGGCGCGACCCAGCGGCGGATCGGTGTACAGCGCATACGCTGGTATGCGGTCGGTCACGCGGCGCGCCTCGCCGTCCAGCAGATTGGCGGCGACGATCTCGAAGTCGTTGTACGACGTGTGGGTGAAGGCGCCGCGTCCGTTGCACTCGCCCAGCGCCCAGATGCCCGCCACGTTGGTGCGCAACTGCTCGTCCACCGTGATGACGCCGCGCGCATCCACCGCCACCCCCGCACGGTCAAGGCCAAGGTCCTCGGTGTTCGGCCGTCGCCCCACGGCGAGCAGCAGGTGTGATCCGTCGATAGCGCTGCCTGCGCCGCCGTCTTCCAGGCTGACCTGCACCCCGCGCTGCCCCGGCGCCACGCCAAGGACGCGAACGCCGCAGACGATCCGCACGCCCTCACTCTCCAGGAACTCGCGGATCGCGGTTGCGATGTCTTCATCCTCGCGCGGCACCAGCCGCGGCGCGCCTTCCAGCACCGTCACCGCGGCGCCGAAGCGGCGGAAGATCTGCGCGAACTCCAGCCCGATATAGCTGCCGCCGATGATGACCAGGTGCTCGGGAACCGCATCGAGCGCGAGCACCGTCGAGTTGGTGAGATACGGCACCGTGTCGATCCCGCTGATCGGCGGCACCGCCGCCCGCCCGCCGACATTGATGAACACGCGGTCCGCGCCCAGCCGCTCCTCGCCGACCGCAAGCTCGCGCGGGCCGACGAAGCGCGCGTGGCCGCGAACCACCGTGCAGTTCTCCGTCCCCCGCAGCGACGCCTCGGTGGCAGCGCTCCAGGACGCGACGATGTCGTCCTTCCGCTGCTTCACCCGCCGCATGTCCACCGACACGTCACCCACCGAGATGCCGAACTCGGCCGCGCGGCGCGCCAGGTGCGCGGCGTGGGCGCTGGCCACCAGCGTCTTGGTCGGCGTGCAGCCGGTGTTGATGCAGGTCCCGCCGAACGATTGCCGCTCGACGATGGCGACGCGCTGGCCCGCGCCGGCAAGCCGCTTCGCCAGCGACGGGCCGGCCTGGCCGGCGCCGATGATGATTGCGTCGTAGGTTTGCATGGCTCCCCCCTCTGCACGCCATGTCGGCGCCCGCCGACCGCGTCGCCAATGCCGTCGGCCGATGCTTTCGATGCCCGGAGCTTATTCTTGCGCGGATCACGACAACTTGTATCACCCACTGCCGCATGCGTGCGGGTGGTCAGTCCAATCGGCGGGCGCCGCGCTACCATGGCGGGCATGAGCGCCATCGTGGACCTCGGAAAAAGCCTGCTCCCTGCCTTCGCTTTCGCCTTCGTGTCCCTGATCCAGCCCGCCCACGCGGCGCCGCCGTCGGACGCCGATCCGGCGCTGGCGCCGTGGTTCAACAGCCTGCGGCAGCCCTGGACCAACGCGCTGTGCTGCTCGATGGCCGACTGCCGCCCGGTCCAGTCGCGGCTCACCGACGGCCACTACGAGGCGCTGATCGACGGCGAGTGGCGCACCGTCCCCGAGCACCTGATCCTCAATCGCAGCGACAATCCGACCGGGCGTGCCATCGCCTGCTGGACCCGTCAGGTCGGCATCATGTGCTTCATCCGCGCCCCGGAAAGCTGAGCAGACATCGCCTCGCCCACTGGGAGACGAGCCCCGAACCGCCGGAGCAAACATCGCCTCGCCCACGCAGTGGGAGAGGCAGGCGCGCAGCGCCGGAGAGGGTGCCGCCACCAGCACTTTCCCTCACCTTCGTCTCATTGCCCACCCCGCGAGACTCCGCCCCACCCCACGCGACTCACCCCGCCCGCCGATCCAGCGCCAGCAGCGCCGGGCTGCGTCCATGGACCAACGCCCGCTCCACATACGGCTCCGGCGGCCCGAACCGCGCGTCCTTCGGAACTCCGCCGTGACGGCGGATCAGCGCGGCGCGGTCCGGATACATCGCGGCATACAGTTCCGCCTCCGCCACCGGGTCCGGCGCCGGCGGTTCGGCGGGCTCCGGCTCGGGCGGAGGCGGCGCTGCCGGCGGCTCCGGTAACTCCACCGGCGCCGCGCCGGGCAGCTCCTGCATCATCAGCCCGGCGGCACAGTGCTCGGCCCAGACAGCCTGGCTCGCCGCGGCGGCATTCGCCTCCATCTTCCTGCGCCTGTCCTGCATGCGTTGCAGCGTCCCGATCGCGCCGCGCGCCTGCCGCATCATGCTGGCCGACTGCGCATTGCATTTCATCGCGAATGACGGGTCGGCGGCGTGCGCGCGCAGCTCCCGCAGCGCATCCATCGCCTGCGCATTGGCCGCGACGTACTGCGCGGCGAGCGTCGCCTCGGCGGCGGTGCCGGGCAGCAGCGACGCCACCTCGGCGATCGCGGCACGGTCGCGGCGAGCGAGGTCTTCGGGTGCGTCGGTGGCGGGCGGGGGGAGGGAGGTGCGCAGGTACTGGACGACCTGCCAGTA
>DASSRN010000543.1:0-2274 GCA_035701785.1 Acetobacteraceae bacterium | reverse complement strand
CGCCGTCGTCCGGTGGGCCATCCATCACCACCAGCAGGTCGAGCCCGCCGGACTGGCGCCCTGCCTCGCGCAGCGCGCCGGCCAGCGCCGGCGTGGAGACGATGGCGGCGCGCGCGCCGGCATCCCGCAGCACGTGGGCGTGATCCGCCACGGTGTTGGTGACGTAGGTCGGCACCGGTACCGCGCGCAGTGCCATCAGCGCGGTCTCGGCGATCGGATATTCCGGCCGGTTCTCCGACACGATCACCACCCGGTCGCCTGGGCCCACGCCGGCCGCCCGCAGCCACCGCGCGCAGGACGCCGTGCGACGACCGAACTCGCCCCAGGTGATCGAGCGCCATGTGCGGTCGCGATACGCACGCAGCATCGGCTTGTCCGGCCAGGTTCGCGCCAGTCCGAACATCATCGCCGGCAGGTTTGGCCAGGTCGGGTACTCCTCCACGTTGCCTCCCATGTGCCGTCGCAACGGCGGCGCGGCCCTTTGACCGCCAGCCCCGCTACCTTACATGCTCCCATACCCTAGGTTCGTGAGGACGCAATGACGGTTCAGACCGCCCCAGCCGATGCTGCCACCGCCCATGCGACGGCGGAGGATCTGCCGAGTTGGGACCTGGGCGATCTCTATTCCGGGCCTGACAGCCCATTTGTCGAGGCAGACCTCGCCAAGGCCGACCATGCAGCGCGTTCCTTCGCCACGGCGCACCAGGGCAAGCTGGGTGCGATATCCGGCACCGCGCTGGCAGCGGCGATCGCCGAATATGAGCAGATCGAGGAATTGCTGGGCCGGCTGATGTCATACGCCCAGCTGCTGTTTTCCGGCGATTCCATCAACGCCGAGATCGGCCGCTTCTACCAGACCATAAGCGAACGCGTCACCACGATCAGCAGCCACCTGCTGTTCTTTGCCCTCGAGCTCAATCGCCTGGACGACGCGGTGCTGGAGCAGAAGCTGACCGATCCGGCACTCGCCCGGTGGCGGCCCTGGCTGCGCGACCTGCGGGTATTCCGCCCGCATCAATTGTCCGACGAGTTGGAGAAGCTGCTGCACGAGAAGGAGGTGACCGGGCGCAGCGCCTGGAGCCGGCTGTTCGACGAGACGGTGGCCGGCATGCATGTCAGCATCGGCGAGGAAAAACTCACCGTCAGTGCCGCGCTGAACCGGCTGTCGGACCGTGACCGCGCGGTGCGCGAGTCGGCTGGTCGCGCGATCGGCGCCGCGTTCGGCGACAACATCCGGCTGTTCTCGCTGATCACCAACACGCTGGCGAAGGACAAGGAGATCGTCGACACGTGGCGGCGCTACCCGCGCCCCGGCAGCTATCGCAATCGCTCCAACATGGTGGAAGACGCGGTGGTCGACGCGCTGGTTTCGGCGGTGCGCGCCGACTTTCCCCGGCTGGCGCACCGCTATTACCTGATGAAGGCGAAGTGGCTCGGCCTGCCGAAGCTGATGCACTGGGACCGCAACGCGCCGCTGCCGGATGACGATGACCGCACCATCACCTGGCCCGATGCACGCGACCGGGTGCTGACCGCTTATGGCGCATTCAGTCCCGATCTGGCCGCGGTGGGCCGGCGCTTCTTCGACCAGCCATGGATCGACGCGACGCTGAAGCCGGGCAAGGCGAGCGGCGCATTCGCGCATCCCACCGTGCCATCGGCGCATCCTTATCTACTGCTCAATTATCATGGCCGCACGCGCGACGTGATGACGCTGGCGCACGAGTTGGGGCACGGCGTGCATCAGGTGTTGGCAGGCGAGCAGGGCTACCTGATGGCAGGCACGCCGCTGACGCTGGCCGAGACCGCGAGCGTGTTTGGCGAGATGCTGACGTTCCGTGCGCTGCTGGAGGCGGCGGATCCTAAGCAGCGCCGCATCATGTTGGCGGCCAAGGTCGAGGACATGCTGAACACGGTGGTCCGACAGGTGGCGTTTTATCACTTCGAAGCGCTGCTGCACGACGAGAGGCGGTCGGGCGAGCTGGTGCCGGATCGGATCGGCGAGCTATGGCTTCAGGTGCAGAAAGAGAGCCTGGGGCCGGCGTTCGAGTTCACGCCGGAGTACAACGTGTTCTGGTCGTATGTGCCGCACTTCGTCCACACACCGTTCTACGTCTATGCCTATGCGTTCGGCGACTGCCTGGTGAACGCGCTCTACTCGGTGTTCCAGGACGGCCATCCGGCGTTCCAGGCTAAGTACCTTGATATGCTGCGCGCCGGCGGTACCAGGCGGCACAAGGAACTGCTGGCGCCGTTCGGGCTCGATGCGTCCGA
>DASSRN010000542.1:0-22237 GCA_035701785.1 Acetobacteraceae bacterium | reverse complement strand
GGGTGCGCCCGTTCAGCGGCTCTCCCTGCCACAGTGGCTGCCCACACTGGGGAATGACCGCCGCGCCGGCCCTGAAGCGCCAGCGGTATTCGTTCCAGCCCTCCCCGGAGCGCCCCTCCAGGAGCAGAAGCAGACTCAGATTGTAGTGCTGCACCGGATCGTCCGGCCGCATTGCCAGCGCCGTGCGATAGAGCGCTTCGGCCTCATCCAGCCGGCGAAGCTCCTTGAACACGCCTGCCAGATTCGCCATGGCCTGGGTATCGCGGGGTGCGCGTGCGACGGCCTGCTGAAGTGCCTCGGCCGCTTCCTCTGCGTGGCCCGCGTGCCGCAGGGCCAGTCCCAGATCGTTGTGCAGATCGCGCAGGTCGGGGTTCCAGCGCATCGCATCGCGGTAGGCGGCCACGGCCTCCTCCGGCCGCCGGAGGTCGGCGAGCGCATGGCCCAGCACCTGGCACGCTTCGGCGCAGTTCCGCTTCAGCGCGAGCGCCCGGCGGCAGGCCTCTTCCGCCTGCTCGGGCGAGCCGGTCGCCAGCAGCGCGGCGGCCCGGTTGACATGGTAGATCGCCTCCGATGGCCGTACGGCGATTGCCTGGCCGATCATCTCCAGTGCGATGTCCGGCCGGCCTGATTGCAGCGCCAGGACGCCAAGCATGTGCATGCTGTCGGCGTGCCGGGGGTTGGCGAGCAGGATCTGCCGGTAGGCGGCTTCGGCCTCGGCGAGCCGGTCGGCCGAATGCAGCTGCCTGCCATGCCGGAACAGGCTCTCGATCTGGTGCTTCCGCCGGCTCATGCGGCCTTGCCATTGCACCTGCCGGCGTAGTTGTTCAATGGCGATGGACCGAGCGCTTCTCTCCTGGGCGCACGCTGCCGCATCGCGGCATCGCTCGCGATTGCCCGTGCTGTGGCTGTTCACCGATTCGCGGCGCCTGCCCGATCCGCGCACCGCCGCTGCCCGGCTGCCGAAGGGTCTCGCCGGGGTAGTGCTGCGCCACGATTCGGAACCCGGACGGGCCGCGCTCGGGCGGGACCTCGCTCGGATCTGCCGAAGCAGGCGCCTGGCTCTCGTCGTCGCGGGTGATGTGCGGTTGGCGCGCGCACTCCGCGCGGGCGTGCATCTGCGCGGCGGCCGCTGGCCGTCGCCGCTAAGGTCGGTGGCCGGCTGGGTCACCAGTTCCGCGCATAATGGTCTGGAACTGGCGCGGGCGCGCAAGGCGGGCGCCGGCCTCGTGTTCCTGTCGCCGGCGTTTGCGACGGCCAGCCATCCGGGAGCGGGAGGTGGTCTTGGTTCGCTGCGATGGAACCGATTTGCCGCGCCTGCGAATGCCCCAGTGGCGGCCCTGGGCGGCATCAGCGGTCGAACCGTGCGGCGCCTGACCACGCGGCATTGCCGGGGAGTTGGCGCAATCGGAGCACTGTCGTGAACGCGCTGTGGCCAACGGGCCACAGTGTTTCGGAATTGCCATCCCAACGTGGCACGGCTTATTGCGAGCTTCGCGGGGTCGCGACCATACTGCGGTCCTGAAGCCGTCGAGGTCGCAAAAGCGGCCCGAACAACCCAGTGAGCCGGCCTAGCCGGGGAACCGAGGAGGATTGCATGCGTAAACTATTGCTGGCCAGCGCGGCCATCATGGGCGCGGGCGCCGCGATGGGCGGCTATGGCTATGCCCAGCCGGCTACTCCCGCGGCGCCGGTCGCGCCCGTAGTGACAACGCCGCAGATGCAGACGCTCACGACGGGCAACAGCGGCAACTCGGCGAACAGCAACAACAACTACCAGGCGGCAATGTTGCCTGGCAGCGTGGCGAACCCGACACCGGGCACCATGGTGGTGCGGTTCAACGGCGCGGTGTGGAGCGAGTTCGGTTTCGGCGGCGGCGATGGGTTCGTCGGCGCCGGTCCGCGGCTGGTCACGTCGGGAGGGCTTGGCCCGGGGCCCGGAGCCAATGGCACTGCAGTCTTCACCGGCACGGGAGCCAATGCCGGGCAGAAGCTCAACAACTACGGCATGGGTACATACTTCCGTCTGTATCCCGGCGTCGACGCCATGGCGACCAACGGGCTGCGCTACGGTGCCCAGGTCGAGTTGCGCGAGAACTTCATCTCTGCTCAGGCCAACACGGGTGCCACCGGCGGCTCGGGCCTGACCAGCGGCCAGACGATGTATGTGCGGCGCGCCTTCGTTTACGCCGCGGGCGACAACTGGGGTCTGCTCCGGTTCGGCCAGACCGACGGCGTCACCGGCATCTTCGACAACGGCATCACCACCGGCCAGCAGCCGGGTCAGGGCCTGTGGAACGGCGACGCGCCGATCATGACGCCTAACAACGGGCCGACGTTCCCGTGGTTCTCGCAGCAGGGCGCTGAATACGGCTACGACAAGATCGTGTATCTGTCGCCGCAGGTGTTTGGCTTCGACTTTGGCATCCAGTACGCGCCAAGCAACGGCAACCAGGAATTCGGGGGTGCGGCAGCGCCTGGAACGCCGAACCTCTCGTCTTCCATCACCCCGCCCCAAGGCGCGCGCTTCGAGAACCAGTACACGGTGGGCGCTCGCTACCAGGGCACCTTCGGCCCGGTCGCGCTGTATGGCTTCGGTGCGTATATCGGCAGCGGGCATGTCAACTACACCGGCACTGCGGCGACGGCGATCACGACCGAAGGTGGGCCTTCGCTCGCCCAGGGCAGCCAGTACAGGGGCACCTTCCAGAACTTGAGCGCCGGCTTCGTCGGTGCAGCGGTGACCTGGGCCGGCTTCACTGTGGGTGGCGCCTGGCAGGGTGGCCAGTACAACGGCGTCATGGCGCTCAAGCCGACAAACGGCGCGCCGGCAGAGGCTTGGGTGGCCGACATCTACTATACGGCCGGACCGATCGGTGTCGGTGTGACCTACTACCAGATGGACTCGCAGGGCGCGATCGGCCTGACCGGGCTGAGCCAGCGGCATGAGGACGCGTTCGGTGTCGGCGGCACCTACTCGGTGGCCCCCGGCATGCTGGCTTACTGGGAATACCTCTATGGCCAGCGTCACCAGGCCGGCTTCGACCTGAACAATGGCAAGTACTTCAACCAGGCTGGCTATGCCGGCGGCAACGACAACCATGTGCAGGCAGCGATCCTCGGCGTCCGCGTTCGCTGGTAACTGCTGAGCACAAACTTCCCGAGAGGGGGTCCAAGGCCAACGCGGCCTTGGACCCTTTCTTTTTTGCCTGCATGAGGACCGGGAAGGCGAAAGGCCTGCGATGGGACTGATAGACGGCCTTCACCGACCATGACGGCATAGGTCGCTACGGCAAGAAGCAAGCGGACGGTTTGACGGAGAAGCTGCGAGGCAACTCGCCCGCGCAGTGTGTCTGCCACATAGTTTCGTAAGCTGTCTCCAGGTGCCGGCAGAACCGCGCCGCGTCGAACAGCGGATGCGTCGTTTGATTGTCCAGAATTTTCTGCCGAACAGACGCCCGGAAAGCGGAATCCCGCGCAAGGCGCAGCGCGATCGATTCGTAGTGTTCCATATCGCTGGCGATCGTCTCAGTGACGCCTATCGCATGCAGAAGGCTGCCAGCCACCCGTGCGGGAAACGACCCACCGGAGGAAGTGACGACTGGAACGCCGCTGCGAAGAGCGTCGCTTGCCGTGGTGTGAGCATTGTAGGGGGCTGTGTCCAGAAAGATGTCGGCCATTGCCAGACGAGCAAGATGCTCGGGCTGATCGGCGTACGGGGCGAAAATCAAGCGGTCGCCGGAGACACCGACTTGTGCGGCCGCGCGCCGGAGATAGACGGGAGCAATCTCGTTCTTGTCGGCGAACAGCCATAGCACGCTGCCTTCCACCTTTTTCAGCAGGCAGGCCCAAGCGCCGAACACATTGGGAGTGATCTTTGCGAACTGATTGAAGCAGCAGAACACGACACCGCGGTCGGGTAGCCCCAGGGACCCGCGTGAAGGAGCCGGCCCGGCTGGAGCGGACGCTGTTTGATTCACCTGGTAGGTGTCCGGCAGAAAAACGATGTTCTCATCAAACAGCGACGCGGACCCGGGCGGGACCACGTAGTGATCTGCGACAAGGTAATCGATCCAGTCGGCACCCATTGTGCCAGGATAGCCGAGGAAACTGACCTGCACGGGCGCCGGCCGACCAGCAAAGATCCGAGCTCGCGCATGTCGTGTATATCCGTTCAGATCGACTGCGATGTCGATTTCAGACTCGACGATCTTCGCGGCGATTTCCTGATCCTCCAGGCTCTCACAATCGATGAAATGATCAAACCCCGCTTCCAGCCGGCGGCGCATCGGGGTGCCATCCGATGCCGCCAACGAAAACGCATATGTCTCGAATCTGCCGCGATCATGCCGCTCGAACAGTTCGGCAGTCAGGAAGCCCGTGGCATGCAGCCGGTAGTCACTGGAAACGTAGGCCAGACGGATGCGGTCGT
Source organism: Acetobacteraceae bacterium (assembly GCA_035701785.1). Lineage (GTDB taxonomy): Bacteria > Pseudomonadota > Alphaproteobacteria > Acetobacterales > Acetobacteraceae > JAMXLO01. Next base: position 17,808 of record DASSRN010000542.1, on the reverse strand, counting down.
GCCGGCGGGGCGAATGCACGGGACTGCGCGCGTCAATCCCGCGCGCGACCTGCTTTGCCCAATTCCTGGCCGCCTGGCGTTGCACCTCCGGCGAATCGAGCACAAGCAGAGCGACGAACGGGTTCACGGGCTCGCCGGAGGCGATCAGCCGGGCCAGGTCGGATCTGTCCTGGTCAAAGCGGTCCCAGGCGCACATCCACTGGCGGGTGACGAGTGCCATCGACGCCGCCTCGGCCGCGAGCTCCGGTGCTGCCCTGGCATCGTCAAAACAGGCGGCAGCCTCCTCGAGGCGGCCAAGGTCGTTGAGCACCAGTCCCTGATTGTAGCGGATGTGCAAGCTGTTGGGTTCCAGCGCCAGCGCACGGCCGTAGCGCTCGAGAGCACCATGCAAACGCTTCTGGCCACGCAGCACGTTGCCGAGTTGATCCAACGCAGCCGCATAATCCGGGCGGAAACGCAGCGCCTGTTCAAAGCTGTGGATCGCTCCGGCGGCATCGCGCAGTGCTGATAGCGCTCTGCCTCGCTCGTACCATGCTTCGGCATCTCCTGGCACGACCTGCAAGGCTTGCTCATAGACGCCCACCGCTTCGCGGTCCTGGCCGAGTTCCCGATAGACACTGCCCATCTCGCGCCATGCAGCGGCAAAATCCGGCTGTATCGCTGTCGCCCGTTGATGGCTGGCCAGTGCCTCCTGAAGTCGTCCGATTCGCCGGAGCACGACACCGCGATTGAACCATGCAACCGAGTACTGGGGCGCAAGTTCAACCGACCGGTCGAGGCAATCCAGGGCCTCTCCGGAGCGGCCCTGCGCCGATAGCGCGCTGCCCAAATTGATGTACGCTTCGACGAAGCCTGGCTCGGCGGCCAACGCACGTCGGTAGCAGTCGGCTGCCTCGCGGTGGCGGTTCAATGCCGCCAGTGCGTTCCCCCGATTGCTCAAAAGATCGGCGTTCCGTGGCAGAAGCTTCAGTGCGCGATCGAACGCACTCAACGCCTCCCGGGGACGCTGTAAATCCAGCAGCACATTGCCCAGGTTGGCGAGGCCTGCGACGGACTTGGGTGCCAGTTTCACACTGCGCTCGATCAGGCGCAGCGCTTCCTCCGGCCGTCCGCTTTGCAGCAGACGCAGGCCCTCTGTGAGCAGCACAGAGTCCTGCCGGGCAGGGGTCAAAGGTCTTCCCGGTCGCATTCGACGACGCCTGGACTGGCTTTGTGGATCTCGATGCCGCCTTCCATCCTGCTCAGACCCTGATCCTTTCGGTTCTCGCCGAGACGCGAAGTCATCATTCCCGGCCGCGCCGCTCCCGGGCCGGTTCCCTTTACCATGCCGGCGCGAATGCCATCCTGACAGCCATCCAGGATACAAGGTGGGTGGCCATCCCCCACCTCACCCGACCTTCCGGCCACCAGGAGCGGAGAGGGAACGAGCAGGCGGCGCTGGGGCGCCGACCGGCATCCCTTGGCGAAACCCCGGCCAGCGCGCTACACGGCTTGTGGTGCCGAGTTCCGGGGTACGCATGAGTGCTAGAACCATACTGAGTTTTTTGCCCGTGGCCGTGCTGCTGGCCGCGTGTTCCAGCTCCAAGCCGCAGACGACGCAGCCATACTATAGCGGCATCTATGGCCCGGGCGGGTTGCAGGACAACGGCAGCATCCTGGGTGGCGAAGGGCTGGTGTTCGGCACGGCGAAAACCGGGCGCACCAACGGCGGCGGGGATGCCGGCGGCGGTGCGCTGGGGGTCAACGCCTATCTCTGGCGCGGTGCGCTCGACACCCTGGGCTTCATGCCGCTGGCCTCGGCCGATCCGTTCGGGGGCGTGATCATCACCGACTGGTATACGCCATCGGCCTCCAGCGGCGAACGCTTCAAGGCCACCGCCTACATCCTGGGACGCGAACTGCGCAGCGACGGCGTGCGCGTCAGCATCTTCCGCCAGGTGCTGCAGAACGGCCAGTGGGTGGACGCACCGGTCAGCCCGGTCACCGTCGGCGAGATCGAGAACAAGGTGCTCGCCCGCGCTCGCGAATTGCGTGAGCAGTCGCAGGCCAGCGGCTGATCCGCCCTTGCGCGGGCGCTGGTTGCGGCAAATAACTGCCCCATGAGCCAAAGTATTGCCGCCGCGGCTGACGCGCCGCGTTACAATTTCCGCGAGGCCGAACCACGCTGGCAGCACGCCTGGGCTGAGCGCGGCTGTTTCCGCGTGGCGGACGTGCCGACCGACAATAAGCCGAAATACTATGTGTTGGAGATGTTCCCGTATCCCAGCGGCAACATCCATATCGGTCACATGCGCAATTACGTCATGGGCGACGTGGTGGCCCGCTACAAGCGGGCGCGTGGCTTCACGGTGCTGCATCCCATGGGCTGGGACGCGTTCGGGCTGCCGGCTGAGAACGCTGCGCGCGAGCGCGGCATTCACCCGGCTAAATGGACGTGGGACAACATCGCCGCGATGCGCGCCGAGTTGCAGCGCATCGGACTGTCGCTGGAGTGGGAGCGTGAGTTCGCCACCTGCGACCCCGCCTATTACGGCCATCAGCAGAAACTGTTCCTGGACCTCTGGCGCGCCGGCCTGGCGGAGCGGAAGGAGAGCTGGGTCAATTGGGATCCGGTCGATGGCACCGTGCTGGCGAACGAGCAGGTCATCGATGGACGCGGCTGGCGGTCCGGGGCACCGGTCGAGCGCAAGCAGCTCAGCCAGTGGTTCCTGAAAATCACCGCCTATGCCGAGGAACTGCTCGACGCGCTGAGGACGCTTGACCGCTGGCCCGAGCGGGTAAAGCTGATGCAGGAACGCTGGATCGGCCGCAGCGAGGGCGCACGCGTGCAGTTCGCGCTGGCCGAGAAGGTGGGCGACATCGCGCAGGTCGAGGTCTACACCACGCGGCCCGACACGCTGTTCGGCATGTCGTTCCTTGCACTCGCGCCGGAGCATCCGTTGTCGGCGGCGGTGGCGGCACGTGACCCGAAGGCGGCCGCCTTCGTCGCCGAGTGCCGCCGGATGGGCACGTCGGAGGCGGTGATCGAAACAGCCGAGAAGCAGGGCTACGACACCGGTGTGCGGGTGCGGCACCCGTTTCTCCCGAACGTCAGCTTCCCGGTGTGGATCGCCAACTTCGTGCTGATGGAGTACGGCACCGGCGCCATCTTCGGCTGCCCGGGACACGACCAGCGCGATGTCGAATTTGCGCGCAAGTACGGCCTGACGGTCACGCCGGTGGTGCTGCCGCCGCGTGCCGATCCCGCCACCTTCGCCATCGACGACGAGGCGTATGTCGGGCCGGGCACGATCTTCAACTCGGGCTTCCTGGACGGGCTGGACGTCGAGGCGGCAAAGCGTGCGGCAATCGCCGAGTTGCAACGCCTGGGAATGGGCCGGGGAGAGGTAAACTGGCGGCTGCGTGACTGGGGGGTGAGCCGACAGCGCGGCTGGGGCTGCCCGATTCCGATGATCCGCTGTGCCGCCTGCGGCATGGTGCCGGTGCCGGAGGACCAGTTGCCGGTGACACTGCCGGATGACGCTCAGTTCGACCGTCCAGGCAATCCGCTGGACCATCATCCGACCTGGAAACATGTGGCCTGTCCGCAATGCGGCGCGCCGGCCCAACGGGAGACCGACACGTTCGACACCTTCGTCGACAGCTCCTGGTATTTCGCTCGCTTCTGCAGCCCGCGGGCGGCGGCACCGGTGGAGCGGGACGCGGTCGATCACTGGCTGCCGGTCGATCAGTATATCGGCGGCATCGAGCATGCGATCCTGCACCTGTTGTATTCACGCTTCTTCGTCCGCGCGATGAAGCGCACCGGTTACCTGAACGTCGAGGAGCCGTTCGCCGGGCTGTTCACCCAGGGCATGGTGACGCATGAGAGCTATCGCTCGGCGCCGGGACCGAACGGCACGTGGCTGTATCCGGACGAAGTGGTCAGGCAGCCTGACGGCAACGCCGTCCATCGCACGACCGGCGAGCCGGTGGTGATCGGCCGCGTCGAGGCGATGAGCAAGTCGAAACGCAACACGGTCGCGCCAGAGCCGATCATTGCCCGCTACGGCGCCGACACGGCGCGCTGTTACATCATGTCGGACAACCCGCCGGACCGCGATATGGAGTGGACTGAAGCAGGCGTGGCCGGCGCCTTCCGGTTCACCCAGCGGGTGTTCCGGCTGATCGAGAACACCGGCGCCGCGACCTCGTCCGAGGGCACGTCCGACGCCGCGCTGGCGCTGCGCCGGGTGACCCATCGCACCATCGCGGCGGTGACCGAGGCGCTGGACAGCTTCGCGTTCAACGTCGCGGTGGCGCGGCTCTATGAACTGGCGAACGCGTTGTCGGATGCCGAAAGATCGGCGGATGCGCCGGGGCTCGGCGCAGCGCGTCGCGAGGCGGCTGAGGTGCTGGCCCGGCTGATCGCGCCAATGATGCCGCATCTGGCGGAGGAGGCCTACAAATCCCTGTATCCCGGGTCGGACCGGTTGGTCGCTGAGCTTGCCTGGCCGGAGGCTGACCCAGACCTGCTGGCAGCGGATACCGTGACCATCGCCGTTCAGGTGATGGGCAAGCTGCGCGGCACGATCAATGTGCCACCGGATGCCCCGCGCGATGCGAACCTTGCGGCTGCCCGGGCCGACTCGAATGTCGCCCGCGCGCTGGAAGGCAAGCGGATCGTCAAGGAAATCTATGTGCCGAACCGCATCGTGAATTTCGTGGTGGCGGGATGAGGCGGCGGCAATTTGCTGCGCTGGCCGGCGCCGCTGCGCTGTCGGGCTGCGGGTTCCAGCCGGTGTACATGCCCACTGCCTCGGGGAGCGCCGGCGTGGCACAGCGCGAGCTGGCGGCGATCCGGGTCAACCTGATCCCGGATCGACCGGGACAGGAAATGCGCCAGGCATTGCAGCAGCGTCTGGAAGGGGCAGGGGCTACTGCGCCGCATCTGTACGACCTGGCGGTATCGTTCGGTGTCTCCGGCGAGGGCATCGCAATTCAGCCGGACAGCATCGCGACCCGCGTCCGGCTGATCGGCACCGCTTCGTGGACCCTGGTCGCCCAGGATCCGGGCCGGACGACGCTGACCAGCGGGTCGGCCAAGGCCGTGGACGGGCTCAACATCATCGATACGCAGTATTTCGAGGCCGACCTGACGAATGAGGCGGTCACCAGGCGCCTGGCGAACGCATTGGCAGATCAGATCACCATTCAGCTGTCGGCGTATTTCCGCAGGCGGGCGACAGCGAGCAGTTGAAGCTGTCGCCACAAAGGGTAGCGGCTTTCCTGCGGGATCCCGGAGCCTGCCGGGTGGTGCTGCTCTACGGCGAGGATCACGGCATGATCCGCGATCGCGCCGCGGCACTGGTGCGCGCTGTGGCGGGCTCGCTGGACGATCCGTTCCTGGTGGCCGATCTGGGGCGTGAGGATGCCGGCCGGCTGGCCGACGAGGCGGCGTCGCTGCCGATGACCGGTGGCCGACGGGTGGTGCGGCTGCGCGAGGCGACCGACGCCGCGACGTCGCAGGTGACTGCGATCCTGAAAGGCGCCGCGCCTGCCCTGGTGGTGCTGGAGGCGCCTGGGCTGGCAACGCGCTCCCGGCTGCGGGCACTGGTCGAAGGTGCCGCTGATGCGGCGGCGATCGCGTGCTACCCCGAAGAGGGCCGCGCGCTGGCCGATACGGTTCGCACCGTGCTGTCGGAAGCGGGCGTTGGCATCGATGCAGACGCGCTGGCCTGGGTATCTGGTCAGCTGGGTGCCGACCGGGCGTCGACCCGCGGTGAGGCCGAGAAGCTGGCGCTGTTCGCCGGCCCCGGCGGGCGGGTGGATCTGGATGCCGCGCTGGCCTGCATCGGCGACCTTGCCGGCCTGTCGCTGGATGACGCGCTGTTTGCCGCGACGATGGGCGACGTGGCCCAGGCGGATCGCGCGCTTGAACTCGCGGTCGCTGAAGGCGGAACGCCGGTCGGCGTGCTGCGGGCGGCGCTGATGCATCTGCAGCGCCTGCACCGTGTGCGGCTGGCGGTGGATGACGGGCTGAGCCCGGCCGATGCGGTGAAGGCGGCGCGACCTCCGGTGTTCTTTCGCCGCGTTGCAGCGTTCACACGCGCGGTGGAGCTGTGGTCCTCAGCCGCGCTGACTGCGGCGATGGCAGGGCTGGCGGAAGCCGAGCGTGCGTGCAAGCGCACTGGCGCGCCGGACGATGTGCTGTCGCGCAACGCGATCCTGGCGCTGGCGCGTCGGTCGGCCGTGGCGCGGCGGCCTGGGCGCGGGTAGTCACGTCGGTTTGCGCTGCCAGCCGAGCCAGTCGCACACGCCCTGGCCCATCACCAGCTCGAGGTCTTTGCCCTTGAGCCAGGGCAGCTGTTCGGTGAACAGCGTGACGCACTGACGGTAGCTGCACGGCATGCGCGTGATGTCGGTGCCCCAGAAGAAGCGCTGCGGACCGTAGGCATCGAAGATGCGATGCAGCCCGTCGTGGATGTCGCGGAACGGGTAGCCTTCAGCCGAATAGCCTGGTGCTCCCGTCGCCTTCACCGCGACGTTCGGGCACTTCGCCAACGAGCACAGCGTGTCCAGGTCGGCGAAGGCCGCGGCGCCCTTCGCCGACCGCACCAGACCGAGATGGTCGATGATCAGCTTCAGGTGCGGATGCCTCTCGGCGATCTGGCGGAACAGCGGCAGGAAGCGCCATGCCATGGTGGCGATCGGCGTGCCGGCCTTCTCGGCGGCGGGCCACACCCAGTCCATGGTGCCGTCCTTGTGCCAGTTCTCCTGCTCGGGCCGGGTCAGCGACCAGCGCAGGCCCAGCATGCCGGGGCGCTGCTTCCAGGTTTCGATGCGCTTGCGTTCCTCCGGCCGGTCGAGCGGGAACCAGCCCAGGATGCAGAAGCGGTCGGGATACTTCTGCGCCGCCTCGACCGCCATTTCGTTGGAGCCGTTGTCCCAGCTTGGCGGATGCAGCACCGCGCCGTTCACCCCGGCTTCGTCCATCTCCCTGATCAGCTCCTCAGCGGTGAAGAGCGAGGTTTGCCGGTGATGTCCGCTTGGCGTGCCGCTGCCCCAGATGTGCACCTGCGCGTCGATGATCTGCATGCATCGTCTCCTTCCCGGCGGCCCATGCTGGACGGCGTAGAGAGGACGCGTCAAACAGGCTGCGAACGGATGATCGGAGCGAGCGCGTGCTGGATCGGATCCTGCTGACCAACGACGATGGCATCGATGCGCCGGGACTGGCGATCCTCGAGCAGATCGCCGCCGAACTGGCGCGTGAGGTGTGGGTGGTGGCGCCGGAGCACGACCAGAGCGGCGTGTCGCACGCGATCAGCCTGCACCACGCGCTGCGGGTCAGCCAGCAGGGCGAGCGGCGCTTCGGCATCACCGGCACGCCGGGCGACTGCGCGGTGATGGGGATCTGTCACCTGATGGCGGAGTGCGGTCCGCCGCAACTGCTGCTGTCGGGCGTGAACCGCGGGCTGAACCTGGGGATGGAGACGGTGTTCTCCGGCACTGTCGGCGGCGCCATGACCGGCATGATGCTGGGCGTGCCGTCGATCGCGCTGAGCCAGGCCTACAAGGATCGCAACAACCCGCTGTGGGATGCGTCGCGCATGCTGGGCGCGCAGGTGGTGCGCGACCTGATGGCGATCGGCTGGAGCAAGGATGCGTGCCTCAACGTCAACTTCCCCGCGTGCCCTGCGGCCGAAGCGGGACCGATGACGTTGGCGCGACAGGGCGTCGGCATGGTGGCGGGCATGCATGTCGATTCGCGGGTCGATCCGCGTGGCATGACCTATCACTGGCTCAACTTCCGGCGCGGCGATCGCGAGCAGGGGCCGGAGAGTGATTACGACGCGCTGCGTGCAGGCAACATCGTGGTGACGCCGCTGCGGTATGATCGCACGGACGAGGATGCGTACCAGGCGCTGGCGGAGAAGTTGCCGCGGTTCAAGTAAGCCGGCGGTACATCCTAATACGTATCGAGAGGCTTGAAGCAATAGATGATCACACGAGCAACCGCGCCAGTCTCCTCCGCCTGATCCGCTGGGTCCGGGTCGTACCAGACGATTGCTTTCCCTGTTGGGTTTAGTTGGTCGGTTGTGATCTTCCACGGTTCTATGCGTCGCCACTTTCCGAGAAGGTAGACTTCGTAGTTGCCGTCGGCCGCTCGCCGCCAGTCATCAAACTCCACGAGCTGGGCGTCGCCGAGGCCGCAGCATTGCGCGTTGTACTGATTCCTGCTCGCGGAGAGCGCATCATTCCATTCTTCGTGACCAGGAATGTGCGCGGCGGCGAATGTCGTCAATCCGAACCGGAGGAGTGCCGCGCCAAGCAGTATGCACGCGACCAACACCGGTATGTCCGCTCGCAAACACCCGGTTCGCCAGTCTCTGACGCCAGAGCGCATGCTCCCGCCTCTGTGTGTGCTTGATGTTTCCGATCGGTGGCGGTTCAGGTCAGGCTCGAGTGCAGCATAGTGACCCCTGTAAGCGACAGGGCGGTTGCGAAGACACGGCTCAAGAACTCCGCGGACATGACCGGGGCCAGTCGCGCGCCAAGCCAAGCCGCGGCAGCTTGGGCCGGGGCGATACAAGCCCACATCGTGATGTCGATGCTGCCCATTTCCAGCGGATGATGCGCTTTCGATGCCAGCGCCGCTGCAATGGTGGCTGGGACGCTTACCACGATGCCTGCTGCTGCGGCCCGGCCGATGCTCTTGTGCATCGGCAGCCCGGACAGTGTCATCACGATATTCGTCAGGATGCCGCCACCGATCCCGGCAAACCCAGACGAAAGCCCGATACCGGCGCTGGCCAAATGCCGAAACGCATCACCCGGCGGTCGCTCGGCCATCGGCCGAAATCGCTGTGGGAACGCAAACCGAACAGCGAAAGCCAGACAAAGCAGAGCGAACAACGCTGTCATGAAGGTCCCGCGCACATGCGGGGCGGCGATCTGAGCGGCCACGACCCCAATGGCGATGCCGGGACCCCAGTCTCTCAGGAATGCGAAGTCAGTGTTGCCCGCACGCCGATGCGTCAGAAACGACACGATAGCTGCTGGCACGATTGCCGCCAGGGACGTCGCAACCGCAACGTGCACGGCCTCATCCGCCGTCACGCCGCTATTTAAAAGCCCGTAATAGACGACGGGGACAACAACGATCCCACCGCCTACCCCGATCAGGCCCGCCAGCAACCCTGCACCTGCGCCCGCTGCGGCGCCCAGCGCAATCAGCTCCAGAATGTTCAATTGCCACCTCGCGGCGCCTGTCCCATAGGACTCCCCAGATCATCGGCACTACCGAGCGGCCGGCGAGAGAACGGTTCCTCGCGTGCCAATTGCAAGCCACACCAAATCGCGCTTCTTGATCACCGAACCGGCCTTGCCGTGCTTCCATTGGAAGCTTGGCCGCGATCGTGCTGGACGGTATGGGCGAAGCGGCCTTAAGGTCATTGTTTAAGCATCTAAAAAACCCGGGACCGCGCATCCGATGGCGAGCGAGGAGATCAGCTTCGGCCGTTTTCAGCTCGACCTCGCACGACCCGAATTGCGACGCGATGGTCAGCCGGTGCCGCTTCACCGGCGTGCGCTTGGCATCCTGTGTGTCCTGGCCGAGGCTAAGGGCGAGATTGTCAGAAAGGACGACCTGATCGCCCGGCTATGGCCCGGTCGCATCGTCGAAGAGGGAAACCTCCACGTCCATGTCTCGGCTCTGCGAAAGTCGCTGGACGAACACGGGGAGGGGCACAGTTTTGTCGTCACTGTCCCAGGCCGTGGTTATCGACTGGCACATTTGGCCAGCTTGCGCTCGGGTCAGCCGACCGAAGGTTCCTTGCCGCCGCAACTGCCGTTACCCGACAAGCCCTCGATTGCCGTTCTGCCATTCCAGAACATGTCGGGCGACCCCGAGCAGGAGTATTTCGCCGACGGCATGGTCGAGCAGATCATCACTGCGTTGTCGCGCATCCGGTGGCTGTTCGTGATCGCCCGCAATTCGAGCTTCACCTATAAGGGCCGAGCCGTCGACGTGAAACAATTCGGGCGCGAACTGGGCGTGCGCTACGTGGTTGAAGGCTCGGTCAGGAAGGGCGGGAACCGGGTGCGGATTGCTGCTCAGCTGATCGAAGCAGAGAGTGGCGCGCATATTTGGGCCGATCATTTCGACAGCTCGCTTGAGGACGTTCTCGATCTGCAGGACCGGGTGGCGATGAGTGTCGCTGGGGTCATTGAGCCCGCATTGCGGGCCGCGGAAGTCCGGCGCGCAGTGGAACGGCCAAGGCCCGATCTGACAGCCTACGATCTTTATCTGCGCGCGCGTCGGGTAAATTACGCGTGGGAGAAGCAAGATTATGTGGAGGCTCTCGATCGGCTGAGTGCCGCAATCGAGCAGGCTCCTGCGTACGGCCCAGCCCTCGCGTTATCCGCGTGGTACCATATGGCGCTGTACGGTAGCGGTTGGACCGATGAGCCCGAGGCAAGCCGCCAAAGGGCTATCGGGCTAGCCCGCCGTGCCGCTGGCAACGCCAGCGACGATGCGGATACGCTCGGTCGAGCCGCATATGTCCTCGCGGCCTGCGGCGAGGATATTGATGCCGCAACCGCCCTGATTGATCGATCACTACAGATCAATCCGAGCTTCGCCGATGGATGGCGATGGAGCGGGTGGTTGAGATTGTGGGCAGGCTGTTCACCTGACATTGCGATCGAGCATCTCGAAAGAGCGTCGCGGCTCGATCCACTCGATCCTAGAGGCGAAACCTCGCTGCCGAAGGGCATAGCCCATTTCTTCGCACGGCGCTTAGATCAGGCGCGGGCAATGTTGTTGCTGTCATTACAAGAGAACCCGGGTTGGGTCCCGACGCACCGCTTTCTCGCTGCCTGTTACGCATACCTGGGCGAATGGGACGAGGCAAAAATGATCATCAAACGGCTGCGCGCCCTGACGCAGGAGGTGCTGCCGAAGGCGGAACATTGGCGCGATCCGGAGCAGCGCGAGTTCTTCCTATCGGGGCTGCGGCTGGCGATGAGTGAGACGGAATAATCCGGACTCGCCGTCCGAGCGCGGCCTGCGTGGCCGACCGAAGAGGTCTGCTTCCTGCTAACCCGCCTGATCACTTCCCCAAATCTGCCGCTCACTCGAACAAGTGCTATAAGCGCCTCGCAAGCGCCTTGCTCTCTCACAGCTGCTGACTGGAGGAAGCCTGTGCCTCAATCCGAACAGTTCGAAAACCTCATCCTGGGCAGTGGATTTGGCGGCAAGCTGCTGGCCTGGCACCTGGCGAAATCGGGGCAGCGAACGGCCGTCGTCGAGCGTCGGTGGATCGGTGGCTCCTGTCCCAACATCGCCTGTCTGCCCAGCAAAAACGAAGTTTGGAGCGCCCGGATCGCCCATCAGACGCGTCACGCCGCCCAGTTCGGCACGGTGATCAGCGGGGCAATCACGGTCGATATGTCGAAGGTGCGTCAGCGCAAGCGTGACATGGTCAGCCGCGAAATTGAACTGCACTTACATAACTACATGGCGAGCGGTGCTGAATTGATCATGGGCAGCGGCCGGTTCGTCGCGGAGAAAACGCTCGAGGTGCAACTGAATGACGGTGGCGTGCGAGTGCTGACCGGGGACCGGGTCTTCCTCAATCTCGGCACACACGCGGCAATCCCTTCGATTCCCGGCCTCGAAGCTGCGCGGCCGCTCACCCACATCGAGGCGCTCGAACTCGACTATGCGCCCTCGCATCTGGTGGTTTTCGGTGGCGGGTATGTCGGCCTCGAGCTGGCCCAGGCCTATCGCCGTTTCGGGAGCCGTGTGACCGTGATCGAGGCCGGTGCTCAGCTGATGGCCCGCGAGGATTCCGACGTCGCCGACGAAGTAATGCGGATCTTGAGGGAAGAGGGCATTGAATTTCTGCTTCACGCGCAAACCCTTCATGTGGAGGGCCGATCCGGTAACGGCGTCAGCCTGACTGTGCGAACGTCCTCGGGCGAGCAGAAGATCGAGGGCAGCGATATCCTGGTTGCGGCGGGACGCGTGCCCAACACCGCCGGCGTCGGGCTGGAAGAGGCCGGCGTCGAGTTGGATGCGCGCGGCTACATCCGCGCGAATGAGCGCCTGGAGACGACCGCGCGCGACGTTTGGGCGATTGGCGAGTGCGCCGGCAGTCCGCAGTTCACGCATGTCTCAATCGACGACTTTCGGATTATCCGGGACAATCTGGGAGGTGCCAACCGCAGCACGCGCAATCGATTGGTGCCCTATTGCATGTTCACCGAACCGCCGCTCGCTCACGTGGGACTAAGCGAACGCGACGCACAGCAGCAAGGTGTTACGGTGCGCATCGCGCGGCTGCCGATGAGCGACGTACGACGGACGGCGACGACCGACGAAACAGAGGGCTTCATGAAGGTCGTTGTTGGGGCGAATGACGACCGCATCCTTGGCTTTACAATGATCGGTGCCGAGGCGGGCGAAGTCGTGGCCGTCGTGCAAACGGCGATGCTGGCAGACTTACCTTATCCGAAGCTGCGGGACGCGATCCTCGCGCATCCGACGATGTCCGAAGGGCTCGGCGAACTCTTCGCAAGGGTACCGCCTCGAACCGGTCCGTAGGTCAGGCTGGAACCGGCATTGTCGGATGTCATCACTGGCGAGCTCGACAAGGAGGTTACGATGACCGGTAAACTCGACGGCAGAATAGCTGTTGTCACCGGCGGCAGCGCCGGTATTGGCCTCGGCATGGCCAAACGTTTTGCCCAAGAAGGCGCGCGGATATTTATTATTGGCCGCCGTCAGTCACAACTGGATCAGGCCGTTGCCGAAATCGGCCGCGATGCCGCCGCGATCCAGGGCGATATCTCCAACCTCGCCGACCTCGACCGCATCTACGACGCTGTCAACGCGCAAGCTGGCCATATCGATGTCCTGGCGGTGAACGCCGGGGTTTATGAATTCGGCAAGCTCGGTGAGATCACCGAGGAACTGTTCGACAGGACATTCAACACGGATGTGCGCGGCGTGCTGTTCACCGTGCAAAAAGCATTGCCTTTGCTGACCAGGGGCTCTTCTGTGATCCTCACCGGCTCTATGGTGTCAATCAAGGGCTTCGCCTCGTGCTCGGTGTACAACGCAGCAAAGGCCGCAGTACGCTCGTTTGCCCGCACCTGGATCGTCGACCTGAAGGGGCGCGACATCCGCATCAACGTGTTGAGCCCCGGCTACACCGACACGCCTGGGCTCTCGCATTTCGTGACGGACCAGGACAAAGCCGCGATGGCTGCGTCGGTTCCGGTCGGCCGACTTGGCACCCCGGATGATCTTGGTAAGGCCGCGGTATTTCTTGCATCCGACGACAGCGCCTACGTCAGCGGTATTGAGCTGTTCGTGGATGGTGGTGCGGCTCAGATCTGACTGAGTGCTTCCGGCAGTCCATTTGGGCGGCTTCGCAATTGCGTCGAAAGCTCTTGTCAGGCTGCCCGTAATGAACCGCGCATGCGTCGCCGCGGCATTGGCGACCCTCTGCGCTTCATGACAGCGTGTCCAGCGTGCTACACCGCGCCAGAATGGGGATGCGCCTGTGGCTGAGCAAACCGAAGGTGAGAAACCACAGAAGACACCGATACCGCAGACGCCGACCACCAAGATTCTGGCGGTCGGGACCTTCGCCCCTGGCACCAACATGTCAGAGGTTCAGCGCATTTTGCCGACCGAGGTTCGCGAGACCGCGCTGCTCTATCCCGATGGCAAGATCGACCAGTGGTATTCGTTGGAAGACCGGCCCGGTGTCGTCTTCATCCTGAATATGACCGACACCCAGGCGGCGCACGCGATGCTGGAGGAGCTGCCACTCGGCAAAGCGCGTCTGATGACGTTCCAGCTCATGCAGATCGGTCCGCTCAACCCCCTTCGCCAGCTGCTGGTCCGCTGGTCCCGCACGCTTCCGCATAAGAAGCCCGTTCTGCCATCTGTAGTGGATCGTCTTCTCACAAGCCTCCGGTGACGTCGATCGTCAGCCCGGTGACGAAATCCGCATCTGATGAGGCGAGGAAGCAGATCACCTTCGCCTGGTCTGCGGCCTCGGCGATGCGCCGCAGCGGGGTGCGCTCGATCTCCGCTGCCTGATCCTCGGGCGACTGCTGGTTCCAGCGCGGGCGGATGCGCTCGGTCAGCGTCTTGCTGGGCGCGATCGCGTTGACGTTGATGCCGAACGGACCGAGCTCGAACGCGAGCTTGCGGGTGAAGGCGATGATGCCGCCCTTTGCCGCCGAGTAGGCGCTGCTTGAGGAAGTGCTGAGGCCGCGTCCGGCGATCGAGGCGAGGTTGACGATCTTGCCGCTGCCCCGCCGCTTCATCACCGGCGTCACCGCGTGGCTGAACAGGAACGTGCCGCTCAGGTTGAAGTGGATCAGTCTCTGCCAGTCGTCGAAGCTCAACTCGTCGACCGTGGCGCCCGGCCTCTCGATGATCGTGCTGCCGCCGACGGCGTTCACCAGGATGTCGATACTGCCGTACTGCTTCGCCGCCCAGGCGACGACGTCGTTGACCTCGGCCTCGTTCAGCGCATCGCAGGCGCGGCCGACGGCACGGCCGCCCGACATGTTCATCGCCTCCATCGCCATGGCGAGGCGGCGTTCGTCGTTGTCCACGCCGACGATGACGGCGCCTTCCTGCGCCATGATATCGGCGGTGGCGCGGCCGATGCCGCTGCCCACTGCGGTGATCAGCGCGACCCTGTCCTTGAAGCGCATGGGTTATCCTCCGTCAGTTGAGCCGCGCGGCCTGCGCCATCACCTCGATCGCCTCGGGGTTGCGTGAGCGCACGGTAAGGCTGGTGGCGCCGGAATCCTCCCATGCGCGGAAGCGCTGCCGGATGCGCTCGGGCGGGCCGACCAGCGACTTCATGTCCACCCACTCGTCAGGCACCGCGGCGATCGCTTCGTCCTTGCGATGCGCGAGGTACAGTTCCTGGATGCGGTCGGCGGCGTCCTTGAAGCCGCGGCGGATCATCATGTCCTTGTGGAAGTTCTTGTCGCGATGGCCCATGCCGCCGACGTACAGCGCGACCTCTGGCTTCAGCTTCGCCAGAGCGGCCTTCACGTCGCTGTCGATCTCGACATGCACAGAGGCCTGGATGGCGAAGTCGTGCAGGCTCTTGCCGTTGCCAGCGCGGCGGAAGCCTTCTTCGAGCCAGGGCAGGTATTCCGGCAAGGAGCCGGGGACGAAGCCGAGTGGCAGCCAGCCATCGGCGATCTCGGCCGTCAGCTTCACCGTCGCTTCGTTGCCGGTGCCGAGATAGATCGGGATATCGGGGTTCATATGCAGGATCGACTTCAGCGGCTTGCCGACGCCGGCGGAGCCTTCGCCGGTGTAGGGCAGCGAGATCTCGCGGCCGTCATGCGTCACCGGCGCTTCGCGGCGGAAGATCTTGCGCATGATCGCGACGTAGTCCTTGTAGCGGTAATACGGGCGGCCCCAGGGTTCGCCGTACCAGCCCTCGACGATCTGCGGGCCTGATACGCCGAGGCCAGCGATGAAGCGACCGCCGCCGGCCATCGCATCGACGGTTGCTGCGCACATCGCGGCGTTGGCCGGCGTGCGTGCGGCAAGCTGCATGATGCCGGTGCCGAGTTTGATCCGCTTGGTCAGCGCGGCGAGGTAGGCGAGCGGGGTGACGGCGTCGGTGCCGTACGCTTCGGCCGTCCAGATGCTGTCGTAGCCGAGTTCCTCGGCGCGCTGCACGAGCGCCACCGGGATTTCGAGATGCGCGCGCGAGTAGCCGATGGAGAGGCCGAGTTTCATGGCTCCGTCCTCCCCCTCCCCTCGCGGGCTCGATCCGCTTCGCGGCTCAAGCCCGCAAGGGGAGGGGGAGTCGTTGTGGGGATCGGCAGGCCGAGGTTCTCGCGCAGCGTCGCGCCGGTGTAGTCCTTGTGGTAGAGCCCGCGGCGCTGAAGCTCCGGCACCACGTGCTTCACGAAGTCCATGTACGTGCCGGGCACATGCGTCGCGGCCAGCACGAAGCCATCCGCCACCGGCTCGGTGAACCACTGTTCCAGTCCATCCGCCACCTCTTTCGGGCCGCCGACGAACGGCTTGTTCGGCCGCGCGCGATGGCTGTACCTGACGAAGTCGCGCGGCGTCGGATTGGTGATGCCGCTGGCGCGCAGCACGCGGTCGCGCATCGACTGCGTGCCGGAAATGTTCGCCAGCTCCTCGTCGGTGAACGGCTCGTCCAGACCCTTGGAAGCGAAGTCGAAGTTCATCGCCTCGGACAGCAGCGACAGCGCGTCTTCGTCCGTAGCCAGAGTCTCGATCAGCGCCATCTTGTCTTCGGCTTCCGCTTTGGTCTCCGCGCACACCACGTAAGCCGATGGCGTGATGAAGAACTGGTCGGGGTCACGGCCCTGGCGCGCCACGTCGTCCTTCATCTCGCGATAGAGCTGCCGGCCATGCTCCATGCTGGTGTGGGTGGAGACGAACACGACCTCGCCCCAGCGCGCCGAGAACGACTTGCCGCGACCGCTCTGTCCGGCCTGGATCACCACCGGGTGACCCTGCGGCGAGCGCGGAACAGTGAACGGCCCGCGCGAGCGGAACCAGGTACCCTGATGATCGAGCCTGCGCACCTTGTCGGGATGCGCGAACAGGCCGCTCTGCTTGTCGAGCGCGATCGCATCGTCGTCCCACGAATTCCAGTGCCCGAGCACCACCTGCATGAACTCGTCGGCACGATCGTAGCGCGCGTCGTGCTCGAGGTGCTCGTCGTGGCCCATGTTCAGCGCTTCGCCGTCGTTCATCGACGTGACGACATTCCACGCCGCGCGTCCGCCGGTCATCAGGTCGAGCGTGGCGAACACGCGCGCGACGTGGAACGGCTCGAAATACGTGGTGGAGCAGGTGGCGCCGAGACCTAAGCGTTCGGTCGCCATGCCCATCACCGTCAGCACGGTGATCGGGTCCATCTTCACGCAGCGGATGCCGTGCTCCACGGTGTGGCGATGATCGTTGCCGTAACGGTCGGGCATCGCCAGGCGGTCGTCGAAGAAGCCCAGGTGGAACTTGCCTTCCTCCAGCACGCGGCCGATGGTGCGGTAGTAGTCGGCGGACATGGAATCATCGCGCGACTCAGGATGACGCCAGGAGCTGACCAGGTTGGTGCAGTTCTGCGCCTGCAAGAAGCCAACCATCACCATCTGGCGCATGCCGGACGCTCCGTTCCTACTCGCCGGTATTTTCGCGCGGAACTGCTGTGGAGGGCAAACTGATGCTCGGTCTCGTCACCACACTGAATGACGCCGCACCGGTCGAACTGCGCGAACTGCCCGAGCCGCATCCGCAGCGCAACGAGGCGCTGGTGGCGGTGCATGCATTCTCGCTGAACCGCGGCGAACTGCGCTCGGTGCGCAACAATGGTGTGGGCTGGGTGCCTGGCCAGGACGTTGCCGGCGTGGTGGTGAAGCAGGCGGAAGACGGCAACGGTCCGCCTGCCGGTGCACGCGTCGTCGCGCTGACCGACGAACTCGGCTGGGCACAGCGCGTCGCGGTTGGAAGCCATCGGATGGCGGTGCTGCCCGACAATGTCAGCTTCGCGCAGGCGGCGACGCTGCCGGTGGCAGGGCTGACGGCGCTGCGCACGCTGCGAGATGGTGCGCCGCTGCTGGGCAAGCGCGTGTTGATCACCGGGGCGGCAGGTGGTGTGGGTACGCTCGCGGTACAGCTCGCCGCGCGATCCGGCGCACGCGTGACGGCGGTGGTGGGACGCGCGGAACGCGGTGCGGGGCTGCGGGAGCTTGGCGCGCACGAGGTGATCGAGGCGATCGAGCAGGCGCAGG
>DASSRN010000541.1:0-6545 GCA_035701785.1 Acetobacteraceae bacterium | reverse complement strand
TCGCCGTGCAGCGCCGCCAGGCGCTCGCAGAATTCGACGACGCCTTCGTGCAGATACCGGCTGTGCACGTTCAGCGTGGCCTGCTGACGTGTCATCGCCTCGACCACGTGCGGGTTGGCGTGACCCACGCAGGGCACGTTGTTGTACATGTCGACGTAACAGCGGCCATCGGCATCGAACAGGTAAGTGCCTTCGCCGCGCACGATATGGAGCGGCGTCTCGTAGAACAGTGGTGCGCCGCCTCCCAGTGCAGCGTTCCGCCGCGCGAGCAGCCCGGTCGTGTCCGTCATATCGTTGCCCCTCCAATGTGCACGGCGCCTGACAGCGCGGTCGCGCCTACGCGTGGGCGAAGCGGCGGCGGCTTACGCCCAGAACAGGTTGGCATCTTGCATCCAAGACGCTGCCCGCAGCAATCCGCTGCGCCCGTCGACAACGCAGCGTCTTGCCGCCGATCGCGACCGCGCCGTTCTAGCTGATTGCAGAACGGCAGTCGCGCGTTAGCCGCCCACGCAGGTCGCCACGTTCTGCGGCGTGCAAACATCCAGCCCGGTATACGTCGGGTCCTTCGGCTTCGCTTTGCCGTCTTTGATGTCCTTCAGGAAGTACATCGACTTGTAGCCCATCTCGAACGGCCGCTGCCCGACCTGGCCGCGCGACAGCCCCGCCTTCAGCAGGTCGAGCTGTACCGGCAGCGTGTCCGCCACCACCAGCGCCAGCGATCCATCCTCGATCCGCGACTTGTACTTTTCCGCCACCTTGCGATAGGCCTGCGGCAGGAACTGCGGGAATCCGCCGGTCGGTACGAACGCATCGAGCTGCGGATACTTGCCCAGGATGTCCTCCATCTGCTGCACCGCGACCGCGAAGTCGTCGTTGGTGTACAGCGGACAGCCGTCCACCTCCTTCCAGCCGTTCTGGCCGGTCAGCCGATCGCCCGGCGGCGCCTTGCTCGCCTTCCCCGACAGCGTGTCGCGGATTCCCTGCATGCGCTCGTTGTGATTGGCCGCCGCCGCCCCGCCCGACTGGATGCAGATCGACCCACCCTTCGGCTTGATCGTCATCACCAGCTTGGCCAGGTTCACACCGATTTCGTAGTTGTGCGTGCCGACATAGGCGATGCGCTCCTTCTGGTCGCGGTCCAGCAGGTCCGAATCCCAGGTCAGCACCGGGATGCCAGCCTTGTTCGCCTCGGCCAGCGCGCGGCCCATCGCCGGCGCGTTCGAAGGCGACACCGCGATGCCGTCCACCCGACGCGCGATCAGGTCGTTCACCACCTGCACCTGCTCCTCGCCGCCGCCGTGCTCACCCGGGCCGACATACAGGCACTCGATCGCGCCGTTCAGCTCCTTCTCGGCCTTCTTGCAGCCGTCACGCGCCTGGTCGAAGAACGGGTTGTTGGTGTTCTTCGGCACCAGCGCGAAGACGTATTTCTTGTCCGCCGCCGAGGCCGGCAACGCCAGCACCAGCGCCACCAGCAGCATCGCCAGGCCGTGCTTCATTTCGCTTCCTCCTGTTGTTTCCTCACGCCCGCCGCCGTCCGCGCAGCTTCTCCAGCAGCACCGCAAGCACGATGAACACGCCGACGAACGTGCCTTGCCAGTTCGAATCCACGCCCGCCATCAACAGCGCATTGCGGATCACCTCGATCAGCGCGGCACCGATGAACGCACCATAGGCACCACCCTCGCCGCCCATCAGGTTGGCCCCGCCGATCACAGTAGAGGCGATCACCCGCAGTTCGTAGCCCGTCCCCAGCGCGTTGATCGCCGACCCCTGCCAGCCGATGATCAACACCGCGGCCAATGCCGCCATGGTGCCGGAGACCACATAGGCGGCGAACTTTGCGCGCGCGACCGGCACGCCGGTCAGCACAGCTGCCTGCTCGTTGCCACCGATCGCATACAGATGACGGCCCCAGCGCGTCAGGTGCAGCACGGCCGAGAACACGACCGTCAGCACCAGCAGCACCCAGACCGGATTGGCGATGCCCAGTATCTGCCCGCCGCCGATCGCGAACACCGTGTCGGCGTCAGGACCGAAGTCGTAGATCATCTTGTTCTGCGAAAGCACCACGGCGAGCGAGCGACCGACTGACAGCGTACCCAGCGTCACGACGAATGGCGGCAGCCCAACCCAGGCGATCAGCGCGCCGTTCACCGCGCCCGACGCGAGCCCGGTCGCCAGCCCCGCAGCCATCGCCAGCCACCACGGACCGGCCGCCTGCAGCACCAGCCCGGCGGCGATCGCCGCCAGCCCCATCACCGAGCCCACCGACAGATCGATCCCGCCAGTGACGATCACCGTCGTCATGCCCAGCGCCATGATGCCGATGAACGCGAAGTTGCGGGTGATGTTGTAGAAGTTCTCTGTGCTGGCGAACGCCTGCGGCTGCAGCACCGACATCACCGCGCACATCGCCAGCAGCGCCAGCGTTACCCAGAACGCCTGCGACGCCAGCAGAAGGTGCATGCGCGTGTGTTCGCGCTGGTCCGCGACCGCGCCCAACGTCACCGGCGCCTCAAGCGGCATCGATCGCACCGGTGATCAGCCCGGTGACCTCCTCGGGGCTCGACGATGCGACCGGCTTCTCCGCCACCTTGCGTCCGCGCCGCAGCACCAGGATGCGGTCCGCCACCTCGAACACGTCCGGCATGCGATGGCTCACCAGCACCACCGCGATGCCGCGCTCGCGCAGCCGGCGGATCAGGTCCAGTACTTCGGCTACCTGGCGCACCGAAATCGCCGCCGTCGGTTCATCGAGCAACACGATGCGCGCATCAGACAATCGCGTGCGCGCGATCGCTACCGCCTGGCGCTGGCCGCCCGACATGCGGCGCACCAGGTCGCGCGGTCGCGTCTCCGACTTCAGTTCGGCGAACAGTGCCCCGGCGCGGGCGTACATCGCCCGATAGTCGAGCAGCTTCACCGGACCCACGCGCCGCGTCAGCTCGCGCCCCAGGAACACGTTGGCCGCCGCGGTCAGGTTGTCGCACAGCGCGAGGTCCTGATACACGATCTCGATCCCATGGCGCCGCGCATCCAGCGGGCGATGGAAATGCACCGGTATGCCATTCATGCAGATTTCGCCGGTGGTCGGCGGGAAGTTGCCGGCCATGATGCGCATCAGCGTGGACTTGCCGGCGCCGTTGTCGCCCATCAGACCCAGCACCTCGCCGGGCTCGAGCGACAGGTCCATCTCGCTCAGCGCCCGGATCGCGCCGAAGCTCTTGGATACCCCGCGCAGTGCCAGCACCGGCTCGGCCAATTTCCGGCGATCCCTCCCCAGATCAGGATGAAGGCTAGGAAACCGCGCCGCCAACTGTAAAGCGATGCTCTGGATTGATTCAGAATTGATTCAGATCAATGCGAGCGGATGGCTTGTCAGGCACACACGCCCTCCGTCACCTTCGCGTGAGAGCAGCGATGCGTCTGAGCCTGGCCGAGTTGCGCGCCCTCGCGCTGGAATTGTCCGAAGTGGCCGAGATGGCGGACGATCCGGCGATTTCGCCGCGGCTGACCGAGATGGCGAGCGAGGTACTCGGCCTCGTTGATCAGAACGTCTGCGAATCGCGGGTTTACGATTCGGCCACATTTTTCGGCGATATCCAGCGGACCAACACGGACCGCGATTCGGATGCACATGACAGTTCCCCTCGGCAAGCGCAGCGCAGATGAACTCCGGGCGAAGGCCGCAGAACTGCTGAGTATGTCCGAAACGGCAAGGACCGAAGAGACGCGCGACGCCCTTCGCCGCCTCGCCAGCCGCTTCGCCAAGCTGGCGCAGGACCGCGCCGCCGAGGATATCGGGCATTGCGCCAAGACCGGTTCGTGGACGTTGCTGCGACCGACCGGGCCGGCTGCTCCCGGCGGCTAGACCAGCGCACGCTGACCCGCATCGCGTCGGACCATTCAGGACCGCCGCCACCCGATCGCGTTGCCCAGCGCTGCGCCGAGGTCCGCCATGGTCATAAAACCGCCCAGCACCTGCGGACCGTACGGGAAACGGGTGAGCATCAGGCACAGCATCCCGCCCCGACGTGCGACCAGGTAGTCGCGCCTGGAGGGGCTCCAGCAGCCGCGGCGGGTTATGTAGGCGTGTGTGCTGCCACCTTCGTCCTTCGCAGCATTACAGATCCAGTCACCGGCCAGCCGCGGCATGAGAGCACGGAGATCTGCAAAGTCCTGCTCGGTCATAGTGTGGTTCGGTGCTGGACGCGGGTCGGGCGCCACTGTCGCCGGCTCAGGCGCCCCAATGCCAGACTCGGGCGCGACGACAACTTCGACAAACATTGGAGCCTCCGGAGGGCACAAAGGATCTATTGATCCCTTGTACCCAAAAGGTCCGGAGCTTTTCTGCACGGGATGTGAGGAATTATGCGATTGGTAACCTTTAGGATTCTTTAAAGCAGTATCAAAATGACGCGGCGCGCGCGCAGCTCGCCCAAGCATCACGCCGCGGCATACCGGCTGCCACACGTATGCCGCCGCCGTTAACTGCTGGGCAAGCCGGAGGGCACAAGGTGGTCATCAGAGCTGCCCCGCTCGGGCCCTCAGGAGCTGCATCGTATGAACCGTCTGAGCAACCTGGCCATCTCGGCCAAGCTGGCCATTGCCTTCGCCGCCGTGATCCTCGTGACCCTCGCGATCGGCATCATCACCTATGCCAAACTCGGGTTCATCGAGCAGCGCACTGGCTGGACCGATCACACCTACCAGGTGCTGGAGACCACCGATGCGGTGATGGCCAGCATGGTGGATCAGGAGACCGGCGTCCGTGGTTATCTGGTCGCCGGCGACAACAAGTTCCTCGAGCCATACCGGAATGGAAGAGAGAGCTTCGACAAGGCGTTTGCCAAGGTCAAGCAGCTCACCGCCGACAACCCCGCCCAGCAGGAGCGGCTCGCTGCGTTGAACAGTGCCGCAACCAGCTGGCGCACCGATGTCGCGGAACGCGAGATCGCCCTGATGGGACAGGCGCCGACCCGTGAGCAGGCGCGCGGCATGGAATCCAGCGGAGCCGGCAAGACCTCGATGGATGCGATCCGCGCGAAGGTCGCGGAACTCGAGGGAGCCGAGAGAAGCCTGCTTGCGACCCGCTCCGCGGAAGAGGCGGCGGCGTTCAGTTCGACACGGCTGATCACCGTACTCGGCGGCAGCATCGCACTCGGGTTTGCGGTCATCGCCGGATGGCTGCTCACCCGCGGCATTGCCCGGCCGATCGTGGCCATGACCGACACCATGCGCCAGCTTGCCGAAGGCAACACCGAGATCACCGTGCCGGCAACCGGCCGTGCCGACGAGGTCGGCCGCATGGCGAGCGCCGTTCAGGTGTTCCGTGACGGCATGATCAAGACGCGTCAATTGACCGCTGAGCAGGACAAGGAGCGTGCCTTGAAGGAGGCGCGTGCCGCCAAACTGGCCGCGCTGACCCAGGCTTTCGAGCAGCAGGTCAGCGGCTTGGTCGGCCAGCTTTCGGCCGCCTCCAACGAGCTTGAGACCACCGCGCAGTCGATGACCGCGACGGCGGAGCAGACCAACACCCAGGCGTCCACCGTCGCCGCCGCAGCCGAGGAGGCCAGTGCCAGCGTGCAGATGGTCGCCTCTGCGGCTGAGCAGCTTGCCGGATCGATCCAGGAGATCGGCCGTCAGGTCGCCGATTCGACCAAGATGACGGGCAAGGCCGTCGACGAGGCCCGCCGCTCCGACACAATCGTACGCGCATTGGCCGATGGCGCGCAGAAGATCGGTGACGTGGTGGGCCTGATCGCCTCGATCGCCGGGCAGACGAACCTGCTCGCGCTCAATGCCACCATCGAGGCGGCACGTGCCGGGGATGCCGGCAAGGGCTTCGCCGTCGTCGCCTCCGAGGTCAAGGGCCTCGCCTCGCAGACCGCCAAGGCGACCGAGGAGATCTCCAGCCAGATCGCACAGATCCAGAGTGCCACCCGCGATGCAGTCGTTGCCATCCAAGGCATCGCCAGCGCGATCGAGAGCGTCAGCGGCATTTCCACCGGCATCGCCGCAGCCGTGGAGGAGCAGGCCACCGCAACCTCCGAGATCGCCCGCAACATCCAGCAGACATCCGCCAGCACCCAGCAGGTCACCGTGAACATCGCCGGCGTCAGCCAGGCGGCGAGCAGCACCGGCACAGCGGCGACCCAGGTTCTCGGTGCCGCCCGCGGCCTCTCGCAGCAGGCGACCAGCCTGACCGGCGAGGTGAACGGCTTCGTCGCCGCGGTACGCGCCGCTTAACGGGCGCCGAAACTCACGCCCTCGGCCGCGGCCAGCAGTTCGGCCGCGGTCGCCGGGCCGGTGGTGTAGTTCAGGAACACCACCTCGGCGGCAGCCATCGCCGACAGCATGCAGGCGACCAGCAGAAGGTCCAGCCACTGCCGGCTAACCGCCGACCGCCGCTGCACCTCGATCACTTGCCAGACCGTCTGTGCCTCGCTCATGGGCGTCTGTCTCCCTATCGGACGCCCGCACTGTCCTGCACACGCCATGCGCGCGCTGTGGTTTCTCTCACAAATATCGTGCTTTTCTAG
>DASSRN010000540.1:0-21723 GCA_035701785.1 Acetobacteraceae bacterium | reverse complement strand
CGGCACAACAGACCGATTATCGCAGCGATGCCGACAGATACGATCAGCGTTCCTCGGCTGGTGACACGGTGCTGAGCGTCACGTTGACCGACGATACTCAGATTCATCGCACCATCGAGGTGCTTGAGGCACATCACCCGGTTGGCATCGACGAGACGACCGACGATTACGAGGGCGCGGCTTCGACGGACGCCTCCGCTTCTCGGGGTTCGGCTGCCTCAACGGACACCTATGCGTCGCCGGGCCTCTCGACTTCGGCAGCTGCCTCCCCCTCAACCACCTCCTCTGGAGAAACACGGACCGCGGTCCAGGGTAGGGAAGAGGAAGTGATCCCACTCGCGAAAGAGGAGGTCGATATCGGCAAGCGCCAGGTCGACCGTGGCACGACCCGTGTGCGCCGCTACGTCGTCGAAACACCGGTCGAGCGCGAGGTGAACCTTCAGGGCGAGCGTGTAACCGTGGAGCGCCGCAGGCCGGCAGCCGGAGCCGCATCAGGCGCTGGGCAGTTCGAGGAACGCGTCGTCGAACTGCATGAAACCGAGGAAGTGCCGGTGGTGCAGAAGACAGCCCGTGTCGACGAGGAGGTGGTGGTCCGGCGCGAACCGACCGAACGAACCGAAACCGTGCGCGACACGGTCAGGCGCGAACAGGTGGAAGTCACGCCGGATCAGGCCGAACATAAGCGATCGGAGTAGGCATCGCTTCAACTGCGTGGCGGCGCACCAGGGGCGCCGCCCGCAGCCAGGTTTGAACGAAACCGTTTGGCCCTCCATTCGTTCTGATCCTACCCAATGTTCGGGAGGCAATATCATGCGGGCTATCCTCGCGGCTTGTCTCTTGCTGGGCGCCGCTGCCTTCGCGAGGGCGCCAGCTCATGCCGATATCCTTTTGGGCCCACGTGGCGAGATGACAACCGGGCTCGATTCCCGCTGGCACCCGGGTGGTGACTGGCAGAAACGCGACCCGCGGGAGCGGGACGCTGGACGCGAGGCCTGGCTGAGGAACGGCTGCGCCCGGGACTGGAGTGGCGCAGAGCTTTGTGACTAGTGTCGTCACACGGCCTTAGGTGCTGAGAGTGGCTATCACCGTCCACAGCGGATCGCCATCGCGCGGCATCGCAGCCTGTCCGGAAACCTCGGTGAACCCTGCCTCTCGCATATAGGCCGCAACCAGGCGTTGCTGATCCTGCCACGACAGCGACTGCCAGATGGCTACCGCCTTGGTCGGAAAGCACCGGTTTGAGAACGACACGATGAACGGCCTGCCGGTGCGCAGAACGCGACAAACCTCGCGGAACACCTCGACCGGCCGTTGCAGATACTGCACTGAGACGCACAGGCAGGCGCCGTCGAACGTGCCATTCTCCAGCGGCAGCGCCGGTTCGACGTTGAGGTCCTGCACGAACCAGCGCGACAGGCGTGGGTTCGCCGCAAGCTCGTCGGCGTTCATGCCATGGCCGACGACCGAGCTATACGCGACATCCTCTGGCAGATGGCTGACCCAACTGCTCATCAGGTCGAGAACCGTGCCGCCCGCCGGCAGGCGTTCTCGGTAGGTCTGCGTCACCACGGCGATCGCGCCGTCATCGATATGCGTGACGAACCGCGGCTCAGCATAGAACTCCGCATCCGGCGACGGATCGAACTTGTCAAACGCCGTCGCCGGCAACCCAGGCAACTGCACGGCCATCGAGCTTTCCTTCCCGCAGGGATTTCACCAGACGGCAACCGGTGGTTCAATCGATCGCCAGCGAAAGATGCAGTGATGACCAAGGATCCAGCCTGGGCATTGGCCGAACACGTGTGTGGCATAAGCTACGCCGATCTGCCGGCAGCGACGCGCATCGCGACCTGCAATGACATCCTCGACACGTTCGGCTGCCTGCTGGGCGGCAGCGGCGCACCGGGTATCGCCGAACTTGCCCGCGTAATGGCGGCCTGGGGCGGCAATCCGCAGAGCCAGGTGATGCTCTGGCAGCGCCGCCTGCCGGCGCCGCAGGCGGCGATGCTGAACGCCGCCATGGCGCACGCACTCGACTTCGACGACACGCTCGACCATGGCGGCTCCATCCATCCCGGCGCCTCGGTGCTGGCCGCCAGTCTCGCCACCGCGGACCTGCTTGGCGGCGTATCGGGCGAGCGCCTGCTGCTGGCGATCGCACTAGGGCTCGACGTGTCCTGCCGCGTCGCGCTCGCCTCGACGCTGGATCGCGGCTGGCATCGCACCGCGGCGATGGGCGTGTTCGGCGCTGCCGCCGCAGCCGGCAAACTGCTCCGCCTGACCACGCAGCAAATGGTGAATGCACTGGGCATCGCGTTCAGCCAGGCCGCCGGTAACCGCCAGTGCATCGTCGATGGCGCACTGACGAAGCGCCTTCAGGCAGGCCAGGCTGCCAGCAGCGGCGTGTTCGCTGCCACGCTCGCTGCCGAGGGCTTCACCGGCGCCGACAACATCTTTCTCGGTCGCTTCGGCTTCTTCGAACTGTATCAGCCCAACGGCCATGACGCGACGAAGCTGCTGGCCGGACTGGGGCGCGAGTTCCGCGGCGATGAACTCAGCTTCAAGCCCTATGCGTGTGGCCGTCCGCAGCACGCCATTCTCGATGCGGCGCTCGCGGCCCGCGCGCAGCTTGGACAGGGTAGCGACATCGCCGACGTGTCGGTGTCCGCTCCCGCCGCAACCATCGCCGACAATTTCGCCGGCGCGCCGCACAAGCGCCGTCCCACGCAGATCGTCGAAGCACAGTTCGCGTTGCCATATCTGATCGCCGCTGCCCTCGTGCACGGCCGCGTCGGCATCACCGAGGTGGCGGACTTCGCTAACCTGGCGGTACTCGACCTCGCAGCGCGCATGCAAGGCGACGCATCGCCAGCACCGGCCACTGTAACGGTCCGTGCGCGCGACGGCCGCTCCGCCTCGGTCACTGTCGGCACGCCGCTTGGCTCGCCGGCCAACCCGATCAGCGCTGACCAACTGCGACACAAATTCGCCGCCTGCGCGCGCAACGCGGTGCGACCGTTGTCCGACGATGTTGTGCGCGACGCAGCCGACGCCATCCTTCGGCTGGACCAGCTGACGGACACCGGCGACCTGCTGCGTCGGTTCATGTGATGTCCGCGCGCAGGATGCGGCTTGGGCTGTCGATCCGCGGCTACGGCTACCATCCTGCCGCGTGGCGCCATCCGGACGTGCCGGCGGATGGCCCGCTGCACGTCGAACACTACGTGCGCAGCACGCAGATCGCCGAACGCGGCAAGCTCGACCTGATCTTCTTCGCCGATGGTGCGGGCATCCGTCAGGGCGACGATCCACCAGGCTCGCTGTGCCGCACGGGTTCCGACATGGTCGAGATGGAGCCGATGACGCTGCTGCCGGCGCTCGCCATGGTGACGCGGCATGTCGGCCTGGTGACCACCGCGTCCACCACCTACAACGAGCCCTACAACATCGCCCGCAAGTTCGCGACACTGGACCTGATCAGCAACGGCCGCGCCGGATGGAATGTCGTCGCGTCGTGGTCGGAACACGAGGCGCAGAACTTCGGCCTGGAAACCACGCTCGACTACGACACCCGCTACGCGCGCTCCACCGAGTTCGTCGAAGTGGTGAAGGGCCTGTGGGACAGCTGGGAGCCGGGCGCCATGCTGTTCGACCAGCAGGGCGGCCGTTACTTCGACCCGGCCCGGATGCACGTGCTGAACCATGATGGCCGGTTCTTCAAAGTCCGCGGGCCGCTCAACGTCGCCAACATTCCGCAGGGCCATCCGGTCATCGTGCAGGCCGGTGCGTCCGAGCAAGGACGCGAACTGGGTGCGGCGACCGCCGACGTGATCTACGCGATCCATGATTCGGTCCCGCGCGCGCAGGGCTACTACGCCGACGTGAAGGGACGCATGGCGAAGTATGGCCGCGAGCCAGACGACCTGAAGATCATGCCGGCGCTCTGTCCTGTCGTCGCGCCAACCCGTGCCGAAGCGCAGGCAAAATACGACGAACTACAGGCGATGATCGATCCTCTGGTGGGCCTGAGCCGTCTCTACAGCGCGTTCGGCGATTTGTCGGCTTACCCGCTGGACGGTCCCGTGCCCGAAGGTGCGCTGGGCAGGCAGGAACTGCGCAGCGTCACCGCTCAACTGGTGGATCGGGTGCGCCGCGACCAGCCCACCATCCGCGAGCTGTATCTCCGTTCGGGCATCACTGGGTCTGCGCGCATCGGCTCACCGGCGGACATCGCCGACTTCATGCAGGAATGGTTCGAGGCCTATGCCTGCGATGGCTTCAACGTCACGCCCGCCACCTTGCCCGGTGGCGGCGAAGACTTCGTCGACCTGGTGGTGCCCGAACTCCAGCGCCGCGGCCTGTTCCGCACCGACTATGAAGGCCGCACCTTGCGCGAGAACCTCGGGCTGCGTCCGGTGATCAATCGCCACACCCGCCGCATCTGTCAGGGCAGCTCGTAGATCGCCAGGCTGTCGGTGATGCCGCGCAGCATCTGCCGCTGAGCAACCGGCGCGACGCCAGCGTCCTGCAACAACAGCGCCGTCGGGTGATGATCCACGACCGACCCCGTCGCATAGATCGCCTGCGACGAGGCAAGATTCTGCACGCGGGATGCGATGTTGACGGTCTGCCCGAAATAGTCCTGCCGCTCGTTCAGCATGACCGCGAGGCACGGGCCTTCGTGGATGCCGATCTTCAGCAGCAGATCGTCGCGCCGACGTTCCTCGTTGAGCCGACGCATGGCATCGCGCATCCGCAGCGATGCCGCCACAGCGCGATCCGGGGTCGGAAACGTCGCCATCACTGCATCGCCGATCGTCTTCACCACAGCGCCCGCCTCGGCGCCGACGATTTCCGTCAGCAGCCGGAAATGCGCGCGCACCAGGTCGAACGCGACCAGGTCGCCCACCTGATCATACAACGCCGTCGAGCCCTTCAGGTCGGTGAACAGGAACGTCAGGCTGGTGATCTTAAGCCGCTGTTCCACGTCCAGTGTGTCAGCATGATAGAGGTCGCGGAACGTCTGGTTGCTGAGCAGCCGCTTCGCCGAGACGAACGGCTTGCGCCGTGACAGCATTGTGTCGAGCGCCGGCCCGGCGATCCACACGCCGGGCAGCGCGCGGGTGTTCTCGCGGTTCTCGATCATAAGCCGCACCGGCCCCGGGTGAACCGTCGCGATTGCCGGCGGGCTGGCGGTCCGGTCGAGCAGCATCGACAGTGCCTGCCGTTCGCGCCTGGGCTCGCCCTTGACCACGATGAACTGCGCGCTGTGCGTCACCGGGTCGAACACGATCGCCGTGCCCGTCGGCAGTGACAGCGACAGGATCGCCTTGTCGCCCGGCGCAAGCTCGACCGTCTCGAGCGTCACCTCCTCGATCTCGCGCGCGAACACATCGTCCGGCGGCAGCTCGATGCCCGAGCTCCAGAAGATCTGCCGGTAATAGTCGAGCGGCGGCAGCGTTTCCGGATGATGGCCGGCGATGATGCGCAGGCGCGGGTTGACGGTGAACGTCACCTCGACGACTTCGTCGAGCACCGGCTCATAGCCGGCAGCGCAGAATCCGCAGCGATACTCAGGTCGCGTGACGGTCTTCAGCGTGGTGTTGGTGTCAAGCACGCCGCCGCAGCTGGGGCACAGAATATTCCAGTGCAGATCGAACAGTCCCAGCCGCGTCGCGTGCAGCAGGCCCGCGATGGCGCGCTCCTCGTCCAGCTGCGCCGCGTGCGCGAAGTCGATGGCGTTGATGCGGCACAGCGCATGGTCAGGCGCATCCCGGGCCAGCTGTTCGATCGCATCCACCACGTCGGCATCGGCGGCTTGGCGCAGCGCCGCGAAAAGAGCCAGTGTTTCGCTCATGCCGCGAAGATAGGGTGGCGCAGGCGCCCGGAGAAGGGCTGCGGGTTCCGCAGCACGGCGTCCGCACTCTAGACTGATGGGCATCCCGCAGGAGACCCGGTCGCTGCCCAAAAACCAGAATCTGCTCGAGGTCCAGGGCCTGAGCGTCGCCTTCCCAACCGACAATGGCCCGGCCACGGTGGTGCGCGAGCTCAGCTTCCATGTGTCGCAGGGCGAGACGCTCGCTATCGTCGGTGAGTCGGGGTCCGGCAAATCAGTGACCGCGCTCTCGGTGACGCGCCTGATCGACCACGCCGGCGGACGCATCGCCGCCGGCCGGGCGCTGTTCTCCGACCGCGACGGACGCCAGCACGATCTCGTCGCTGCCAGCGCCAGCGAGATGCGCCAGCTCCGTGGCCCGGAGATGGCGATGGTGTTCCAGGAACCGATGAGCAGCCTCAATCCGGTGCTGCGCGTCGGTGATCAGATCGCCGAAGCGCTCATGCTGCACCAGGGGCTCGACCGCACCGGCGCGCTGGCCGAAGTGCGGCGGCTGCTGGATCACGTGCGGATCGCGGAAGCCGGACGCATGCTGCAGCGCTATCCGTTCCAGCTATCGGGCGGGATGCGCCAGCGCGTGATGATCGCCATGGCGCTGTCGTGTCGTCCGCGCCTGCTGATCGCCGACGAACCGACCACCGCACTGGACGTGACGGTGCAGGCGCAGGTGCTGCGGCTGCTGCGCTCGCTCCAGCATGAATACGGCATGGGCCTGATCTTCATCACCCACGACATGGGTGTGGTCGCAGAGATGGCCGACCGCGTGCTGGTGATGCGGAACGGCACCAAGGTAGAGGAGGGCGACGTGGTGCGCGTGTTCGACGCGCCATCGCATCCGTATACACGCACCTTGCTTGCCGCCGTGCCGATCCTCGGCGCGCTCGCCGACGAACCGTTGCCGGCGCCGTTCCCGGACTCCGGCAGCCCCGTCCAGCCGCAGGACACCGTGCGGCACGACCTGCCGGCGGTGCTCGACGTGCAGCACCTGACCACCCGCTTCGACGTCCGCCGCTGGTTCGCGCTGGCGGCGCGCATCCATGCAGTGGAGCAGGTGACGCTCAGCGTGCGCCACGGCGAAACCCTGGCCCTGGTCGGCGAATCAGGCTGCGGCAAGTCCACCACCGGGCGCAGCATCATCCGCCTGGAACAACCGGCCGCCGGCGAAATCCGCCTGAACGGCGAGGATATGTCGCAACTGGATCGCGCGCGTGAGCAGCGACTGCGCCGCGGCGTGCAGTATGTGTTCCAGGATCCGCTCGCCTCGCTCGACCCGCGGCTGACCATCGGCTTCTCGATCGCCGAGCCGATCCGCACGCATCGCCTCCTTGCCGGCGCCGCGGTCGAGCAGCGCGTACACGAACTGCTGCGGCTGGTTGGACTCCCGCCGGAATTCGCACAGCGCTATCCGCACGAACTATCGGGTGGCCAGCGACAACGCTGCTGCATCGCCCGGGCACTGGCGTCGGAGCCCAGCCTGATCATCGCCGACGAGGCGGTGGCTGCGCTCGACGTGTCGATCCGTGCGCAGGTGGTGAACCTGCTGATGGAACTCCAGGCCCGGCTGGGCGTGGCGTATCTGTTCATCTCGCACGACATGGCGGTGGTGGAGCGGGTCAGTCACCGCGTCGCCGTGATGTATCTTGGCCAGATCGTCGAGATCGGACCGCGCCAGGCGGTGTTCGGCGATCCGCAGCATGCCTATACGCGCCGGCTGCTGGC
This sequence comes from Acetobacteraceae bacterium, assembly GCA_035701785.1. Taxonomy (GTDB): domain Bacteria; phylum Pseudomonadota; class Alphaproteobacteria; order Acetobacterales; family Acetobacteraceae; genus JAMXLO01. Next base: position 14,108 of record DASSRN010000540.1, on the reverse strand, counting down.
TGCGGTGCCGGTGCCGGATCCGCGTCGGCGCGATCACTCCGTCGCGCTTGATGACAGCGAGGTGCCCAACCCGTTGCGCCGGCTCGACGATCCGCCCATCGTGGCGCCGCTGGTGCAGGTAGGCGCTGACCATTTCGTGGCGCGCCACCGTGTCGGCGGGCTGTATTAGACGGGGAGGGTTCCGGTGAGACACGTTGTTCCTCGCATGCTGCTGGCGGTGGCTCTGGTGTTCGGCGCGGCCGGCACGGCACACGCCGCCAAGGACCTCGTGGTCGGCTTCGATGCCAACCTGACCGGGCTCGATCCCAGCGATCTCAACGACAACCTGTCGCAGTCCGCGACGCGGCTGATGTTCGAAGGGCTCTACATGCTCGACGAACACATGAAGCTTCAGCCGCAGCTGGCCGAAAGCTTCGACGCGAGCGAAGACGCGAAGGAGTTCACCTTTCATCTGCGCAAGGGTGTCACCTTCCACGATGGCACGCCGTTCAACGCTGCGGCGGTGAAGTTCAGCTTCGACCGCGCCGGCAACCCCGAGAACCACCTGAAGCGGCAGAGCCTCTACGTGATGATCGACCACACCGATGTGGTCGACGAATACACAGTGCGCATGGTGCTGAAGTATCCGTTCGGTGCCTTCGTCAACAACATAGCACACCCCGGCGCGCTGATCGTGTCGCCGAAGTCGGTGCAGGATTTCGGCAAGGAGGTGATGCGGCATCCCTCCGGAACCGGCCCGTACCAGTTCGTCAGCTGGAGCGCCGATACGCTGAAGATGAAGAAGAGCGAGCACTACTGGAAGCCGGGCGTGCCGAAGCTCGATACCATCACCTATCGCAGCGTGCCCGAGAACGGCGCGCGCATCGCGATGCTCCAGGCCGGCGAGGCGCAGTTCATCTTCCCGGTGCCGCCGGAGATGATCAAGGCGCTGCAGAACAGTCCGACCATCACCATCTTCAATGAACCTTCGATCCTGGTGCGCTATGTCGCGCTCAACACCACGCGCAAGCCGTTCAGCGATCCGCGGGTGCGGCAGGCACTGAACTATGCGGTGGACAAGCAGGCCTTCGCGAAGGTGGTGTTCAGCGGCTATTCCGATCCGATGGATTCGCCGCTGCCGCCGCTGCTTGGCTACTACCAGAAGCAGGGCAGCTATCCCTATGATCCCGCGAAGGCCAAGGCGCTGCTGGCCGAAGCCGGATATCCAAACGGGTTCGAGAGCACGATCACCGGCGGTGCCGCCACCCTCGCGCAGCGCGGCATGCAGTTCGTGCAGCAACAGCTTGCTGTCGTTGGCGTGACCTTGAAGGTAGAGCCCCTGGAGGCCGGCGTGCTCACTGCGAAGCAGTTCAACGTGACGGGTCCGCAGGATGCGACCATCGTTATGAACTACGGCGGCTGGTCTTCGTCCACAGGCGATGCGGACTGGGGCATGCGACCGATGCTGTACAGCAAGTCGTTTCCGCCGGTGCTGTTCAATCTGGCATGGTACAGCAACGCGGCAACCGATTCGGCGATCGAACAGGGACTCGCAACAGTAGATGCGTCGAAGCGTGCGACAGCCTATTCAGAGGCGCAGGCGCAGGTCTGGCACGATGCGCCTTGGATCTTCCTGGGCGTCGATCACACGCTCGCGGCCTATTCCAAGAAGCTGCACGGCGCGTTCATGCGTCCGGACCAGCAGTTCACTCTGACCGCGGATGCCGATCTCGACTGAACCAGGGTCCGCTTCCGCGTGCTCGAGTACCTGATCCGCCGCCTGACGGGCACTATCCCGGTCCTGCTGGCGGTCGCCGCGTTCGTCTTCCTGTTCGTGCACATGCTGCCGGGCGACCCCGCACGTCTGGTCGCCGGACCTGACGCCACGCCCCAGGACATCGCGGCGGTGCGCGCGGACATGGGCCTCGACCGGCCACTCGTCATGCAGTTCCTGCGCTATCTGAGCGACACTGCGCGGCTGCAACTCGGCCGCTCGATCAAGACGCACCAGACGGTAGCGGAACTGATCGGCGAGCGCTTCATGCCAACCCTGCTGCTGACCGTGTTCGCCATGGCCTGGTCGGTGGTGGTCGGCGTCGGCATCGGCGTGCTGTCGGGCGTGAAGCGCGGGCGCTGGCAGGACCAGGTCGCCATGGTGCTGGCGATCTCCGGCATTTCCTTCCCTGGCTTCTGGCTGGGACTGCTGCTGATCGACCTGTTCTCGGTGCGGCTGGGCTGGCTGCCCACCGGCGGCTATGGCGGGTGGCAGAACTTCGTGCTGCCGGCATTCACTTTGGGCACCGCGGTTGCCGCGGTGATGGCGCGCTTCACCCGATCCGCCTTCGTCGAGGTCACGGCCGAGGACTATGTGCGCACTGCGCGCGCCAAGGGCGTGCCCGAGCGCGGCGTGATCTGGAAGCACACGCTGCGCAACGCGCTGATCCCGGTGATCACGCTGACAGGCTTGCAGTTCGGCTTCCTGCTCGGGGGCGCCATCGTCGTCGAGACAGTGTTCGCCTGGCCCGGCCTCGGCCGACTGCTGGTCGACAGCGTCGCCTTTCGCGACTACCCGGTGATCCAGGCCGAGATCCTGCTGTTCTCCTGTGAGTTCGTGCTGATCAATCTTATCGTCGATTTGCTGTACGCAGTGGTGAACCCGGAGATCCGCCTGCGATGAGCGACCTGGCCCTGGCCGCCCCGTCGCTGCGCTCGCCCGCCGCCGAGTTCTGGCGCCGTTTCCGTCGCAAGCACGTCGCGGTGGTGGCCGGATGCGTGCTGCTGGCGATGATCTTCGCTGCCCTCGCCGCACCGTGGATCGCACCCTACGGACCGGCGACGCCGGACTACGACAACGTGCTGGCAGGTCCGTCGTGGCAGCATTTGTGCGGCACCGACACGTTCGGTCGCGACATCTTCTCGCGCATCCTTTGGGGCGGGCGCATCTCGCTCACTGTCGGCTTCGTGTCGGTGGCGATGGGCGGGCTGGCGGGCGTGGTGCTGGGACTGATCAGCGGCTTCTTCGGCGGACTGGTCGACAGCCTGATCATGCGGCTGATGGACGTGCTGCTGGCCTTTCCCGGCATCCTGCTGGCGATCGGCGTGGTGGCCCTCCTCGGTCCCGGTATCGACAACGTCATCTACGCCATTGCGGTGTTCAGCGTCCCGGTGTTCGCCCGCCTGGTGCGCGGCAGTACTTTGGCGCTGAAGCAGACGCTGTATGTGCAGGCGGCGCGCAGCATCGGCGTTCGCGCGCCGCTGCTGATGCTGCGCCACATCCTGCCCGGCACGCTGCCCAGCGTCATCGTCTACTGCTCGCTGCGGGTCGGCACCTCGATCCTGACCGCCGCCGCGCTGAGCTTCATTGGCCTCGGTGCCCCGCCGCCCAGCCCCGAATGGGGTGCGATGCTGGCCGAAGGCCGCAGCTACCTCGGCGTTGCCGACCAGATCACGCTGTTTCCCGGGCTGGCGATCTTCATCACCGTGCTGGCGTTCAACCTGCTAGGCGACGGCCTGCGCGACGCGCTGGACCAGAAGCTGCGGTAGATCACCGCGCGAACCCGCTGAGTTCCTCCTCGGCCCACGCGATAACCTGCGGGATCGGCTCGCCGTTGAACAGCTTCGCCAGCATTCCCGGCTGCGTCCCGCGGCTGTAGATCTGCATTGCGATCTCCGGCCGCGCCGGCGCCCCCGCGACGTGCTGTCGCGCGTGGTGCGATGGCCGGATCGGATAGTGGAACACCGTGCCTTTGGGCGGCTCGACCTCATTCCACACGGTGAAGTCCAGCATGCTGTCGAACGGCGGGATGTCGAACCCGGACACGGCCTTCGTCCGCTCCTCCACCTGCTCGCGCTGGCACAGATACTCCAGCAGATCCTTCGCCGCCGCCTTGTTGCGGCTGAACGACCAGATCCCCCAGAAATACGGATTGTAGGCGACGAACCTGCCCTTCGGTCCGCGCGGCGCCGAGATCGTCCAACAGTCGCGCGCTACCTGCGGCTGGTCGCGCTTCGCCACGGCCCAGGCGGAAGGCGGGTTGAAGATCAGCGCGCTCTGCCCCGAGATCAGTGCGCGGTTGTTGGATGCACTGTCATAGCTCAGCACGTCGCGCGGCAGCACCTTGACCAGCCGCTGCCCATACTCCAGCACCTGACGCACCGCGTCGGTACCCACCGTGATGTTGCCTTGGGCATCGACCAGGTCCGCGCCATATGCAGCAAACAGCGCGCCGCAGAAATCGACGCAGTCTCCGGCATTCGACAATCCCAGTGCGAACGGCATGCCCGCCTTCTGGCAGGCCTCCGCCGCCTTCAGGTGCGCGTCCCACGTCCACGCATCTGCGCCCGGCGTGTACTCGTCGTTCACCGGATACATCGCCAGCAGGTCGAGCCCCGCTTTGTCCTTCAGCACGCTGATGCGGCCGACCGGTGGCTGGTTCTGCGAACCGGAATTGCTGGGCACCGCCATCCAGTGCCCCTGCGCCTTGGCGAGATACTCGTTCACCTCATTGGTCGGTCCATACTTCGCGATCAGCCGCTGCATGACGTCATCGACCGGCTCCAGCACGCGCGCGTGGTTCTGCACCTCCCACACCGCCATAGCGATCGCGTCATGACCCGTGCGCGCCTGCTGTTCCGCCGCCGCGGTGATCACCAGCTTGTTGCCCGCGCTCATGTAGTCGGTGGTGATCTCCACCTGATTTTTCTTCGCCCAGGCGCTGATCTGCTGCGTCATGGTGTCGTTGCCGCCCGGCACCCAATGGTCCCAGAACGCCAGCGCGAGCTTGCCGGCTGCGTGGCCGGACCGGATATGCACCAGCGGCAGCGCGCCGGCGCCCAGGTTGAGCGCTGCCCGGCGCGTGATGCGTGTCGTCATGTTCGTTTTCTCCCCGCGCTATTCCCTGAACTGCGCCGACCGCCACTTCACCGCCGCCGGCACGCCCTCGGTGGTCGCAATCTTCCGGAACTGCGCGCCCAGTTCGGTCGTCGTCGCGTATAGCGGACCAACGACATCCAGCCCGGCATACAGCGCCGTACGGAACCCCGCCGCATCGGCCACCCGGTTCACCGCGCGCTTGGTCGCAAACAGCGCCTCGGGCGAGATCAGCGACAGCCGCTTCGCGTACGCCAGGCTTGCGGTGCGCAACTCCGCCAGCGGCACGATGCGGTTGATCATGCCAAGATCGAGCGCCGCCCGGGCATCGATCTGATCGCCGAAATACAGCAGTTCGCGTGCCTTCTTGTAGCCGATGATCATCGGCATCACGATCGCCGGGCCGACTGCGGAGAACCGCACCTCGGGCTCGCCGAACACGGCATTGTCGGCAGCGAGCGTCAGGTCGCACAGCATGACCAGCTCACACCCGCCGCCCAGCACGTGGCCCTGCACCGACGCGATCACCGGCTTTCGCATCAGCCACGGCGCCATCTCGAATTCCAGTTGCGGTTGCAGATGCGCGTGCGCGTGCGTCGGATCGCTGCGCCAGTCGTCGGCACCGGGCCCCTTCGCACCGATATCATAGCCGGCGCAGAAGCTGCGTCCTTCCGCGCGCAGCAGCACGACGCTGGTTGCCGGATCGGCGTCGGCACGCTTGAACGCCTCGGTCAGCGCCTGCTGCAATTCCGCGCTGATCGCGTTCAGCTTGTCAGGCCGGTTGAGCGTGATGATGCCGACCTTGTCGTCCACATCATAGAGCACCAGCGGATCCGCCATGGTTCATCCCTCCCTCCCAGTCCTTGACTGTGATGTTGCCATCCGAACGCTGATGCTGCTACCGGAAGCGCCCACCGGAAAAGGAGAGGCGCCATGATCCATCACGTATCGATCCCGGCGCGTGAGCCGCGCCATGTGGCCGAGGTGCTGGCGGAATTGATGGGTGGCAAGTGCCATCCGTTCGGACCACTCGAAGGTGCCTTCATGGCGACGAGTGGCGACGCGCACGGCACGATGATCGAGGTCTATCCCGAGCGCGCCACGCTCGACATTCCCGCCAATGACGACCAGGTCGTATTCGGCGAAAACCAGACGCCGCCGCACACCTGGCCGTTCCACGTGCTGCTCTCGGTGCCACACGAGCCGGAAGCGATCGAGCGCATCGGCGCGCGCGAGGGCTGGCGCGCCAAGACATTCGGGCGCGGCATGAAGGGCCAGAAGCCGTTCTTCCACGTCATCGAGTTCTGGCTGGAGAACCGGCTGATGATCGAGGTCGTGTCACCCGCGATGGCGCGCGAATACGAGGACTTCCTGAACAACGCGCAGATGTCGGTGATGAACGACCCGGAATCGCTTCAGGGCATGCGCGCAACGCACATCAAGGAGACCGCCTGACGCAGCACCTTGCGGCGCAGCCCTTACCGGTGCTGCGCCGCGAGGCGAACGCCAAGGCTCAGATAGATCGCACCGACGATCTTGCCCTGCCAGCGGCCGATGCCGCGGTGCCGCGCCAGCCATCTGCCGAGTGAGCCGGCGCCCAACGCCAGCAGCGATGTGTACGCCGCGCTCATCACCACGAATACGCAGCCCAGTTCGGCGAACTGCATCAGCGACGACCCTCTGCCGGGATGCACGAACTGCGGCAGGAACGCCAGGAAGAACAGCGCTGTCTTCGGGTTCAGCATCTCCGCCAGCACCGCCTGGCGGTACGCCAGCCATGCGCCGACCCGGCGCGCGGCGGGCATGTCGAGGCTGCCTGATTTCTCGCAGATCGCCCGTATGCCGAGATACACCAGGTAAGCGGCGCCCACATACTTCACGAGGTTGAACGCCAGCGCCGAGGTCGCCAGCACCGCGGAAAGACCCAGCGTGGCCATGATCGTGTGGGCAAGATCGCCGGTAGCGATGCCCAGGCCGGTCGCAATGCCCACGCCGCGCCCGCCGGTCATGCCGCGCGCCAGTACCAGCAGCACGGCCGGCCCGGGGATCAGGAACAGCCCAAGCACCACAAGCATGTAGGCAGCGAGTGTCGCACCATCGATCATGTCACGGCACCAGCAGGATCTTGCCGATGTGCTCGGACGACTCCATCAGCGCATGCGCTGCGGCCGCCTCGCGCAGCGGGAACTGCCGGTAGGTGCAGGTGCGTAGCTTGCCCTGCGACCACATCGGCCAGACCTTCTCGCGCAGCGCAGCGACGATGCCTGCCTTCTGCGCCACGCTGCGTGAGCGCAGCGTCGAGCCGGTGACCGTCAGGTGTTTGCGCTGGATCGCACCGAAGTCCGCCTCCACCTTTGTGCCGCGCATCAGCGCGACGAAGCACAGCCGCCCCTCATGCGCCAGCAGCTCGATCTGCCGTGGGATGTAGTCGCCGCCCACCATGTCCAGGATCGCATCCACGCCGCGCCCGCCGGTGAACTCGCGGCCGACCGCAACGAAGTCCTGCGTGCGGTAGTTGATCGCGACATCGGCGCCGAACTCGCGGCAGGCGGCGCACTTCGCATCCGACCCCGCGGTTGCCAGCACCTTGCAGCCCCACGCCTTGGCCAGTTGGATTGCTGTGACGCCGATGCCGCTGGAGCCGCCCTGCACCAGGAAGGTCTCGCCCGGCGCCAGGTGCATGCGCTCGAACACGTTGGTCCACACCGTGCAGAACGTCTCCGGCAGTCCGCCGGCATCGACCAGGCTGACCCCGGGCGGCACCGGCAGGCACTGCACCGCCGGCACCGCGGCGTACTCGCCATAGCCGTCGCCGATCATCAGCGCACAGACCTGGTCGCCATCCTGCCAGCCGGTCACGCCCTCGCCGCGCTTGACCACTGTGCCGGCGCATTCCAGCCCGGGGATGTCCGGCGCGCCGGGGGGCATCGGATAGCGCCCCATGCGCTGCAGGCAGTCGGCGCGATTGATCCCGGCACCGGCGATGCGGATCAGCACCTCGCCCGCCTTCGGCTCCGGCACCGGGCGCGTTGTCGGCACCAGCACCTCGGGGCCGCCCGGACGGCTGATCTCGATCACGGTCTGGGTGGCGGGGATGTTGGCGAGCACGGGCCGGCCTCCTGCGTCTGTTCGCCGCCGTGGTATGGCGCATCGCCGGTCGGCGCGCCAGGATAGCCGGACGGGCGGAGGAGGAATGCGCGTGGCCGCGATGCTGCCGATGATCGACATGTCCCCTGCGGCCGCGCTGCCGGTCGAGGGCTATCGCCTGCTGTATCCCGCGGCGCTGGCGCTGTTCGGCTTCATCGGCTTTACGGTGCTGCGAATTCCTGGCGGCTGGTCGAATCCGCTGTATCTCGCGCCGTTGTTCGTCTCCGTTGTGCTGACCTACGGGATGTTCTGGTTCGTCTGGGCGTATTTCGGCGCGTTGATCGCGTTCGCCTGCCTTGCGGCGCCCTTCGTCCTGGCCGAGGTGACCGGCAGTGTGCTGCCGATCAGGGTGCGCGCCGTGCTGGTGTTCGTCGCCTTCGCCGGCAGCATTGTCTGCGCGGACATGGCGGTGCACATGGGCGAACTCGGCTGATGGCCTACTACACCCAGGTCCTGCAGCCGGACGAGAAGGTGCTGGTGGTCGGCCAGCTGCACTGGTCGATCTATCTGCGCGCGGCGATCGTGCTGCTGATCGCTGTCGCGATACTCGTTGCGTCGTTCTGGCTGCCGACCGGCGATCCCGACTGGCAGCACTACGCGCAGCTTGCCGCCGCTGTTGTGTTCCTGATCGGACTGCTGCTGCTGTTCGCCGCCTGGCTTCGCCGGCGCGCCACCGAGATCGTGGTCACCGATCGCCGCGTCATCTTCAAGCGCGGCTTTCTGTCGCGCCACACGGTGGAGATGAACATCAGCAAGATCGAGACGGTGGACGTGGAGCAGGGCCTCGCTGGCCGGATATGGGGCTATGGCACACTGATGATCCGCGGCACCGGGTCCGGCTTCGAGCCGCTGGTAGGCGTCGGTTCGCCGATCGCGATCCGCAACGCTATCGTCGCGGGGTAACGGCAGACACCCGTGCGATCACCCGCACCGGTGCTGCGTCGCATTGCAGCTTCGCCGGCAACGCGATCACCTCGAACCGGCGCACGCCGACCAGCGCCTCCAGGTTGGTCAGGTTCTCGATGATCGGCACCTTCTGCGACAGCAGGATTTTGTGCACCTCGAACGGCGGACGATCCGGGCTCGGCGTATCGAGCCCCATCACGGCGACGCCCGCCCGCGCCAGTTCGTGCGCGAAGTCAGGCGCGACCTCCGGGTAGTCGCGGTAGTAGGTGTCGTCACGGAGGTGTTGATCCCAGCCGGTCAGCACCAGCACGATGTCCCCCTTGCCGATGCGGATGCCGCGCAGCAGCTCGCCCGTCACCACGCCGCGACCTCGCGCGTCGATCAGGCGGCCGCGGCCGATGAACTGCGTCACTGGCAGGTCGCAGACGAACCCGCCACCCGCGATCATGTGCAACGGCGCATCCATGTGCGTCCCGACGTGTGTGCCAGTGCACAGACAATACGCGTTGAACCCGTCGCGCCCCAGTTCGGCCACCTGCTCGATCCGAGGGATCGGATCGCCGGGATAGACCGGCAAGTCCGGCACGACGCTGTGCGTCAGGTCGATCAGGGACATCGCGGGGGCTCCCGCATCATGCGGCCATGGCGCATCGGCCGCCGGCGATGCAGGCTGGGGCACCCAACGCAGGAGATGCCCATGACCACCGTGCTCGATCTCAAGGCCGAGTTCGCCAGGCTGACCATGCTGAAAGACCGCACCCCGACCTCGTCCGAGGCAGACCGCGCGGGCGCGTTCGCCCGGCTGGCGCCATATCGTGACGGTGGGGTGTTTGCGGCGAAGTTCGCCGGCATCAGCGCGTGGGAGCGCCATCCGCAGGGTGACGAGATCGTGCACATCGTCGATGGTGCGACCACACTGCACCTGATCACGGGCGAGGGCCGCCAGTCGCTGGCACTGACCGCCGGCATGATGGCGATCGTGCCGCGCAACGCCTGGCACCAGTTCGAGGCGCCGGACGGCGTCTCGGTCATGACCGCCACGCCGCAGCCCACCGAGCACCTGCGCGTCGATGTGGCCGACCCAAGGACCGTCGAATGACCCGACGTCTTGCGCTCGCTGCCCTGCTGCCATTGCTGGCGGCGTGCACCCAGGCTGCGCCCACTCCGCCCGTTGTGGAGACACCCGGCAGCGTTGCGCTGAACCAGGCGCCGTCCAACGACGTGCCGCTGGGCGGCGGCGGACACGGCACGGTGTTCTTCCAGGGCAATCTCTATTCCTTCAGCATCGGCGGTCTGGGCGTGGACGGCGCCGGGGTCGCGGTGCTGCAGACCACCGGTCAGACGTATCAGATGCGCAGCATAGCGGAGTTCCCCGGCACCTACCGCACTGTTCCTGCCGGCACGCCTCTGCCATCCGCGGCGGGCGGTGGCCTCTGGCTGCGCAATGAGCACGGCACGTTGCTCCGCATCACGGCCCCGCCCCAGGGGCAGTTGCCCACTCTGAGCAACGACGCGCTTCGCGTGGTGATGGATTGATGGGAGGTTTGGATCCGCTATCGTCGGCGCGGGATTGCTGAGGTCCGCTGGCGATGTCATCTCCGAATCGGCGCCTGCTTCGCTATGCTAGCGCCGATATCTGGCCCTTGTCACAGAACGCTGCGCACCAGGCTGCGGCTCGGTATGCGTTGTCGCTCTACGCGCAGGACGCGGTATATACCTTCATCCCCAAGAATGCCTGCTCCACGCTGCGCTATTCGCTGGCGCTGGCCAACGGCGCGATCTCCGGCCCCAAACAGTTCAACTGGATCCATGCCAACAACCAGACGTTCCGCGCCACGCTGCCGGAGCTGGCGAAGGCGAAATACACCTTTGTCGTTCTGCGCGATCCGTTCCTGCGCATCGCCAGTTGCTATCTAGACAAGATCGTCGGGCTGACCGATGTCGCCTGGCACTACCACGCGCTCACCAACTACCGGCTGGAGCCGGCGATGGTGACCTTCCGCGACTTCGTCACAGGCCTTCGCCCGCGGCTGCGCAGCAACGAGCACTGGCGTCCGCAGGTGGATTTCCTGGTCTACGACACCTACGACGACTACTTCTGCGTCGAGTCATTTGCCGATGCGGCCCGCCATCTGCGCGAGAAGATCGGCTTCGAGGTGCAGGACGCACGGCAGTTGACACGACACGGCTCGGAGCAGTTCGAGCCGCTGGAGGGCGACGCTTCGTTCGCCGACACCCCGGCGCATGAGATCGCGTCGCTGAAGCGCTCCGGCCGCATCCCTCGGTATACACAGATGTACGACGCCGATCTGGTGGCCGCGATCGGCCGGCTGTATGCCGCCGATATCGCCTTCTACACCAGCACGATGCAGCGGTCCTGCATTTTCCGCCCAGTGCGTCGCGAAGCCGAGGTCACGCCGACAGAACCAGTTGAACCTTCTGCGCCAGAGCTGCCTGACTGAACGGCTTGACGATCAGGTCGAGCCCGGGATCCAGCCGCCCGTGGTGCACGATCGCGTTGCGCGCATAGCCGGTGGTGAACAGCACGCGCAGCGTCGGCCAGCGTTCCTTGGCCGCATCTGCCAGCTGCCGTCCGTTATATTGTCCCGGGAGGCCGACGTCGGTGAACAGCAACGCCACCTCCGGATGGTCTTCCAGCACACGCAGCGCCGCGGTGCCATCGTTGGACGACAGCACCCGGTAGTTCAGCCGGCGCAGCATATCCACCGTCAGTGAGCGCACATTGGCATCGTCTTCCACCACCAGCACCACGCTGCTGCCGTCTCCCAGCGGCATCGGCTGGGTGCCCTGTGGTGTCACCTGCGTCTCGGCATCCATGGTGCGCGGCAGGTAGATCTTCACCGTGGTGCCTGCGCCTGGCTCGCTATAGATTTTCACGTGTCCGTTCGATTGCTTCACGAAACCATAAACCTGTGAGAGCCCGAGCCCACTGCCTTGGCCGGCTGGCTTCGTGGTGAAGAATGGCTCGAACACCTTCTCGATCACTTCGGCGGTCATGCCTTCCCCGGTATCGGTGACGCAGATCGCGACATACTGGCCGGGAGCAACGCCTTCGGCCGCGGCATAGGCGTCGTCCAGGTGTGTGTTCGAGGTCTCGATCGTCAGCTTGCCGCCCTGCGACATCGCGTCGCGTGCGTTGACCGCAAGGTTCAGCACCGCGTTTTCCAACTGGTTCTGATCGGCGAAGATGCGCCAGACCCCACCGGCCAGCACCGTCTCCATCGCCACCGCCTCACCCAGCGTGCGACGGATCAGTTCCGACATGTCGCCGACCAGCCGGTTGGGGTCCAGCGCGACCGGAGCCAGCGCCTGCTGGCGCGAGAACGCCAACAGGCGCTGCGTCAATGCAGCGGCCTTCTCGGCAGCCTGGGTCGCGAAGTCCGAATAGCGGCGCAGCCGTTCGCCCTGTGGCAGATCGGGGGTGGCGGCGAGTCGCATCCGCATCGCCTCCAGGTTGCCACCGATCACCTGAAGCAGGTTGTTGAAGTCGTGCGCGATACCACCGGTCAGCTGGCCGATCGCCTCCATCTTCTGCGCCTGCCGCAGCGCCGCTTCCACGCGCATGCGCTGGGCGATCTCGCCGGCGATGCGCTGCTCCAGCGTCTCGTTGAGGCGGCGCAATTCGTCGGCGGTCTCGCGCATCGCGCGATCGGCCTGGTCGCGTTCCTCAGTGCGGCGCAGGATGGTCTGGGCGCTGGCGGTCAGCGCGGTCGCGATCTGGTCGATCTCGCGCACCTTGGTCGGCTGCGGCGCGTCGCAGCGACCGACCGGCACCTGCACCGCGGCGATCGCGACGCGCTGCAAGCCGTCGGTGAGGCGGCGCGCCACCAGGGCGGCGATAGTGGCGCCCAACAGCACCACGACGCAACCGCCGGCGAACAGACGCCACAGCGACTGCCTCAGCGGCGCCTCGATCACCGCCGCGGGGACGCCGATCCCAACAATGAACCCCGACTCTCGCGCCCGGCTGTGCCCGTTGTACACCGGCTGGCCCTCCAGCGCGTCGAGCCGACCCCAGCTTTCATCTGGCGACATGTGGATCGCCTCGCGCCAGCCCTCCGAGGCAAGCTGGCCGACGCGCTTGTCGTTGTCCGGCACGCGCGCGAGGAACCGCCCGGTACGATCGACAATGCCACTGATCCAGGTGTCGGGCAGATCATTCGCGCGCAGCAGCCGGATGAAGTCGTCCGGGTTGAGGGTCAGCTGCAGCGAGTAGGCTACGCGGTCGTCCAGCCTGACCGGCACCGCCAGGACCGCCAGCGGGGTCCTTACCAGGGCACCCACGAACACGTCGGACACCTGAGCCTGGCCGCTTTCGAATACCCGCCTGACCAGGTCCATATTCGAGGTCCCCGGTACCGTCTCGCCCGGCGGCAGGGTGCTGAACAGGGCGCGGCTTCCGTCGGGCCGCACCAGCGTGATGATCGTCCCCCCGAGCAACTGCGACAGCCGCACCATCTCGGCGTGGAATCCGATGAGATCGCCACTGCGGAGCGCCTCTGAACGGCCTAGCTGCTCGAGCATCTCGCGACGCACGCGGATATGCTCGTCCACCGCCACGGCGAGCGCGCGCGTGGTGGACAGGATCGAAGTCCTGATCGTCTCCCGCTGACTCTGCGAACTGTCGTAGGATAGGTAACCGGCGAACAGTGCAAGCGGCAGCAGGCTGCTGATCACCACGGCGAGCAAATAGGTTCTTACCCCGCGGCCGGCGCGGCGATAGGGCAGATCCGGAAGGATGACGGGTAGGTCTGCCAGCGCGTCTAAATTCTTCACTGAGACCCTGCCGAGGAGTGACCGAAACGTAATACGCATACCGACCGTGCATTAATCCGCTGGCGAACGCCATCACTGTTTTGGCGCCTGTCAAGAACACGTTGATTTGGTAGGGCGCCCGCCTATGGGATTGGCCGGATCGGCTGTCGCGGCGACCCGATAGGAAGTCGCGGCCGGAACGCGGAATGCGATCGGAGAGCCCCCATCGATGATCTCTCCGACGTGATGCCTGCTAAATATATCGATCGATTGACTTTGTCGATCGACAGATATAGCACCCGCCCGCTTGCAGCGGGATACCGCGATGTCCACCAGTGTGACCCGCCTTCGACCTCCGTACCAACCACGCGGGGAAGAGGCGCGCCGCCGTATCCTGGATGCGGCACTGGAGCTGTTCGCCATCAACGGC
>DASSRN010000539.1:0-5515 GCA_035701785.1 Acetobacteraceae bacterium | reverse complement strand
CTTCAGCTCATCCGCGCGGCGCAGGTGGTCGGCGCGCTCGTCCAGTTCAGCATACAACGCAACCACGCCGCGGTTCGTGTCCTGCAATTCCTGATTGAGCCGCTCCAGATCCTCCTGCCGCGATCGCAGTTCCTCCATTTGCAGCAGGATCTGCTGGTTCTGCCGTGCGATCTCCTCGATCGCATCGCCGCGCCCGCCAGCCGCAAGCACATCGGCGATCTGCCGCAGGAGTGCCGGCGTGATCGTCGGTGCGTTCCGCGGCAGCGCCTTGCTCAGCCGTATGGTGGTTCCTTCACCCGGCTGCGAAGTGAGCTCGAAGCCATCCATCAGGCGCCGCGCACCCAACAGGCCAACGCCCATCCCGCTGGCGGATCGATGCGTTCCCGCCAGAACGCCTTCGATGTCGGCAATGCCAGGTCCGCGGTCGCGCACCACGATAACGAAATCCAGCGACCCTTCGCCCGTCACATGGAACGCGGCAAGGCCGCCACGCGCATATTCATAGGCGTTGCGTGCGATCTCCGAGACCGCCGTGGTGATGCGGGTCTGGTCCTGCGTGTCGAACCCCAGCAGTTCCGCCAAACGCCGCGTCCGGCTGCGCACCAGCACGATATCGGTCTCGGCGGCGATGGCGATCTGCAGCAGACAGACGTCCATGACGCTCTCCTTCTACGCGGCGCGCATCGCGACAGCTGATGCGTCGTCACGGTCGCGCCGATGATCGCGCAGCAGGACGCCGGCGAGCAGCGACGGATGCTGCGCCGCCAGTCCTGGATATGCTGCCAGGTCCCAGCGGCTGGTCAGCCCGTCGGAATGGAGCAGGATCACCGGGTCCGAGGCAAACTCGTAGGTGAACTCGCGGATGCGCGGCGCGAGATGCCCGGTTGTGCCGTTGTGCGACACCATATGCCGCGTCCGGCCGCCCTCCGTCACGATTGCGCCAATGTTCCCGACCCCGACGAACCGCACCATGCGTGCCGCCGTGTCGATCCGCGCGACAGCCACGGCGGCGCCGCGCGTCGCTGCCAGCGCCGCGTGCATGCGCTCCAGGATCGCCTCGCACGGCGCTTCCGCGTGCTGTAGGAAGGTTTGCACGGCGCACTCCGCGGCTCGCGCCGCCTCAATCCCGTGGCCCGATCCGTCGGCCAGCATCAGGGTGCGGCCGGCCTTGGTGTCTCGCCATGCCCAGTTGTCCCCGTTGACCAACTCCCCAGGGTAGGGTGCCAGCGTCGCCCCCACCAGCGTCCGCGCGCCGGGGGCGGGCTTCTGCGCAATGAACCGCACCAGCACGGCACTGCCCTGATCGGTGCGGGTGTAGATCCGCAGATGATCAGCCAATCGCTGGATCGCGCCCAGGCCGGTGCCCGGGCTGCCGGCCGTGGAATAGCCGTCCTGCATGCAGCGGCCCGGGTCGCTCATCCCAGGACCGCGGTCGAGCGCCAGCAGTTCCAGCCCCGCTCCCTCGGCATCGTCGCTCGCTATGGCATGAAGCTGCCCGCCGCCGCCGTGCTTCAGCATGTTGGTGGCGAGCTCGGTGACCACGATCGCAACCTTGTCGAGCCGCTGCTGCGACAGTCCGGTCCGACGCGCAAGCCCGCCCACCATGCGGCGGGCTTCCGCAACCTGGCTCGGGTCCGTGACGCTGGTTATCACGTCAGGTCCAGCGCGCCAGCGTGATCGTCGTGCCCTGTCCTGGCGCCGATCGTATGTCGAACTCGTTGCACAGGCGTTTGGCTCCGCCGAGACCGAGGCCCAGGCCCGAGCCGGTGGTGTAGCCATCCTTCATCACCGCCGTGATGTCGGCGATGCCCGGACCTTGGTCCTCGAAGATCAGCCGCACGCCACGGCGCTGCCCATTGCGCAGCACCTCGATGCGCAGCGTGCCTCCACCGCCATAGTCGATCGTATTGCGGCCGATTTCGCTGGCTGCGGTCACGATCTTGGTCTGGTCCACCAGGCTGAAGCCCGCCGCCACTGCCCGCGCGCGGACCGCCTGTCGCACCCTCACCACGTCATCCGAGGTGCGCAGCGGCATCGTCTCAGCCGAGTCGGGCTGCATCGTCGGACTCGGGATTGTCGATGATGCGACGGATCAGGGCGAGCCCCTTGTCCACGTTCAGCGCAGTGCGAACGCCGGTGAGACCCAGGCCGAGCTCCACCAGCGTGATCGCCACAGCCGGCCGCATGCCTACCACGACGGTGACGGCGTCCAGCACGTGCGACATCGCGGCGATGTTGTTCAGCATGCGGCCGATGAAGGAATCGACGATTTCCAGCGCCGAGATGTCGATCATCACGCCGCGCGCGCGATCGGCGACGATCCGCTCGGTGAGGTCGTCCTGCAATGCCATGGCAAGCCGGTCATGCATGTCGACCTGGATCGAGACCAGCAGGCAATCGCCGATCTTCAGGATTGGGATTTCAGCCATGCGCTACGCGTCCGGCTTTGCCGGCACCTTCCGGTCGGTGATCGCCTTGCCGGTACGACGCAGCGCCAGCGCCAGCGCATCCGCCATCGTCGCCTTGGAAACCACGTTCAGCTCCAACCCGAGATGCACGATCGTCTGCGCGATCTGCGGCCGGATGCCGCTCAGGATGCAGTCGGCACCCATCAGGCGCGCGGCCGAGATCGTCTTGATCAGGTGCTGCGCCACCAGCGTATCAACCGTCGGCACGCCGGTGATGTCGATGATGGCTATCTCCGCACCCGAGGCGACGATGCGCTCCAGCAGGCTTTCCATCACGATCTGGGTGCGTGCGCTGTCGAGCGTGCCGATCAGCGGCAATGCCAGGATGCCCTCCCAAAGCTGCACCACCGGCGTCGACAGCTCCAGCAGTTCCTGCTGCTGGCGAGCGATGACCTCCTCGCGCGTCTTTGCGTAGCTCTCGATGGTGAAAAGTCCCAGACGATCGATGAGCTGGCTGGTGGTCCAGGTCTCGGTCGCCAGCGTCTCCGCGTCGTTCCGCAACTCCTGCCGCAGCAGCGTGAACAGCGGTTCCTTCAGCGAGAACACGAACACCGCCGTCTCACTCGGACTGAAACCCTGCAGCGCGCGGTCGCGCGACAGATCCTCGAGCAGATTGCGGATCGGCTGCCAGTCGGGCGCATTGATATTGTCGAACTGTGCGATCTGCGCGCCGCGGCGGAGCTCATCCAGGAAGCGCCGTGCCAACTCCTGCATCTCGGCGTCCCGCCTGGGATCGCTGATGCCGGAGTCGCGCTTTTGGCAGGCGAGCCAGTCAGTCAGCAACCGTTGATGGTGTTTGTCGATCAGCGAGAGAATGACGTTTCGATGTTGACTCATTCAGCATCCTTGGCGACGGGACTGTAGCGTAACGGTGCGCCCGACCGTGCTTCGCATCGGACGCAAAGTAAATCCCTTCGCACCCCCTTGCGTGCGAGGGACCACCCCCCTATGGGAATAGCGCTCAATAACGTGATGTGTGACACCGGTTGGATGGTCGCCGCCAAATCGCAAGAACGTAGCCCCGCGAAAGGCCAGGTCCTGGTCGTGGAGGACGACGTCACTCTGGGCGAAGCCTTGTGCGAAATGCTTCGTCGGGAAGGATATGCGACTACCCTCGCGAATGGCTTCAACATCGCCCTGGAAATTCTTGAAGGCGAACGCCCCTTAGACCTGATGCTGGTCGATATCGTAATGCCCGACGGCGTCAATGGGCTGGCGCTTGCGCGCATGGCGCGCTTGCGCCGCCGCGACTTGAAGGTGATTTATGTGACCGGCTACAGCATTCCCGGCCTCGAGCGCGAGGCGCTGGGCCCGATCCTGCGCAAGCCGGTAGACGATGAAGTCCTGCTGCAAGAGGTGCGGCGGGCGCTCGCTGGCTAGTCCGCCGCCGGTCTGGCCCGTGCCTGCCTGAGTCGGTCTCGTAAGGTTCCGCTTGCCGCTGCATCGATCGCCGGCGGATCGCCATGCGCCATCACGCCGTAGTCACGCGCCGCAGCCTCGATCGTCACCAGCCCATCGCGCAGGTCCTTGGCCAGCAACGACAGGTCGCGGTCCAGCGGATCGCCCCAGCCGCCGGCGCCGGGCAGTTCGTGGCGGAACACCTGGCCCTGGCGGAGTGTCATTGTGAGCTTGGCGTGCAGCTGCTGTTCGGTGGCGAGGCCGGGATCCAGCATATTGCGCCCCGGAGCGCCCGGGCTGCCGCCCTGCAACCCATACGGTCGATGTGTCTGCCGGTCCGCGCGTACCTGAAGGATGCCTTCGTCCGCCAGCATCCGCCACGTCTTGCGCTGCGACATCCCGCCGCGGAACAGGCCCGCACCACCGGTGTCGGGGACGAACTCGTAGTCGAGCACCTCGAGCGGATTTTCCGCCTCGATCACCTCGACCGAGAAGCTTGCCATGTTGGCGAACATCGACGTGTTGCCGTCGAGCCCGTCGGCCCACGGCCGCGCGCCCCAGCAGCCGGACAGGAAGTCGACATAGATGAACGGCCGCAGCGCCTTGTCGTAGCCGCCGATGGTGACGCCGGTGTTGCCACCATCGGATGCCGCATACACCCGATCCGGATACAGCTGCGCCAAGGCACCGAAGCAGCAGTCGACGCCGCGGAAGCCGGTCAGCCCGCGCGCTGCACACGCCGCAGGCAGCTTGCCGTTGGTGATCGTGCCTGGCGGTGCGATCACCTTGATCGGGCGGAACACACCATCGTTGTTCGGCATGTTGATCGACAGTACCGATTTCACCGCCGTGAAGCTCATCGCCGCTGTGTAGCTCCAGGTGTTGTTTATCGCGCCCTTCACCTGTGGCGCGCTGCCGGTCCAGTCCACCTCCATCGCGTCGCCGCGCTTGCGCACCGTGCACACCAGCGGGATCGGCTTGCCGATATCGATCTGGTCGTCGTCGATCCAGTCGGTGAAGGTGGCTTCGCCGTCCCGCAGTTCCTTCAGGCAATGCCGCGTCAGCCGCTCGGAGTAGTCCATCGTGGCGCGCATCAGTGCCACCACCTCGTCGGCGCCGTAGCGTTCCACCAATTCGGCCATGCCGCGCGCGGCGATCTCGCAGGCCGCCAGCTGGCTGCGGATGTCGCCTAGCACGCGGTTCGGCACCCGCACATTGCGGTCGATCATGCGGAACAGCGTGGTGTTCGGCTGGCCCCGCTCGTACAGCTTCAGCGGTGGGATGCGCAGGCCCTCGGCATAGATCTCGGTGCTGTCCGACGCGTTGGAGCCGGGCACGCGCCCGCCGACATCGGTGTGGTGACAGATCGTCGCTGCATAAGCGATCGGCCTGCCGCCCGCGAACAGCGGGCGGAAGATGAAGATGTCCGGCAGGTGCATCCCGCCGTCGTACGGGTCGTTGTTGATCAGGATGTCGCCGGGCGCGATGTCGTCACCGAAATGCCGCAGCACCGCCTGCAATGCCACCGGGATGGAGCAGAGATGGCCCGGCAGCGCCAGACCCTGAGCAGCCAGCCTTCCGTCCGCGTCGCACAACGCCGCGCTGTAGTCCATGATGTTCTTCAGCACCCCTGAATAGGCGGTGCGGTA
>DASSRN010000538.1:0-2015 GCA_035701785.1 Acetobacteraceae bacterium | reverse complement strand
AACAGCGCCTCCGGCTATCTGATCCCCCGCGCCGAATTCCGCGCGCAGGGTATCGACCCGGAACCCAACAGGTATTTCGGCCAGACCGGCTTTGCGGGCGGCCATGAGCAGGCGGTGGTGGCCGTGATGAACCGCCAGTATGACGCCGGCGTCACCTGGACCTCGGGCGTCGGTGATCCGGCGGTCGGCTATACGCGCGGCAACCTGCGCATGATGGTCGACAAGCACATGCTCGACATGAAGGAGCTGCGCATCATCTGGAAGTCGCGGCCGATCCTGAACGGCCCGCTGACCGTGCGGAAGAGCACGCCGGCGAGCTACCAGGCCGATATGCTGGCATTCCACCTGGCGCTGCCGGCGGCCTACCCCGACGTTTACCACACCTTCGATATGGGCAGCGGCAAGGGCTGGGTGCCGGTGAAGCACGAGGACTTCCAGGTGTTCATCGACATGCTGCAGCAGGAGGCGGCGCAGCGCCGACGTCGGTGACCGAGGCCGCCACGGTTGAAGCGGCGTTTGCCGCACGTCGCCGCTCGCGACGCGTATCTGGTGCCGGCGCCGCTGTGCTGCTTGGTGCGGCACTGCTGGTCGCCGCGTGGGTGTCGGAGGCCTATCCGTCATCGCTGATCGCGGGCGCGCCGCGGATCGGCGAGTATTTCGCCAAGCTGATCCCCGATCTGCGGCTGCACGCGCTGTTCGCGGCAAGCGAGACGCAGGGCTCGCTCGCCTATTGGATGTACCGGCTGGACATCTGGCTGTGGCTGCTGTTCGAGACCAGCCAGATGGCGGCGCTTGCCACTTTGGGCGGCGCGGCGGTCGCACTGCTGCTGTGCTTTCCTGCCGCGGCCAATCTGGCGCCGAACCGCGCCACGCAGTTCGTGTTCCGCCGCGTGCTGGAGCTGTTTCGCACGGTGCCGGACATCGTCTATGCGCTGATCCTGGTGTGGACGTTCGGCGTCGGCCCGCTCGCCGGCATCCTGGCGATCGCGCTGCATACTGTGGGGGCACTGGGCAAGCTGTTCGCCGAAGTGGTCGAGAATGCCGATCGCGGCCCCTGGGATGCAATGCGTGCGGTCGGCGCCAACTGGGTGCAGTCGGTGCGCTACGCCATTCTGCCGCAGGTGCTGCCGAACTTCCTCAGCTATGTGCTGCTGCGCTTCGAGATCAACGTGCGCGGCGCGACGGTGATCGGGTTCGTCGGCGCAGGCGGGATCGGGCAGGAACTATATTCGGTGATCAGCTTCAACTACTACCAGGAGATCGGCGCGATCATCGTACTGATCATCCTGACGGTGAGCCTGATCGACCTGACCTCCGAGCGGCTGCGGATGCGCGCCATTGGTGCGGCAGCGTGACGCGTGGTGGGGCAGCACGTTGAGCGACGTTGCTGACCTCCGCGCGCGCTTCCCGCGCGCCTTCGCTCCGTCGCGGGCGACGCGCGTGCTGCGATGGTGCGGCGCATTGCTGTTCGTCGCCTGGCTGATCGCGCTGTGCATCTGGTTCGATATCACGCCGTCGCGCCTGACGCTCGGCATCTCCGGGCTGTTCGTCATCCTGCGCCAGATGATCCCGCCGAGCCCGGGTGCGCAGTGGCAGGATATCCTGCAGGGGCTGGCGCAGAGCGTCGCCATGGCGTTTCTCGGCACATTCGTCGCCGCCACGATCGCTGTGCCGCTGGGGTTTCTCGGTGCGCGCAACGTGCTGGTGAACGCGCTGGCGCACTTCTCGGTGCGGCGTGTGTTTGACGCTTTCCGTGGCGTTGACCAGCTCATCTGGGCACTGGCGTTCGTGCGCGCGGTGGGGTTGGGGCCGCTGGCAGGCGTGATGGCGATCGCTGCGGCCGATATCTGCGTGCTGGCCAAGCAGTTCGCGGAGGCGATCGAGAACGCGGATCGGCGACAGACCGAGGCGGTCACCGCCGTGGGCGGCACGCGCCTGCTGGTGATCCGCTTCGGCCTGCTGCCACAGGTGCTGCCGGTGCTGCTCGCGCAGGTGCTGTACGCATTCGAGAGCAA
>DASSRN010000537.1:0-6835 GCA_035701785.1 Acetobacteraceae bacterium | reverse complement strand
TTCTGCCGACGCCGCTGCCGATGCGCCCGACGAACCTTGTTGGGTTTCCATTGGAACGTCCCCCATATTTATCGTGGATCGTGAGTTGCGCCAGAGTCTGCACCCGAACCGTAAAGCAGAGCTATTCTTCGCTCGACAGGGCGCCGCACTGTATCTGCTTCAGCCTGGACACTTCGGAACCCTAAGGGCGGGCGCGTCCATGTGCCTGCCGCGCACTTGGAACTTACTCCCTCACTGGCGCGCTACACTGCTTCAGTGTCCCACGCCTGTGCATGCTGTCCAAAAACCCCTTGCGCGTGAGGCTTGAGCATACCGACCAGCCGGGCGGAAGGCAGATGCAACGCAAATGACGCAACGGGCCGCATATGAACGCGAATGCGTCGGTGGGAAAGGCGTCGCCGCCCCGTGCACCGCTTTGCGTGCATCTGCGTCCAGTTGGGCGATTTGTGTTACAACCTCTTGCTGCCTCGCGCCTTGTGCTCAGCCCTTTAGCGTCGTCCCCGGTGCATCGAGCAGGAAGCCGGTGCCGTGCTCGCATGATCCGGCGTCGTCCCGCCGACGCGCACGTCCATGTGCCGCTCGAGCAGTCGCCAGCAATCCGGCGGACCACCTGGGTGCGATGCGGATTCATCGTATCGCCAGCGACATGCTTGCCAAGCTAGGCTCCTCGTCCAAGCTCAATGCGAAGACGCCATTTCTTACCATGCTGCGCGATGAAGGTCGCACTCCGGGCGTGACACTGTCTGCACGGTTGCGGTCTTGCGTTTGCGGATCGACAATCCATACCTTCGGTACATCATTGTATTTGGTCGGCGCCGACGCGGGGATTGCGATCACCTCATCCGACGCGAGCCGGACCTTACCGGCGATCGTCGCACCCAGACGCATGGCCGCTGGCGGATCAGTGGCCCGACATTGACCTCGAAGGTCCACGTGACAGGATTGGCCTGCGGGGCAACTTCGTGCGCGGACCGTCACGCTGGGGCCATTCGCCAGCCGGACGGTGATCCCGGAGCCACTCGGCGCGGAACACAAGACCCAGGGCCGCAACTGCTCCCGCTTCTTCTATCCGCCTGGGGTCCAGGGTCCGGGCACGACATCCCAAAATTCCAATGCGCGGCAGCACCTGCAGCGAGCCCGCTTGTCCGTTGTCCGACTGCGGCAGACCGTATATCCCAGATCGATGGGGGTGCCGGTGGGGCGCGAAGCGATGCGACTGGGAGTTTTGATGACCGGACGCGGCCTGCGCGCCATGGTCGGGATCGGCACGACTATTCTTGTCATCGGTGCGCTGGGCATCGCCCAGGCGGTGTTTGCACCGCTGGCTTTCGCGCTGTTCGTCGTCGCGATCGTCTGGCCTCTGCAGCGCGCGTTGCAAGTGAAACTACCAAAACTGCTGGCGCTTGCGGTCTGCATGATCGCGACTATCATCGTCATCGCCAGCTTTGCCTGGGTCATAACCTGGGCGTTCAGCCGCGTCGGTCGCTACGTCGTGCTGGATGCCGAGAGGTTCCAGCTCCTTTACAACCAGATAGCCGGCTGGCTGGAGGGACACGGGATTGTCGTCGCCACCCTCTGGCAGGAGCACTTTAACATTGGCTGGGTGTTCCGCGTCTTTCAGGAAGTTGCCGTGATCGTCAACGGCATGCTGAGCTTCATCATCGTTGTGATGATCTATGTCATGCTCGGGCTGCTGGAGGTCGATGCGGCGGCCGCGCGCCTGCACGACATGGCCGAAAGCGTGTTCGGACAGATGGTGTTGGCCGGGTGCGCGGCGACGTCTGCCAAATTCCGCCGTTACCTTGTGGTTCGCTCACTGATGAGCGTCGTTACCGGCGTGCTGGTCTGGGGCTTTCTCTGGCTGCTCGGCCTGCCGCTGGCCAGCGAATGGGGCGTGATCGCCTTCGTCCTAAACTACATCCCCTTCATCGGCCCGTTGATCGCAACGGTGCTGCCGACGTGCTTCGCCGTGGCGCAGTTTGATGCCTGGCAGAACGCGGTCGTGATGTTTGCCTGTCTGAACGTGATCCAGTTTCTCGTCGGCAGCTACCTCGAGCCGAGGGTAGCCGGCAACACGCTGTCGATGTCGCCCTTTCTGGTGTTGCTGTCGGTGTTCTTTTGGACCTGGCTGTGGGGCATCGCCGGCGCCCTGATTGGCGTGCCAATCGTCATCGCCGTTCTGACGCTCTGCGAGCAGCACGAGTCGAGCCGCTGGTTGGCCGAATTGTGCGGAGCACCTTCCCACGGTGCCAGACGGGACGCTCGGCTGAGCCGCAATTGATGGAGCCGATCCTCGATCCGCGCGCCGGGGACGTCGAGGATGATGCCGCCAGTACCAAGCGGCGATCACTGCTGCGGCTGGCTGGCAACATGCTGGCAGAGATCAGCCTGGCGAAGCTCGTCGTTGTTTGGTTTCTGCTGATCGGCTTTCCAAGCCTGCTACTCGGCAGCGCACCGCTGCTTGCGTCTGTGTGGGTCACCACCGTGTTCGAGAAGGCGTTCGCAGCATTCGCAGGAATCTGGTCGCTCTTGACACTGCTCCTGCTCGTCACGCTGGGTTGGCTTGGCGGTCGGCGGCTGCGGCAGCTGGCCGAGAACAGCTTCTGGTCGTTGAGCGCCTTGGCGGTCCAGCCGGCCTACATACTATTTCGCGAAGGCTTCCGCCATCTTGTCGAAGCGTTGTTGGCAAATCGGCTTGGGCCTTCCGGCCGCGCCAAAGCGCGCGCCAGCGCGGCGGCTGCATCCGGCCTCACGATCTGCTGCCTTGCCCTGGGCCTGATCGCGGTAGCGTGGCCCGCTACGCGTTGGTTGGGCAGTATGTCTGACCTCGCCGCGCCCGTGCGGCTGCTCTCCGCCGTAGTCGCCAACGCCGTTGTGCTGATCTCCGCCTATCTCGCCGCGGCCGCCCTGGTGTGGGGGATGGCGGATGCGACCATGGCGCAGCCGGCAGATCATCCGGGCTTCGCCGTCGCCGAACCTGGCCTCCGCACCTGGCGCATCGCGCACCTGTCGGATCTTCACACCGTCGGTGAGCGCTACGGGTTCCGGATCGAAAGTGGCCGCTCCGGCCCGCGTGGCAATGCACGCTTGGATCTTGTCCTTGCGAAGCTGAACGAGGTTCATGCGGCGGAGCCGCTGGACGTGGTGCTGATCACTGGCGATCTGACCGACGCCGGACGTTCGGCGGAATGGGCAGAGTTCTTTTCGGCGTTGACGGCATATCCACGCCTCGCCGAACGCATCGTGGCCTTGCCGGGCAACCACGACGTCAACGTCGTGGATCGGGCGAGTCCTGCCCGCATGGAATGGCCGGCGAGCCCGACGAAGCGTCTGCGACGGCTCAGGACGATGTGCGCGCTGGAGGCGCTGCAAGGCACGCGTCTGCGCATCGTGGACCGCCCGTCTGGCCGGCTCGGGGACACGCTGACCGAGGTGCTTCGACCCCACGCCGCCGCCATGGCGGCTTTCGCCGACACCGGCTCGCCGAGGCTCTGGCGATCTTTGTCGAGCTTGTGGGTGACTGTCTTTCCCTTGGTCATGCCGCCGCAATCGGAGGACGGCCTGGGTGTCATCGCGCTCGATTCCAATGCTGAAACGCATTTCTCGTTCACCAATGCACTCGGACTGGTGACAGCTGACCAGATGCGTGGGTTGAGACTCATCGTCCGGCAGTATCCGCGCGCCCACTGGATCGTCGCGCTCCATCACCACGTCATTGAATATCCGCAGTCGGCATCGGCGTTCTTCGAGCGCGTCGGCACCGCGCTGATCAATGGGAGCTGGTTCATTCGTCGCCTGCACCAGTTCACCGATCGCGCCGTGATCATGCATGGTCACCGACACATCGACTGGATCGGGCAGTGCGACGGGCTGCCGATCCTTTCTGCGCCGTCGCCCGTCATGACAGCCGGAGACGACCATGACGCGTATTTCTACATCCATACCCTCGCGTCACCGAGCGATGGGGGTATCGGACTGCAACCGCCACAGCTTGTCGCTCTTGGGTGACGGCCTTGACGGTGCAGGCCCGCAGAAACGCGACCCCGAGGTTCAGTTCTCTATAGGTGTCCCGCTCACTTCGCAGCCGTGCGCAGACCCGGCGGGACATCCCACGCTGTCGCGCGCTCTCGCATGACCCATAACATCGCCTCCGTGGAGCAGATGCCGCCGGCGTTTCCATGATCCCGTGAGGGGGGAATGGGGAGATCAGGGCCTGACATCGGGACGAGCGTGTCGGAAACGTGGGTCGCGGGGATCGGCTGCCAGCGGATTGTATCTCGGGCTCGATGCGGCAGTTGAGCGGATGATCACGCTCTGCCGTTTCTGTTCGGTGGCAGCCCACGGTGCGATAGCCGAGGAACAGCGTGCGCGCGCTGAGATGTTCGTCGAGGAGCTGCGTGGCATCGGGTTCAGCGCCGGCGTTCGCGATGTGCCCAGCATGCCGATCGTCGTGGGCCATGACCGTGCTTCGCCGGGGCCTTCCGTGCTGTTCTGCGGACAGTACGCTCCAGCGAGTGTCGGGCTGTTGCGACAGGGGTCGGAAGTCGCCCCGTTACTGCTTTTCAGGCGCGACAGCTTCTATGAAGACCATGAGTTGGGTTGGGCGTTCGGCATCGCATGATTTTCCAACAACAGCCGAAGCCGATGGGTGGCTCCATCCCCTGCTGTCTCATGCCCTCATGCTGCGCCTGCGCGAACTGCTCGCGCGCCGTCGTCAGCTCGTCATCATGATCACTGCCGAGAAGCAGCGTCTTGCCAAAGCTGCAGACAAACTCGCGCAACGTTCGTTCAAGACCATCCTGCGCAGCCTGGAGGCCGAACGCGCCCGCATCGATCGCGCCATCGACAAGCTGATCGGACAGAGCCCGTGTTCTGCGTCAGACAGGATCCGCTGAAGAGCGTTCCCGGCGTCGGCGTTGGCGACGCGGTCGCTCGCACCCCTGCTCATCGAGGCCCGAACTCGGCACGGTCGATCGTCATCAGATCGCCGCTCTCGCGGGTGTTGCGCCGATGAACAGGGACAGTGGACGGTATCGCGGTAAGCGGCGCATCCAAGGCGGACGCGTCGAGGTGCGTGCGCCACTCTTCATGGCCTGCCTGGTCGCCATCCGCCACAATCCGCCGAATGAGCTCGGCGGTGGCTTCCAGCACCAGTGGGCATAGATGTTGACGTGACCCATGTAGGTCGCAAGCGCCACCATATGCTCCCCGGTTCGGCTTCGATCCACCGGACTGCCTTGCTTCCGTGATATCTAACCGGCAGCAACGGTGCTTATCATTGCGGGACCGGCTACGATCTGGTCGCCGGCCTTGGTGCGGAGGATGTGAAGCAGCTGGTCGCCAAATTCATATAGACTAGACGGCAATTAGGTGAGTTGCAGACCTGTCCCAATCAACCGTGTGGCCCGGGATAGGTATTCGCGCGGCCGCCTCCAGCAGGCGACATAGCGGGCGCCGTTCCACGCGCCGGACAACGGCCATCTCAGCGGTGCTCAGGTAGATTTTGAGGCTGGGCGGACCTGGGCGCTCAGCGTGCTTGAGGTCGTCATGCAGAATTGGCACCGACGCGCTGGAATGAGGTGGGACCAGACGGGACACGAGCGCGACCGGGCATCGGAAAATGCGGCGAATATCGATCACACCGCACAGGTCGGGATGCGGTGTGACGTCAGCACGCGCATTTCGAGACCGCCCCGATCGACCGCTCCGGCACCACTCCTGCCGTGGCGGCGCCTTGCGTTCCGCTGCAAAATCTTCGTCCATGGGCGACTTCCCGCCGGAGGCCCGACATGAGCCGCATCTTCGTACTGCATGAGAACGCCGAATGGCTGCCCCCGCTGGCCACCGCGCTCGACCAGCGAGCGTTGCCATGGAGCGAGTGGTATCTCGACGGGGGCGTCTTCGACCTGGCTGCTGCACCACCCGACGGCGTCTTCTACAATCGGATGAGCGCCTCGTCGCATACCCGCGATCACCGGTTCTCCCCGGAACTCACCTCCGCCGTCCTGGCCTGGCTCACCCGCTGGGGGCGGCGCGTAGTGAACGGACCCGGTGCGCTGGACATCGAAATCAGCAAGGTGCGCCAGTATGCGGCCCTGGAACGGCAAGGCATTGCGACGCCCCGAACAGTGCTGGTTGCTGGCCGCAACAACCTGGCCGCGGCGGCGCGTGAGCACTTCACGAACCAGCCGGTCATCCTTAAACCGAATCGTGGCGGGAAGGGCCTGGGGGTCCAGTTGTTCCTGTCCGCCGACAGCCTAGAGGCGACGATTGCGGGGACCGACTACACTGCGCCGGTGGACGGGCTGCACCTGCTCCAGGAGTATGTCCAGGCGCCCCGCCCGGTCATCACCCGTGCGGAATTCGTCGGCGGACGGTTCCTGTACGCGGTCGAGGTCGATACCA
This sequence comes from Acetobacteraceae bacterium, assembly GCA_035701785.1. GTDB lineage: Bacteria > Pseudomonadota > Alphaproteobacteria > Acetobacterales > Acetobacteraceae > JAMXLO01. The sequence continues at coordinate 430 of DASSRN010000537.1, read as the reverse complement.
GCGGTGGCTTTGAGCTCTGTCCCGCGGACGTCTGCGCGGTCGGCGACGCGAACTGTCCGGTCGGTGAGGCGCCGCGTGACAAGTTCACCATCATCGGCGGCATCGCCTCCGCACTTCGGGTGCGGCTCGAACGCTTCCTGGCCGCTGCGGGCATCGAGGTGGCTGGGATCGAGTTCATCACGGACGCGAATGGCCGCACTCTGGTCTATGACGTGAACACCAACACCAACTACAATCCTGACGCGGAGGCCCGCGCCGGCCGAACTGGCACGGCACGGTCGGGGCCGGGCGCCCTCGCGGAATTCCTGGGGTCGGAGTTGCGTCGCCTGCGGGTTGCCGCCTGAGTGTCCCCGACCGGTGTGTTGCTTCGGTCGGATCCATGACGGTATAGTCGGGTGTGCCGATTGCCGACGTAGCTCAGCGGTAGAGC
>DASSRN010000536.1:0-15705 GCA_035701785.1 Acetobacteraceae bacterium | reverse complement strand
ATGAAGACCAGCGTCCACAGCCGGAACCAGCCGGGCTTCACGCTGCCGAACGCGCTGAACTGGTTGGTCACGTCGTGGTCCTCCAGCACGCTCAGCGACTGCACGTGCTCCGGCGTCGGACGTGGCGCGATCACCGCGTCGGTTTTCTCACGTCGGCGTAACTCCCACAGAAAGAACGGCGCGATCACGATGAACGCCGGCAACAGCGCCAGCAGTACCAGCGGCACCGCGATCAGGTTGCCGATCCGCGCGGCGATCCATTCGGGCGGGGTACGCGAAGGCGGCGTGAGCGCCGGACCTTCACGGCGTACAGATTCCAGCAGACGGCTATGGACCTCGAGCGCCGGCAGAGTTTCGAATGCAACCGCATCGCGTTGCAGCCGCTCGCGCAGCGCATCGTGCAGCGCTGCCTCCTCGCGGATCTGCCGCACAGTGCGACCGACCCAGTTGATGTACTGCGTCGCCGGTGCCAGCGAGTGCGCCTGCATCCACTCCAGCAGATCGTTGGTGACGAACCCGTCGCAGTGACTGAAGATGCGGGCGATCCCGTCGCTGGCACGCGCGGCGAATTCCTGCAGCATCGTCTCGCCAGGACCATCGCAGTCGCCCAGGAACACCAGCCACACCGGCGCGTTGTCGAAGCTGGTGCCGTACTGTTGCAGATCGTCCAGCGTCTCGTCGTGCAGAACGACGAAGCGCGCGACGTGCAGGCGGTCGAATTGCCCGAACGGCACCAGCACATTGTCCGGATCAACCACGCCAGGCGCACGATTCATTGTTGCCAGCAACGCGCGCAGCTGGGGCTCGCGACCGGATGCGACCGGCGCGGCAACCATGAAGTTCGACTGCGGCGTCATGCCGCGGGAAGCGCCATCAGAACTGCAGCGCGAAGTCGATCAGCCGCGACTTGTCCCAGAACACCTTGCCGAGATACAGGCCCGGCGGCTGGATCAGCCGGATCTCGTCGCGGATCCAGTGCGCCACCAGCGACGTCTCTGAGTAGTCGAGGACGATGCACTCCTTGTTGTCCAGCCAACTCGGCGCCTTGTAGACCTTGGCGATGATGGCATTGAGGCCGAACGGCCCGATGCGGTTGCGCAGCATCCCGGCCTTGGCATCGAACACCTTGCCCTGCCAAGCGAAGACGCTGACGAAGCTGGCGATATCGGGACTGAAGACGGTGCCCGGCGTGATGATCGCGGTGCCGTCCGCCTGACCGTCGGGTATCGGACCCGCATCACTTGCCGTGAACAGCGCATCGAGATCCGCCTGCGACATCTTGAGCAGCTGCTGCACGTCGTACGGCATCGTTTCCCTCCTTCGTCGCGGCGGCAATCTACCCGCGCAACAAACGGACGTGCAATCGTTTTATCTTGCCTATGCCAACTGAATCGGGCTTTCGTGAGACGCAATTCACTGCTGGGGAGACGTCCCGATGCCTATGTTCTGGCAGGCATTGCACGATGCCGTGGTGTCCGGCCTCCACGTGGAGCGACGGTTCGAACCGTTCTTCCGTCCAGCGGTGGACGCTGTGCTGCGCGAGCCGATGGCACGCCTGATACAGTATTTGATCAATCGCCAGCGCAGCGGTGATGGACTGAAGCTGGCGGAAGAGAAGGCGCTGCCAGGCGAAGATGCCGCCTTGCAGACGATCATCGACACCATGGCCGAGTATATGCGCCAGCATTGGCAGCCGGGGAACTACCAGCGCGCCGGCAACACCAAAACACATGGCGTGGTGCGCGCCACGGTCACGATCCGCGATGATCTGCCCGCGCATATGCGACGCGGCGTGTTCGCCGAACCGCGCAGCTACAAGGCGTATGTGCGGTATTCCGGACCAGGCCCCGACTGGCCGCGCGACATCGACGATGTCGGGTTCGTCAGCATGGCGATCAAGCTGATGGGCGTGCCGGGACCGAAGCTGCTGGACGACGAGAAGAACACACAGGACTTTCTGTCGATCTGCACGCCGACCTTCGTCACGCCGAATGTGATCGCCAACGCGAAGCTGCAGCAGTGGATTCTGAAGGGAAGGCCGCTGTACTACTTCGCCGATCCGCATGATTCGCACCTGCTGGACGGCCTGATGCAGTCGCTATGGAACAAGACCCAGTACAACCCGCTGGGTGAACGCTACTGGAGCTGCGTGCCCTACCTGCTCGGCGAAGGGCAGGCGATGATGTACTCGATGTATCCACGCTCGCAGGTTTATCGGAAGATTCCCCGGGTTCCACTGCGGCCGCCCGACAACTATCTGCGCGACAACATGGTCAGAACGCTGGCCGAGCAGGATGTCGAGTTCGACCTGATGCTCCAGGTGCAGACCGATCCGTTCAGGATGCCGATCGAGGATGCCGCCGTGCGCTGGCCGGAGGAGCTGTCGCCGTTCGTCCCCGCAGCGCGGGTACATATCCCGCAGCAGACATTCGACTCACCGGCGCAGCTGGCATTTGCCAATAACCTGTCGCTCAACCCGTGGCACTGCATTGCCGAGCATCGGCCGCTGGGCAACCAGAGCCGGGCGAGGCGTCGGATGTACTTCGAGCTGTCGCAGTTCCGCCAGCGCATGAACAACACCCCGCACATCGAGCCTACAGGCGATGAGGTGTTCTGACGCTCGCCAGCACGCGTGCCATGTTCTTGCCCACCTTCGCCAGCGCGGCATCCCAGTCGAACAGCGCGAAGCGATCGAATTCCGGCAGCACCGCACCATTGGGCAGCGTGAAGGTCGAACGGCACACCAGCTGCGTGGGATCGGGCATCTCGCGCGGTGTCCAGGCGAACAGCGCAAGGTCCTTGTCGCGCAGATAACCATGCACACCGAGCGGCCTCAGTTCTGCTTCCGCGGCGACAAGTCCAGTCTCCTCGCCAAGTTCGCGCACTGCCGCGGCAGCATGTGACTCGCCGGCTTCGGCAACTCCCTTCGGGATGTCCCAGCGCGGCGATCGCGAAGCGTGGCCCAACAGGATGCGCGCGCCGTCACTGACGATCACGCCGCACGAAACCGGCTTCGCCATTCAACAGGGGTGCGCCGCGAAGCGCATGGCAGGAGAGACGAATTCGTCCTGTGCCGCCACCGTCAGGATCTCGCGCGAGCCCGCCTCCGCGGTGCGCCGCAGCAGACCGTGCACAGCCGATCCGGCAGCTTCCAACGCGGCAACAGCGCTGCCGCTGTCGAGACGATGGAACAGGAACAGCGCGGCGATCGCATCACCGGCACCGTTCACCACGACCGGCAGACGCGGCGTGCGCAACAGGTGAAAGCGGCCGCCCTCACCGACCAGCAGGTCCATGTGATCGCCCGGCGTCAGTTCGGTCTCCAGGCTGGTCAGCAGCACGCAGCGCAATCCGTCCGGTCGCATGCGCGCAGCAAGGTGTTCGGCCGCGTTCTTGGCGCCGGCAAGCGTGGCGCAGTCCAGCCCGGTCAGCCGCTCGAGTTCGAAGCGGTTCGGCGTGGCGATGTCAGCCTGCGGCAGCGCGTGATCGCGCAGGTATTCCTCGATGCCCTCACGCACATAGACGCCCTCCTCGGTGTCGCCGATCACCGGATCGCAGCAATAGACCGCGCGCGGGTTCTCCTCGCGCACGCGGGCCACGGCATGCAGAATCGCGTCGCCGATCGCCGCGTCGCCCATGTAGCCGGACAGCACCGCGTCGCAGTGCTTAAGCACGTCGCGTGCGGCGATGCCGTCCACCAGTTCGCGCACCTGCTCGCCGGTGTACACTTGCCCGGTCCAGTGTCCGTAGCCGGTGTGGTTCGAAAACTGCACCGTGTTGATCGACCACACCTCGGCACCCAGCCGCTGCAACGGGAACACCGCACTGGCGTTGCCCACATGGCCGTAGGCGACCCAGGACTGGATGGACAGGATGTTCATCCCGGCAGGTGTAGCCCCGCCCTGCCCTCGCCGCTACAACGCCGCCGGTGCACCCGCGCCTGCGCAGTGCCGAGGAGTTGCAGACCGGCGCTTCCTTGAAAGCCGCCAGCCGACGACCTTGTTCGCATCAGCGATGCATGCGGGGAGGACGGCATGAGCGAAGCGGAAGGACCGGACTTCAGGCACGGAGTCGCGATCGACGGACTGGCTGACGGCGCCATGCTGCGCGGCCAGGTCGACGGTGAGCCGGCGCTGCTGGTGCGGCACGGCGACAGGCTGTCGGCGATCGGCGCGACATGCACCCACTATGGCGGACCGCTGGCCGAGGGCCTGGTGGTCGGCGACACCATCCGCTGTCCCTGGCACCATGCCTGCTTCAGCCTGCGCACCGGTGCGATGCTGCATGCACCGGCATTGAATGACCTGCCATGCTGGAAGGTCGAGCAGCGCGACGGCAAGGCCTTCGTGCGCGACAAGGCACCACAGCCGGCGCCGGCGCCGCTGTCGGGCGCCGATTTGCCGGGGTCGATCGTCATCGTGGGTGGCGGCGCGGCTGGCCATGCCGCGGCAGAGACCCTGCGGCGGGAAGGCTACGCCGGCCCTGTCAAGCTGCTCAGCGCCGACGGCTCGCCGCCATGTGATCGGCCCAACCTGTCGAAGGACTTCCTCGCCGGCAGCGCGCAGCCCGACTGGATTCCGCTCCGCCCGCCGGAGTTTTACGCGGAGCAGCACATCGACCTGCGGCTTGGCACGCGGGTGACGGCGATCACGCCGCAGCAGCATGCACTCACGCTGGCCGACGGCAGTCGCCTGAACTACGGCGCGCTGCTGCTGGCGACCGGCGCCGAGCCGGTCAGGCTCGACATTCCCGGCGCAGAGCTGTCGCACGTACATCTGCTACGTAGCCTTGCGGACAGCGAGGCGATCATCGCCCGGGCGCAAAGCGCGCGCCGGAGCGTCGTCGTGGGCGCGAGCTTCATCGGCTTGGAGGTCGCTGCCTCCCTGCGTGCGAGGGGACTGGAGGTACACGTGGTTGCGCCCGAGGCACGCCCGATGGAGCGTGTCCTTGGTTCAGCCCTGGGCGACATGGTGCGCGCGATCCACGAAGCGCATGGCGTCACGTTCCATCTCGGCGCAACGCCGACCGCGATCGCCCAGGATGCGGTGACGCTCTCCACCGGCGATCGGCTCTCTGCAGACCTGGTGGTGATCGGCGTCGGGGTCCGCCCCGCGTTGACCCTGGCGGCGGAGGGCGGGCTGACCATCGATCGCGGCGTGATGGTGGACAAGCACCTGCGCACCAGCGCACCGGATATCTATGCCGCCGGCGACATCGCCCGCTGGCCCGACCGGCTCACTGGCGACCCTATCCGCGTCGAGCACTGGGTCGTTGCGCAGCGGCAGGGCCAGGCGGCCGCTCGCAATATGCTGGGCCAGCAGCGTCCGTTCGACGCGGTGCCGTTCTTCTGGAGCCAACACTACGACACGACCATCGCCTATGTCGGCCACGCCGAGCGTTGGCATCGGATCGATATCGACGGCGATCCTGCCTCGCACGACTGCTCCGTCAGCTTCTGGCGCGGCGACAAGCGGCTGGCTGTCGTCTCGGTCGGCCGTGACCTCGACAACCTGCGCGCGGAAGCGGCGTTCGAGCGCGAGACCGCCGGATGAGCGGGGCGGTTCCACCGGGACCGGCCTGCTGACATAACTCCACGCTCCGAACAGGAGCGGGAGGGGGGTCGGTGGCTGTTTCGCGATGCGCCTGGGCCGAGGGCGGCGATCCGTCGATGGTGGCGTATCACGACCGCGAATGGGGTGTGCCGCATCACGACGATACGGCGCTGTTCGAGCTGCTGACGCTGGAGGGGGCGCAGGCTGGGCTGTCATGGCGCACCATCCTGGCGCGGCGCGATGCCTATCGCGAGGCCTATCACGGCTTCGACATCGCTCGCGTCGCCGCCATGCGCGACCCATCGCTGGAGAAGCTGCTCACCGCGTCGAGCATCATCCGCAACCGGCTGAAGGTCTTCTCAGTGCGCGACAATGCCCGCGTGGCACTCGGCGTGATCGAGGAGCGCGGCAGCCTGGATGCCTACCTGTGGTCCTTCGTCGGCGGCCAGCCGGTGCTGAACCGCTGGCGGGAGAGCGGGCAGGTTCCCGCCAAGACGGACCTGTCCGACCGTATGAGCAAGACGATGGTGAAGCGCGGCTTCCGCTTCGTCGGCTCGACGATATGCTACGCCTTCATGCAGGCGACCGGGATGGTCAACGACCACCTGGTGTCCTGCTTCAGATACGAGGAGTCCGGCCATGCAGAACACTGAAGAGATCTGGCGTCTGGTCGATGCCAGGAAGGACGACTTCGAGGCGCTGAGCGACCGCGTCTGGGGCATGCCAGAGCTCTGCTACGGCGAATTCCGTTCCTGCGCCGAGCACACGGCGATGCTGCAGCAGCACGGGTTTCGCGTGACGCCGAACGTCGCCGGCATCCCAACCGCGGTGATGGGCGAGGCGGGCGAAGGCGGCCCGGTGATCGCCATCCTGGGCGAATACGACGCCCTGCCCGGCCTGTCGCAGGAAGCAGGCGTGGCCGAGCCCAGGCCGCTGCCGGGCGACGGCTTCGGCCATGGCTGCGGCCACAACCTGCTGGGTTCGGCATCGATGCTGGCAGCCACCGCGGTGAAGGAGTACCTGGCGGCGCACGGCATCAAGGGCCGAGTGCGCTATTACGGCTGTCCGGCAGAGGAAGGCGGCGCGGCCAAGGGTTTCATGGCGCGCGCCGGCGTGTTCAGCGATGTAGACGTGGCGATCTCCTGGCACCCCGCCGCATTCTCCGGCGTGAACGAGGCGGTGTCGCTCGCCAACACGCGAATCGACTTCACGTTCCATGGCCGCGCCTCACATGCCGCCGCGGCGCCGCATCTGGGGCGCAGCGCGCTCGATGCCGTGGAGCTGATGAATGTCGGCGTCAACTACATGCGCGAGCACATGCCCTCCGACGCGCGCATCCACTACGCGCTGCTCGACGCCGGCGGCATCGCGCCCAACGTGGTGCAGGCGCGCGCCAAGGTCCGCTACCTGATCCGCGCCCGCGAACTGCCGGAACTCACGCGGCTGATCGAGCGCGTGCGCAAGATCGCCGACGGTGCCGCGCTGATGACCGAGACGCGCGTCGAGTCGCAGGTGGTCAGCGCGGTATCCAATCTGCTGGCCAACACGCCGCTGGAGCAGGCGATGCACAACAATCTCCAGCGAATCGGGCCGCCGCCATTCGACGACGCAGACCGTGAGTTCGCCGCGAAGATCCAGGCGACGCTGAGCGACGAGGACATCGAGGCGGCGTACAAGCGCGTCGGTCTGCCACTCCAGCACGGTGTGTCGCTGTGCGATCAGGTCGTGCCGCTGGATGCCAAGAGCGCGCCGATGATGGGTTCGACCGACGTAGGCGATGTAAGCTGGGTGGTGCCGACGGTACAGGCGCGCGGCGCCACCTACGCGATCGGCACGCCGGGGCATTCCTGGCAGCTCACCGCGCAGGGCAAGATGCCGGCGGCGCACAAGGGACTGGTGCACGTGGCCAAGGTGATGGCCGGCACCGCGGTCGACGTGATCCAGGACGAAGTGCTGCTGGCGCGCGCCAAGGCGGATCACCAGGCGCGCGTCGGGCGTAACCCATATGTCTGCCCGCTGCCGGACGACATCGAGCCGCCGACCAAGATGTCGGCGTAGGCGGACAGTCCCCCCACCCTCCCCCGCTGCGCGGGAGAGGGAGTTCGGAGCCGGCTTGCTTGGGAGGGGCTCCTAGTGCCGCGCTTCGGACGCCATCTGCTGTAGCGCGGCCTCGTCGCGGATCGTGACGCTGCCGCGGTCGATGCTGATCGTGCCCTCGCGGCGCAGCACCGCCAGGACGCGGCACACCGTCTCGATCGTCAGGCCGAGATGGTCGGCGACGTCCATGCGCCCCATCGGCAGCTCGACCACATTCTGGTGCTTGCCCGGCAGCCTCTCGGCCATCTCCAGCAGGAAGGTGGCGATCCGCTCCGAGGCAGTCTTGCGGCCCAGCAGCAGCAGCCTGGCATGCGCGGTCTGCAGGTTGGTCACGGTCATGTCGTGCAGCCGGCGGGTCAGGCCAACATTGCTTTCGGCCAGCGCATCCACCATGCGGCGCGGGAACCGCCGCAGCACCACGTCGGATACCGCCTCGGCCGCGAACACATAGGTGCCCAGCGTATCGAAGCCGAACAGGTCGCCGGCCACCAGGAATTCGCCGATCTGGCGGCGGCCGTCCTCCATCAGCTTCACAGTGCGTACGCAGCCGCTAAGGATCCGGTAGCAGTAGTCGGCCGATGCGCCCTCGGCGTGGATTTCGCGGTCATGCCCCAGCGTCACCGTGGTGCCGAACTGCTCCAGCAGATCGAGTGCGTCGCGCGGCGCCGGCTTCAGCGACGGGAAGACGACGGCGGGTCGGCCTGAGCTGGCAGCGTGAGTGTGCGCCGTGCGCTGAATTGTTGCCTGCATCCGACCCTCCATGGCCCATTTCTCTGTTCTGGTGGCTCGGGTGTATCGGTCGAGTGTACGCAACGAAATTCGGAAACGGACGTACGTAATGCTACGTAGGTGTCTGGGCGCGGCGAGTCGGGAGGGTCGTCATGGCGGAAACAGCCCTGGTCCACATCGTGGACGATGATGCGTCGGTGCGGGATTCGCTGTCGATTCTGCTGGAATCGGCCGGCTTCGTGGTGCGCGCCTACGATTCGGCTCCCGCTTTTCTCGAGGCGGCGTCGGACCGGCAGGCCGGGTGCGTGCTCACGGACGTACAGATGCCAGAGCTCAACGGCCTCGAACTCCAGCGCAGGCTGGCCGAAAGAGGCATCCGCCTGCCGGTCATCGTCATGACCGGGCATGCCGATGTCCCGATCGCAGTGGAGGCGCTGAAGGCCGGCGCCAGCGATTTCCTGGAAAAGCCGTTCGACGACGAACACCTGATCACGGCGGTAACCGCCGCCATCGCTGCCAGCCAGCGTGTGCACGACGAGGCGGCCGCGGTGGCAGATATCGCTGCCCGCCTGGCCACGCTGACCCCGCGCGAGCGGGAGGTGCTGGAAGGGCTGGTCGCGGGCCACCCGAACAAGACAATCGCCTATGACCTTGGCTCCAGCCCGCGCACTGTTGAGGTGCACCGGGCGCGCGTAATGGAGAAGATGGGCGCGCGCAGCCTGCCTGAACTCGTTCGTATGACAATCGCCGTCGATCGTGCTGCGCGGATCGGAAAAGCAACGGAACGTTGACCTAGGTCAAGGCGTTCCACGGGGGGATGGGCAAAATTGCCGCCATGCTGACGCAACACGCCATTTCGGGTCACGCGGGAGCACACGCGATGCACGACGGGTCTCTCCGCCTGGTCGCCGTGGTGGACGACGACGACGCGGTACGCGACTCGCTCAGGTTCCTGCTGGAGATCGCCGGTTTTTCCGTGGCCAGCTACGGTTCGGCCGCAGAGTTCCTGCGCGACGCTTCAATCGATGAGCTGAACTGTCTGGTAGTGGACCAACATATGCCGGATCAGACCGGGCTCCAGTTGGTGTCACGGCTGCGCGACCAGGGCGTGGATCTTCCGGTTGCGCTGATCACGGGCTCGCCATCCGCCGACCTGCTGCGCCTGGCACGTGACCTCCGGGTCACCACGGTCATGGAGAAGCCGCTGGACGACGACCTGCTGCTGGACTTCATCGAGCGCGCGACCCGCTGATCGGGGCCCGTCAACGCCGGGCACACTTGCTCAATTTTTCGGGATCACCAATTCTCTGCGGCAATGCCGCGCCCCGACGCCAGCCACGAATACGGTGCGATTCCGAGCGAATCGGCACTCCTCCGGTCCATCCTGGAGACCGTGCCGGATGCCATGATCGTGATCGACTTTGCCGGCACGGTGCAGTACTTCAGCGCGGCAGCGGAACGGCTGTTTGGTTATCCGCCGACGGAAGTATGCGGCCGCGATATCGCCATGCTGATGCCTTCCCCCTACCGCGAGCAGCATGCCGGCTACCTCAAGCGCTACCTCGCGACCGGCGAGCGGCGGATCATCGGCATTGGGCGCGTCGTGGTCGGCCGGCGGAAGGACGGCAGTACCTTCCCGATGGAATTGTCGGTTGGCGAGGCCACCCAGTCGGCCGAGCGGCTGTTCACCGGCTTCGTCCGTGATCTTACCGAGCGGCAGCGCAACGAGCGGCGGTTGCACGAACTGCAGGACGGGCTGCTCCACACGTCGCGTGTGCGCTCTATGGGCCAGATGGCCGCCGCGCTCGCCCACGAACTCAACCAGCCGCTCACCGCGACCGCAAACTACATCCACGCCGCCCAGCGGCTGCTGGCCGGCAGCGACCCGGACCTGGAGCGTGTGCGCCAGGCGATGGAACTTGCAGTGGAGCAGACCCAACGCAGCGGCGAGATCATTCGCCGGCTGCGTGCCTTCGTCGCGCGGGGGGAGGTCGCACGCCATCCTGAGAACGTCACAAAGCTGGTCGAGGAGGCGAGCGCGCTGGCGCTGGTGGGCGCCAAGGAAAGCGGCGTGAAGGTGCTGATCACGATGGAGCCCGACCTGCCGGACATTCCGGTAGACCGCGTGCAGATCCAGCAGGTACTGCTGAACCTGGTCCGCAATGCCATGGAGGCGATGCAGGACAGTGTCAAGCGCGAGCTGAAGCTCGCCGTTGCCGCACGCGACGGCCATGTGTTCGTCGCGGTCAGCGACACCGGTTCCGGTATCCCGCAGGAGATCGCCGATAAGCTGTTCCAGCCGTTTGTGACCACGAAGCCCGACGGCATGGGGATCGGGCTCTCGGTCTGCCGCACCATTATCGAAGCGCATGGCGGGCGGCTTTCGACCGAACCGAACCCGGAAGGCACGGGCAGTATCTTTCGTTTTGAACTGCCGATTGGTTGATCCAGATCAAGGCATACGGTTCGGCCGCGTATTAAACGGCTTGCACGGAGAACGACCGTGCAAGCGAATCAGGATGACTGGGAAGCCGAACTGCTGGACCTGGCAGAGGCAACGGATCAGTTGGCGGACGCGGTGACCGATCAGTCCATTGCCGCACGGCTGCGGATGATGGCGGACGAACTGCGCTCCATGCTAGGACACGGATCGAGCCTGGAAGGTGCCTGCTGCCTGCCAGCGTGAGTTTCGCGTCGCCGGTTTGCGGACATTTACTCTTCGTGACATAGAGGCGTCCGACATGGGGTCAGCGTGGGTGCCTCTCGCGGAACGCTCGTCGGTCGAACTGCAAGCCAAGGCGGACGAATTGCACCGCATGGCGCAGACGGCAACGACGCAGGAGGTGATGCGGGCCCTGGTTAACCTCGCCAGCCGCTACGCAGCGCTGGCCGCCAAGCGCCGCGCCGAAGAAAGTTGAGGCCGAGCGTCAGCCGTCAATTTCTGGTGCCGTAGCGCAACATCTTCACGTCGCAGCCTGGCCGTGCCGGCACACGCGATAGCGGCAGCACCCGCAGCCGTGCCCCAGGTCAGCGCTTCGGCTGGGGTGCCTCCGCGGGCCAGGCACAGCGTGGCCGCGGCCACGAACGCATCCCCTGCCCCGACCGAACTGTGCATCGCCTCATCCAGCGCCGCCATCCGCAGTATCCCGTCTTCGGTGGCCAGCAGTGCGCCATCGGCTCCCAGTGTGACCGCGACCATGCGGGCCGCGCCACGTCGCACCAGCGCCATAGCCTCGCGGTCCTGTTCGGCCGGATCCTTCAGCTCGCGGCCGGCCAGATACTCCAGTTCGTTCAGGCTGGGCTTGAGCAACGTGCATCCGCCCTGCTCCACCGTGGCCGCAAGTGCCGGGCCGGAGGTGTCGACAACGTAGTTCTGGCCCTTGCGCCTGGCGATCCGTGCCACCTGTGCATAGGCATCGACCGGTACGCCGGGCGGCAGGCTGCCACTGGCGATGAGCCACGCACCGGGCTCATCCTCAACCGCGGCAAGACAGGCCGCGAAGTCGTCTGGGCTGAGCGTGGGACCCTCCGGCACGAAGCGATATTCCAGGTCGTGCTTGAGGTCCTGCACGTTGATGCTGATCCTGGTCTGTCCTCGGATCGTCACACTGCGACGAGGAACACCGGCCTCGTCCAGCAACTCCTCCAATACGCGCCCCGACGCCCCGCCGGCCGCGATGATCGCCACCGTATCCGCACCCAGTTCGTGCAGCACGCGTGAAATGTTGACGCCACCACCTCCAGGATCGGCGTGGCCCTGGTGCATGCGGATTTTATGGGTCGGCACGACCTCGGCAGCGTCCGCAGCGAGGTCGAGCGCCGGGTTCATGGTAAGTGTAACGATGCGCTGCGACATGGTGGCAGGCTACCGGGTTTCCCGCCGATCCTGGTTGATCCAGGTCAATGGACGGTAAATTCGGCCAGCCGTCGGCTTGCGGACGTTCCCAGCCGAGCCAGGGTGTGCCGCGCCACGGTTCGTCTACATCTGCGAAGCCAAGCACCTGCTTGCCTTCATGCGAGCGACGCAATCGGCGCGAACCACGACAAATCAGCGACGGTATCCGTTATCTTTACCGAGAGGATGCTGCTCAGACCAGCGCTGCTGCGCAGGCTTGAACAGCGACTCACTCGGCACGGTCGGATGATCGTCTGCATCGTGGTAGCTGCCGTGATGATGGGCGCTAACTCGAGCGTCTCATTCGCACATAGGAGCCGTGTCGGTACGAGTACACTTTCACCGGCCTCACTCCAGGTCCGCGAATGTGCCAACCTCGCAGCCAGGCCAGTGTCTGTGCTTAATCATAGATGGTCGTACCAGCATTTGGTGCATTGCCGTACAGCACAAGTATCGAATGTGTCTCGAAACTCATTTGGCCCAATTCACCGTACTGCCTGACGTGGATCGGCTCTAAAGATGCGAGAGCGCCACAAAGGTTTGTAGAAGCTTTGGGGGAACCACCCTGGACACGTCGGGTTTGTTACCCGACCTGAGTTCCCATCTGACCTGGGAGGCGAACAAGGCGTGGGCAAAATTCGCGTCGCGATAGTCGGTGTAGGCAATTGTGCATCGTCGCTGATCCAGGGGATCGCGTTATACGGGGATAACGACCGCAACGCTTCCGAACCAGGGCTCATGCACCCCGAGCTTGGCGGTTACGCAGTTGGCGACATCGAGATCAGCGCCGCCTTCGACATTGCGCGCGGCAAGGTCGGCCATGACCTCGCGCGCGCGATTCTCTGCGAGCCGAACAACACCGAGAGGTTCGCAGACGTACCTTTGAGCGGAGTGGAAGTGAAGCGCGGTCCCACCATGGACGGGCTTGGCCGCTATCTGCGCGACATCATCGAAGAAAGCGACGAACCGGCGACTGATGTGGCAGAGGTGCTGCGGCGCACCCGCACCGACGTGCTGGTATCCTACCTTCCGGTCGGCTCGGAGCGAGCAACGCGCTGGTACGCCGAGCAGGTTCTCGCGGCGGGATGCGCGTTCGTCAACTGCATACCCGTGTTCATCGCCTCCGATCCCGAGTGGCAGGCACGCTTCGAAGCAAAATGCCTGCCGCTGATCGGTGACGACATCAAGTCGCAGGTCGGCGCCACCATTCTGCACCGGACCATTGTCAACCTGTTCCGCGAACGTGGTGTCAGGGTCGATCGGACCTACCAGTTGAACTTCGGCGGCAACAGCGATTTCGCCAACATGCTGGAAAGCGAGCGCCTGCAGTCGAAGAAAATCTCGAAGACTCGTGCAGTGACCAGCCAGTTGGGCCAGCCTCTGCCAGCAGGCAACGTGCATGTCGGGCCGAGCGACTTCGTACCGTGGCTGACCGATCGCAAATACGCATACATCCGGGTCGAGGGCACCGGATTCGGCAACGTACCGCTGAATTGCGAGATGAAGCTGGAGGTTTGGGACTCGCCGAACTCGGCCGGCGTGGTGATCGACGCCGTGCGCTGCGCCAAGCTCGCGCTGGATCGCCGCATCGGCGGCGTTCTGACCGGTCCGTCCAGCTATTTCATGAAGAGTCCGCCGCAGCAGTTCACCGACCACGAGGCTTGCGAAGCCGCGGAAGCATTTATCCGGGGTTAGCGGCGTGCACGTGCTGTTCCATCTCGTCCGACATGCAGCTTACCCACTCATTGGGAAAGTGCTGGGCGGCCGCGCTGACCACACATTGTCGGCGGATGGCCGCGCCGCAGCCGATAGAGTCGGCGTCATCCTCCAGGAGCGGCGCCCCTCGGCCGTGCTGACTTCGCCGGTGCAGCGGGCCCGCGAAACCGCCGAAGTGATCGCGCAACATGTGGAATGTGAAGTCCAGATCGAGGACGCGTTTTCCGAGATTGATTATGCAAACTGGACCGGGAGGTCCTTCGCAGACCTGCATGACGACGCGTCGTGGCGAAGCTGGAACAGCTTCCGCAGCACCGCTGAAATTCCTGGCGGAGAAACGATGCTCCTGGTGCAGGCCCGGGCCGTTGCAGCACTCGTGCGGTACGCCAACACACACGTCGCAGGAGAACTGGTCGTGGTGAGCCATGCAGACGTGATCAAGGCAGTACTCGCGCACTTCCTAGGCGCTCCATTGGACCTGATGCATCGGTGGGAGATCGCCCCTGCATCGATCAGTCAGCTGGTGCTTTATGATAACGATGCGCAGATCCTGGCGGTCAACGCGTGAAATCCACGCCGTACGCAGCCGTGGTGTTCGACCTCGACGGCACTCTGCTCGATACCGAGCCATTCTACCGCAGCGCCTTTTATGCAGCTGCCCGTTCGTTCGGGATCATGCTACCTGACGGCCTCTATTCTGGTCTGGTCGGCATCGCGACACGCGAGAGACGCTCGATGCTGAGCTGTACCCTGGGCGCTGACTTCCCGGTCGAAGACTTCATCGCCGCATATTACGCGCGGCGCGCCGCCTGCCTGCCGCAGCGCATCCCCCTATGTGCCGGGGTAGCCACGGTGCTCCGGCGTCTCCGCCTGCCGAAGGCAATTGCGACGTCAGCAAGTCGTGCAACTGCGCACCGCCATATCGATCGCTCCGATCTCTGCGCAGAGTTCACCCACGTGGTTACGCGTGACGATGTGCCAAACGGAAAGCCCGCCCCAGACAGCTTTCTGCACGCCGCGAATTTGCTGGATGTAGCTCCTAAGAACTGCATTGCGGTGGAGGATTCCATCCCTGGCGTTACCGCTGCTCGTCGTTCCGGCATGCATGTCGTCATGGTCACCTACGATACAGTCGCCGAAATCGACCGCCTCTGTGTCGCGGTCGTATCCAGAATTGACGCAATCATCGATATGCTCGGTTCCCACGCTACATTCCCGGAACCGTGTTCGACGTCAGGCGTTCCCACGCACGCGGCGAGCGAGAACCGGTGATGCGCAGCTGATGAGGATCGTCATCTTCGGCCTGGCTGTCAGTTCTTCATGGGGCAACGGCCATGCGGCCCTCTGGCGCGGGTTGATATATGCGCTGCACGCCGCCGGTCATCATGTGACATTCTTCGAGCGCGACGTGCCATACTACGCAGGGGACCGCGATCTGACCGAGCTTCCCGGCGGCGGCGAGCTTGTCCTGTACAGTGAATGGGACCCGCAGCAGGCCCGGCGCGCCGTGGATGCATCCGACGTCGCAGTCGTCACCTCCTATTGCCCCGATGCCTGCGCGGCTGCCCGGCTGATCGAGGACAGCAAGGTTCCTCTGCGTTGCTTCTATGATCTCGACACGCCAGTCACCCTGGCAAAGCTTGCCGCTGGCGAACCGGTCGACTACCTGCCTCGGGACGCGCTGAGCTGCTTTGATCTCGTGCTCAGCTACACGGG
>DASSRN010000535.1:0-6617 GCA_035701785.1 Acetobacteraceae bacterium | reverse complement strand
GCCGCACGCCGGCCTTTGCCTCGCCGGGTGCGACCGCCAGCGCTTCACCGAGGCCGATCGCATCCGCCACCTCTGCCAGAATCGGCTGCGACACCAGCACCGCCAGGCGGCGCCCGAGGTCGCCTTCCTGCTCGCCGGGGTAGCGTTCCGCCAGCCACTCCGCGATCAGCAGACCGAGCACGCGGTCGCCGACGAATTCCATGCGCTCGTTGGAGCCCTTGCCGCGGCCACGCCCGCGCACCGCCGAGCGGTGTGTCATCGCTTCGCGCAGAAGTTCTGGACGGGCGAAGTCGTAGCCGAGGATCGCCTCGATCGGCGTAGTCAACGCAATGCCTCTCAGTGCACGACCATCAACAGACGACCCCAACGGATCTCGAATGGCCACCACCAGAATTCCCACCAGGGATACTGGCCGTCGACGGAAAAGAAGATGATCTCAGCACGACCGACCAGGTTCTCCACCGGCACAAAGCCGACCGCATTCATGAAGCGGCTGTCCTGGCTGTTGTCACGATTATCTCCCATGGCAAACACATGATCGGGCGGCACGACGTATTCCTGGGTATTGTTGGGTCCGTCGTCGTCGCGCTCCTTCAGCACGTTGTGCTTCACGCCGTTGATCAGCGTCTCCTGGTAGCGGCGTCGCACCATCTCAAAACCACCGGAATCGTCGATGAAGTCGCCTTCGGGCTGTAGCGGACAGAGTTGCCCGTTGATGTAGAGCAGCCCCTTGCGCATCTGGATGTGATCGCCCGGCAGCCCGACAATGCGCTTGATGTAGTCTGTCGAATTGTCGCGCGGATACTTGAACACTGCGACGTCGCCGCGCGTCGGCAGGCTGCCGAAGATACGGCCGCTGAACGGAGGCCAGCCGAATGGCAGCGAGTAGCGCGAATAGCCGTAGCTGTACTTCGAGACGAACAGATAGTCGCCTACCAGCAGCGTCGGGATCATGCTGCCGGATGGGATGTTGAACGGCTCGTACAGGACAGTGCGCACCACGACGGCGATCAGGCCGGCATAGACGATGGTCTTGATGTTCTCGACCCAGGCGTTCGACTTACGCCTGGGTTTGGCCTTCACCTTGGTCGCCATAAAGAACAGGGCTTCCGTGCAGAATCCGGGCGGATCAAGCCCAGGGGGGGATGGTGTGTCAAGCGAAGCGACGAGGTCTGCTGTGCGCTAGGCTGCCACGCGTGGCGCTGCGACTGATGCACCCTGCCGGGGTGCCAATTGCATGGGTGGCGCATCCATAGGGGGCGGAGGCTGTTCCGGCGGGGGCTGATAGCTCTGCGGCGTCTGGTAAGCTCCCCCAGGCTGCTCGGGCGGCGGCTGATAGCTCTGCGGCGCCTGATAGCCTCCTGGCTGCTCGGGCGGCAGCTGATAACTCTGCGGTGCCTGGTAGCCCCCTGGTTGCCCCTGCGGCTGCTGCATCATGTAAGGCTGTCCGCTCGGATAGCCGTATGGGGGCGGCGGGTAGCGATAATATGGATACTGGTAGTATGGATAGCCGTAGTAGCCGCAGCAGGGATAGTAGGTGCCGGTGTAGGGGTTATAAGCGCAGCCCGCCAGAACGGCCGCCGTCACCGCAAGTGCCAGCAGGCCAGCAATTCGTCGCATCTCGATCTCTCTCCTTCAGCCGGCCGGGATCGCGGAAATGATGACCTGCGCGAACGCGTAGGGATATTCATCCGTCATGGTCAATGCGACGGAGGCGGCCATCCCCGCGGGTGTAATGGCTGCGAGTCGCGCCGCTGCCCCGCCGGTCATCTGCAAGGTTGGCTGGCCTGAGCGGAGGTTCACCACGCCCAAGTCCGAGAAGAACACCCCGCGGCGGAAACCGGTGCCCAGGGCCTTGGCGCCCGCCTCCTTGGCGGCAAAGCGCTTGGCATAAGTGGCGGCCTGAATACGTTCGGTACGGCTGGCCGCCTTGGCCCGCTCCACGGGAGTGAACACGCGGTACAGAAACCGCTCGCCATGCCGGGCGATCGCCTTTTCGATACGGCGGATATCACAGATGTCGGAACCGAGGCCTAGGATCATGACCGGCGCTATCCGCGCTCCACGCCCTTGACGCCCACAGCACCGCGCAGCCCGGCGATCACCTTGGACAGATGCGCCACGTCGCGCACGTCGACATCGACCAGCGCCTCGATGAAATCAGGCTGGCGGTTGACCACCTTCAGGCTGGCGACCGCGCCCTCTTGCTTGGCGATGGCGTTGGTCAGGTTGGCGAGCGCGGTCGGCTCGTTGGCCCCGATCACGCTGATCCTGGCGGTGTGGTTCGGTCCCTTGCCATCGCCGCGGCTGCTGGTCACCGCCGTAGGGTTCCAGTCCACTTCGATGAAGCGTTCGGGCGTCGCGGCGAAGCCGGCCAGCGTCTGGCAGTCGCGTGCATGGATCGTCACGCCCTTGCCGGTGGTGATGATGCCGACGATGTCGTCGCCAGGCACCGGATGGCAGCAGCCGGCGAAGTGATACGCCATGCCGGGAACCAAGCCGGTGATCGGCATGTCGAAGTCCGATTTGTGTGTGCTCCGGCTGTGCGCCCTGGGCGGGGGGGAGGGCACCAGCCGGGGCGCACGCGGCGACTGGCGCAGCTCCGGATAGGCCGCGTGCACCACGTCCTTCGGTCCTACATTGCCGGCGCCCACAGCGATGTAGAGATCATCGACCGTGCTGTATTTGAGCGTCTTCAGCGCCGGTTCCAGCGCCTTCTCGGAGCCGTCCACGCCGGCGCCGCGGAACGCCTTGGCCAACTCGGCCCGGCCCGCATCGATATGTTGCTGCCGCTGCTGCTGGTGCACGAAGCGGCGGATGCGGGCGCGCGCCTTGCCGGTGACGACGAAGCGTTCCCACTGCGGCGAGGGCGTGCCGCCGCGCGCGGTCATGATCTCGACCTGATCGCCGTTCTGCAGCTGATAGCGCAGCGGCAGCAGCCGGCCATTGATCTTCGCGCCGACGCAGGCGTCGCCAACCTGCGAGTGCACCGCGTAGGCGAAGTCCACCGGCGTGGCGCCCCGCGGCAGCTGGATCAACTGCCCCTTCGGCGTGAAGCAGAACACCTGGTCCTGGTAGAGCTCGAGCTTGGTGTTCTCCAGGAAGTCATCCGGTGCGGCGGAATTCTCCAGGATCTCCAGCAGGTCCTGCACCCAGCGGAAGCGCTGGAGGTCCTGCTTGTCCGCCTTCTTATCCGGTCCCTTGTACACCCAGTGCGCGGCGACCCCGTTCTCCGCCACATTGTTCATGTCGGCGGTTCTGATCTGGATCTCGATCTTCTGGTTGGCGGGCTCGCGCAGCGTCACACCGGTGTGCAGGCTCTGATAGCCGTTCGACTTCGGCGTCGAGATGTAGTCCTTGAATCGGCCGGCGATCACCGGGAAGGCCGAGTGCACCGCGCCGAGTGCCGCGTAGCAAGCCTCCTTGGTGGGCACGACCAAGCGGAACGCCATGATGTCGGAGAGCTGCTCGAAGGCGACATTGCGCCGGTGCATCTTCTCCCAGATCGAGTAGGGCGACTTCTCCCGCCCCGCCACCTCGACCACTTCAACGCCCGATTCTTCGCACACCCGTCGCAGTTCGGAGCGCACCTCCTCGATCACATCGGCACCCTGTCCGCGCAGGAAGTTCAGCCGCGCCTGGATGGTGGCGAATGCCTCCGGTTCGAGCTGGGCGAACGACAACGTCTGCAATTCAGTCTTCACCGCGTCCATGCCGATCCTCTCGGCGAGCGGCGCATAGATCTCCATCGTCTCGCGCGCGATGCGGCGGCGGCGCTCGGGGTCCTGCACGAAGTGCAGCGTGCGCATGTTGTGCAGCCGGTCGGCCAGCTTCACCAGCAGCACGCGAATGTCGCGGCTGATCGCCAGTACCAGCTTGCGGAAGTTCTCCGCCTGCTTGGTCCGATCGGATTGCAGCTCCAGCCGGGTGAGCTTCGTGACGCCGTCCACCAGGCCGGCGATCTCGCCGCCGAACCGGGTCTGGATGTCGGGCAGCTTGACCGGCGTGTCCTCGATCACGTCGTGCAGCAGCCCGGTCGCGATCGATGCGGTATCCAGCCGATAGCCTGCCAGGATGTCGGCCACCGCCAGCGGATGCGTGATGTAGGGGTCGCCGTTGTCGCGCACCTGCTTGCCGTGCGCCGTCTCTGCCAGTGAGTAAGCGGCGTCGATCAGGCCGGTGTCAGCCTTCGGGTCGTAAGCGTGCAACTTCTGCGTCAGGCGCAGCGTGGCGGGGGGGCGGACCTCGACCGCCGTGCCGTCAGGCGCAAAGACGGGGGTGAGGCCGGGCCTCATGCCAGCGCTGTCTGCGCCCCCCGTGCTCATCAAGGACTACCGCGGCGAACGGCCGCCCAGCTCCGCCTCGATCGCCGCCTCGAGGTCCTCGGGCGACATCTCCTCGCCTTCGACGGGCAGGCTGGATGCCTCTTCCTCGGCCGTCACGTCCTGCAGGCCAAAGATATTCTGATCGGTCGGAATGAGGTCGAGAACCTCCTCGTCCGCCGGCTCCGGCTCGGGGGCACGGGACAGGGACTTGATCAGGTCCTGCTCGATCCGACCCAGGTCCACCGTTTCGTCGGCGATTTCCCGCAGCGCGACCACCGGGTTCTTATCATCGTCGCGGTCAATGGTGAGTTCCTCTCCGCGCGACAGGTTGCGCGCACGCTGCGCCGCCAGCAGCACGAGCTCAAAGCGGTTCGGGACCTTTTGGACACAATCTTCGACGGTGACGCGCGCCATGCGCTCAGCCTCCAGGCACTGGAGTGGGCAAACCGGTCATGTAGGCGAGGCGCCGTCGCGACGCAAGCCCGCTGGCGCCCCGAGTGGGCCGCGAGTCTTGACGAAACGGCGGTCAGCGTAATCTAGTCATGGCATGTACTACCGTGTTCTGCCCGCCTTGGCGTGCCTTTCGCTCGCGGCCGGCTGCGCGGGTCCAGCCATCCCGATCGCGGGCAACCAGTTCGACGGAACCTATGAGGGTGAGAGCCGTATTGTTCGGGGCGATGGCGGGTACGTCTGTTCGCCGCAGGCTGCACCGGTATCGCTGGAGGTCAGGAACGGGCGCTTCGCTTATATCTACAAGAACTACGACATGGCGGCTCCCGCGCCAATCCCGGTGCAGGTCGCGGCCGACGGCACGTTCAGCGGCCAGATCCAGTACTCCGCCGAGACCTACTCGCGCTGGTCCGGGGGCATTGTGACCACGTGGGCAATGGTGCGCGGCCGCATTGCCGGCAAGACTCTCGACGCCACCGTTACGGATTTCCGCTGCGCCCGGCAATTGGACCTGCAGACCGGCTGACCTCCGGCCACCGGCTTGACGAATAGCAGGAAAGGGCTATGTGCCCTTGATGCGACGTATCGTAACGATGTCACTCGTCATAGCCATCTGCGGATGCGCGGTCCCGGTGGCGGGGCCGCCCCCGGCTGGCACGGCTTATGATGGCCACTACGTGGGCCAGGCATCGCTGATCGGTGGCGACACGCGCGCCGACATCAATGCGTTCCCGTGCGGGCCGCCGGGCTACGCTGCCACCGTGACGGTCCGCGACGGCTGGTTCGATTATCCCTATGCGGTGGACCCTCTGCCACCTGGCCCGATCCCGGTGCAGATCGCGGCGGACGGCAGCTTTGGAGTTGTCGACTACTTTCCGGTGCCGTCCAATGACCCGGCCTGGGTCACGGTGCGGGGCAGCGTGTCGAACGGCGTACTGGACGCCACCATCAGCAATTATCGTTGCTCGCAGCACCTGACCGCGCAGCGGAGTTGATGGCCCGAACCCCTTGTGCCGGCAGGTCGCGCAACAGGTCAAACGCGGACCGTTGCAAGACCGGGTGGATCCAGCCGGGCGCCACCTCAAGCAGCGGCAGCAGGACGAATTGCCGCAAATGCGCCCGCGGATGTGGCAGGACCGGATCCGGCGCGTCCCGGACCATTGTGCCAGCCTCGCCCATGGCGATGATGTCGAGATCAAGTGGCCGCGGGGCGTTGCGTTCACCCCTGACACGACCGGCGCTCGCCTCGATCGCCTGGAGTTGCGCGAGCAGAGCGGCTGGGTCTGGCGGGATCGCCGATGGATCAACCGCCAGGACGGCGACGGCGTTCACATAGGGCGGCTGTTCGGAGGGAGGAACCGGGTCGGTGAGGAACCAGCGGGACACTGCCCGCACGCTCAGCCCTGGCAGCTTGGCCAGTTCTAGTGTGGCGCGCTGCGCCGTGGCGAGGGGGGCTGCGCCATCGCTCGCCGGAACATTCGCGCCTATACCGATAATGATCATAAGAAACGAGTTCCGTGAGGAGGTTCACAATTGAACAAGAAACTGCGATGGTCTGCGATGCGATCGCCCCGGTTCAACGGTTTTGTCCGGTGGGCGCGCCTTCCGACTGGTCTGTGAAGCTGTCTTGCGGGGTCAAGTTAGATGCATTTCCTGTCCACCGAACGCATCGCACTGTTCATCGACGGCGCCAACCTCTATTCGGCTTCACGCAACCTTGGCTTCGATGTGGATTATCGCAATCTTCTTGAGTTCTTCCGGAAGAAAGCTCACGTCATCCGCGCCTACTATTACTCCGCTGTGCTGGAGACCGACGAGTATTCACCGCTGAAGCCGCTAACC
>DASSRN010000534.1:0-5146 GCA_035701785.1 Acetobacteraceae bacterium | reverse complement strand
CCTCATCATCATTGAACAGCGTCCCATCGAGGTACAGCTCGTAGACCCGCCCCACGCCAATCATACCGAAATCGGCGAGTTCGGCCGCACGAAGGGCACCAATGCTGGCGGCGCCATAAACCCTTATGCCTTGCTCCATCGCCCAAAGTATTTCCTTGTGCCACACACTCGGCACCGCATCGAAGTAGCCATCGATCAGCCCGATCACCGCGGGTCGCTGCAGAGCAGCGCGATAAACATCACCCTGCTTCGCAGGCGGGCGCCAGACCAGGCGCGGGTCAGGTGGCCGCATCGAAGGCGGCAATGACGGCCCAGCGAAGATGACCGCACACCCTTCCAATTTGCCAGACGACTCCAACTCTGCAGCCGGGAGAGGCTTGGGTGGCCTCCTTGTTCTGTCTAGAACCACGGGCCTCTTACTCTCTCCACCCATGCGGCTGGCGCGCGGGCCAGGGACATATTCCTGGTTCCGCGTGTCTCCTTCCAACCCGGGGACAATGAGACGCACTACGGAAATGCGCATCTCGGGTTGGGCGAGATTTAGGGCAACCACTCGGTCCATCCCGATCGCGCGTAGCCGTTCGATCTCCCAACGCACGTCTTGTACGACGTCGTCGCTGTCGAAACCCGGGATCGCTTGAAACGACCCTGCCTCGCCACCGTCTAGTAGTGCATCCAACAGCGCTTCACCAACATCCACGTTGGCCGCCGGCGCATAGTCCTGCAACAGCAGATCATCGCGCGAACCAACGATGTACGTGAGCCGCGTCTGCGCCGCTTCGGTCAGTGCGCGCGCCAGGGCAATCGCCCGGCTCGGATGGCAGCCCGCCCCGCGGAACCGACGCAGGCCAAGCTGTGGGTCGTCCGACTGCTCGCGGATATCGCAGATGAACGCGGCGATGCCGACGTCGCTGGTCACGTTCCAAACCCGCACCCCTACCCCTGCCTGCTCGTAGCGCGCCAGCAGCGTGCGGCAGTCGGGATCGTCAACCGAGGCCAGGTCCAAGTGACACAATGCGCGAGCCCGCAGGCTGCGCGCTTCCCACAGTGCGGCGGCATCGCGCTCCACCACCTCGCAGATCGCCGAACTCAATGCCTCCGCCATATGATTGCCGGAAGCCAGGCCGTTGCTGCCACGCAGGAAACAGCCGCTATCCGGATATGATTGAGCCGCGTAGTCGGTGTGCACGACTTCCGCGGGAACCCAACAGCTCTCCTGCTGCAGCAGGTCAAGCCCTTCGATCCAGTAGATCGGCGCTGCATCGTCGAACGTCTGTCCGTTGCCCGCGAGCAGCGAAGGATCGACTACGCAGGCGCTCGCCGCCAGGTCACGATAGGAGCTCAGGCGAAACCGGTGCTCAAGCTGCTCGCCATGCCAGGCCTCGGTTGCCTCCATCAGCGCCGAAGTCATCGCCTGCTCAAGACTCAGGCCCTTGCCCTGTGCAACAGACACCGAACGCGACATAGGGCGGACGGCGATCGCCACCGGAATGCCGATGCGATCGAGGCCGGTCACGTTGCCTAGCCGCGTGATCCCCATTCGCTTGGCGTGCTGCCAGACCCGCGCGCGCGTCTCCGCCGGCGCGGCGGTGCGATGCGTGCCGTCGCGATACATTTTGCGAACCGGCTGCGCCAGCGCGTCGAGCGGAAACGGAGCCGCGGGCGCGCCCACTTACCCCCCCTGCTTGTCTGGCCTGCTGTTCGTGCCTTGAGTCGGCTGCGTCTTACCGTGTGGTTGCGTCACGTCTGTTGCTGGATCAGGCGTGGTCTGGCCAGACGGCCTTGTCCAATGGAACCCGCCCGCACCATCCGCGAGCATCGTGGGGCTCACCCGGACCACCCGCAGGCCACGCTCCGATGCATCACGCAGCAGATGCTTCAGCCGCAGCGCGGAAGGAGAATCCGCCAACGGCAGCTCGTCGAACGTGGCACCGTCCTCGGAGAGATAGATGCTGTCGTTCTCCGCCTTGATCAGCACCTCGCCGGGCGCCAGGCGCCAATCTGGTGTGGCTGCCTGATCTTCACTCCCCCTGGTTGCATGCGCTTCTGATGCGCCCACGAATGGCAACGCACCGCACAGCAACCCGATCCATCCGGGCACCAGTGACAGTCGGGTCCACATGTTTTGCTTCGGCATGGTGTCTCCCCTCCCGTAAGGAAACGACCGGAACCGAATTGCGCATCGCCGCTGCATTGGGCCAGACCGAACGCGCGGCCCGCAGATGGGTGCGATGAACCCGGATCAGGCCGGTCTCCGTCGCCCTCGTCGTTCGGTGCGCCGCTGCCCAGGGAGACACAGTGAAGTCCCCCGCAGCACTCCGTGCATCAAAGCCGGTCGTTCGTGTAGCATGCGAGATGGTTGTGCTCAAGCATCCTTTGCTGGCCGCCTCCGCCGTGCACCGCGTTTGAAAAAACAAAAGCCGCCGTAATACAGTGGCGCGTTGCCGGGTTCGCAATCCTCCGCAGCGTTGTCGGGGCCGCAATGGAGCAATGGCTGAGATCGATCGGGCTTGAGAATAGGATTGCGGCATTCCGCAGCCAGGGGATCACGCGCGATCTACTGACCGAGCTGACCGATGACGATCTGCGCGAGCTCGGCCTGACGCTGGGTGAGCGGCTTCGGTTCCGAACCGCAGTGGCTGCGCTGAGAGGCGACCGTGCGGGCGAAGGCGCGGCGCATCATCAGCCGGCCGGTTTGGCCGAACATCGGCCGCTGACCGTGATGTTCGTCGATGTGATCAGTTCTTCGGCTTTGGGCAACCGGCTCGAGCCGGAAGACCTGATGGAAGTCTACCAGACCTACCGGACGTTCTGCGGGAAGGCGATCGCCAGTGCCGGCGGCATCGTGGGACGGCACATCGGTGACGGCATCCTTGCCTATTTCGGCTATCCCACGGCGCGGGAGAACGATCCGCAGCGCGCCGCCAGGGCCGCCCTCGAGATCGTGCGCGGGATCGACGCGATCGCCACGCCAGGCGGCCCCGCCCTTCAGGTCAGGGTCGGGATCGCAACGGGCCGGTTGCTGGCGGGACGACTGACGGCCGGCGGGACGTCTTATGATGACCTTGCTGTGGGCCGCATTCCGAACCTGGCGGCCCGCCTGCAAGGGATTGCGCCCCCGAACGGGATCGTCGTGTCGGAGCAGACACACGAACGCATCCGGTCCCGCTTCATCTGCGAGCCGCTTGGCACAGTTCCGCTTGCCGGGTTCGACGACCATCATCCCTGGCGCGTGACCGGCGAGCGCTCGCAGCAGGCGGACGCGTCAGAAGTGCCGACCACCCACAGAAGCGCTTTCCAGGGCCGGCGCGGCGAACTGGAGGCGCTGCGAGCGCAGTGGAATAGAGCCGAGCGAGGCGACGGCAATGTGGTTCTGGTCATGGGCGAGGCTGGCATCGGCAAATCGCGCGTCATCGATCAGTTCCTCACCCTCCATTTGCCGGACGGAACGAAGGTGGTTCGTCTTGCCGCATCCGCACTGGACGAGGACAGCCCGGCGCACCCCTTCATCGACTTCGTACGCACACGCGTGGGCCTTGACGCATCGGACAACCTGGAAACCGGCCTCGCCAAACTCCGCGCCATTGTGGACGAGACGTCCAGGTGGCGCCCCTATCTGCCGGTGCTGCTGAGCCTTCTCGGCAGTTCGGCTGACGATGCCGAGCTGGCCCGGCTCAGGCCCGAGCAGTTGCGCGAGCGCACGATATCGACCCTGGCCGAATTGCTGGTGGGGCTCGCATCCGGATCGCCCCTCTGTCTCGTTCTCGAGGACCTGCACTGGCTCGACCCTACCTCCCGGGACCTGCTCGATGTCCTGGTGCGGAAGGTCGTCGGCCGGCGTGTTCTGTTGCTGCTGAGCGCCAGGAACGAGTTTGTCGCGCCCTGGGCGGATCGGGCGGACGCCACGGTGCTCAATCTGCAGCGGCTGGGTCCCGACCACGCCACCGGGCTGATGCAGAGCCTGTTTGGCGAAACGCCGGTCCCGCCGCATCTCGCGCGTCGGGTCGTGACGCAAACCGACGGCGTGCCGCTTTTCATCGAAGAGGTTGCCCGCGCATTGCTGGCGCAGCAGCAAAGCGCAGGTTCGCTCGAGGCCATCATGGGCGAGCCGGAAGGGCTCATCCCCGCATCGCTTGACGAGTCATTGATGGCGCGGCTGGATCGCTCCGGCGCAGCCAGGCAAGTCGCCCAGGCTGCAGCGGTCATTGGCCGATCCGTGCATCGCGACGTTCTCGCGGCGATCTGTGATGTGCCGGCCGATCAGCTGGCCGATCAGCTCGCAACCCTGGTGCATGAGGGCATTCTGGACCGCGACAGCCAGCGCAATCGCGAGAGCTATCGATTCCATCATGCGCTGCTGCGCGATGCCGCCTATGCCAGTCTGGTGCGCGAGCAGCGGAGGGAATTGCACGCACGGGCCGCACAGGCGCTGCAAGAGATCGATCCCGACGAAATGGAAGCGCAGCCAGAGATCCTGGCACTGCACCTCACCGAAGGGGGGCGGGTGGAGGAAGCGGTTCCGTATTGGCTGTCTGCGGCCCGGCGTAGCCTGGCTCGCTCGGCCCTGACGGAAGCGACACGGATGTTGCGGCGATCCTTGCAGGCGCTGGAACGCCTTCCGGCTAATCCTGCCAGACTCGCCCTGCGGATTCAGCTGAGCGCTCCGTTGGGTGCGGCGCTCAGCGGGATGACTGGACCGAATTCGAGCCAAACGGTCGAGCATTATACCAAGGCGGTTGAGCTGTGCCGCCAGTTGCCCGAGAACCCGGCCAACTTTCCGATCTACTGGGGTTGGTGGCGCATTGTTCCCACCAGCATTGAGCGGGCCTCGGCACTTCTCGACCGCGCGGCAACCGGCAACAATCCAGGTTTCGTGCTTCAGGCGCATCATTGCAACTGGGCTGTACACCTCAATGCCGGCTTTTTTGATCGGTGCTGCGAGCACGTGGCGCTCGGGCTGCAGATCTACGGCCAGGGTGACTACACAAGCGACGCTCAGCTTTACGGCAATCACGATGCCAAGGTGTGCGCCCATGGCGCACGCGCTCAGGCGTGGTGGATGCAAGGACGGTTGCGGAGTGCCATGGACGATGAGGTCCAGGCACTGTCCTGGGCGGACAAGATAGACCATGTAGGCAGCCGCGTT
>DASSRN010000533.1:0-2659 GCA_035701785.1 Acetobacteraceae bacterium | reverse complement strand
GTGCAGTCATCATGTCTTTGGAAATGTTCCGCGCGAAGGCTCCGGGCAATCGGAGCGCAATTGCTCGATCAAGGGGGGCGGCTTGCGAACGGCTGCCGCAGGAACAGCATCTGATGCTGCCGGTCGAGCGGTAGCGGCCGCGGCTTCCATCATCTCGCTGACCAGGTCATCGATCAGCGCTTCGTATTTCTGGTCGAACTCTGCGCGGTTGATCTCTTCATGTTCGAGCATTCTCCACAGCGTAAGCGGTGCGACGACGACGTATTGCAGTTTGAGGCCCGAGCATGATCGAAGCAGCTTATGGACGTGCTATCGAGCGAGGTGACGGACGCTGGGGCTGAGGACGCCCGTACGATAGGTCGTAAGGGTACCCGCGGCGGCCATGGGGAGGTGCTCACACGCGAACGCCGCCGAACGTGGACGCTGGAACAGAAGCGTTCGATCGTGGCGGAAAGCCTGGGGCGGGAGCTGACACCGACCGAGGTGGCGCGCAAATACGCGATCAGCAGTGGCCTGCTTTACTCGTGGCGCCAGCAGGTGTTTGGAGGTCAGGTCAGCGTCATCACTGGATCCGCGCCGAGCTTTGCGCGGGTTGACGTGGCTGCCCCGCTCCAGTCGCCGGGCGGTAGTGAGCCGGTATCGCCGCCAGTCGGTGCGTCTTTGCCGCCGTCATTGTCACGGCCGGATGGGCTAATTGAGATCGTGCTTCCGAATGGCGTCTTGGTGCGCGTGGACGCCGCAGTGGATGGTCGTGCGTTGCGCCGCGTTCTCGGCGCGCTGGATGATCGATGATCGCGCTGTCGCCTGGTGGGCGGGTTTACCTGGCGTGCGGCGTCACCGACATGAGAAAAGGAGCGATCGGACTGGCGATGCTGCTGCAGCAGAGTCTGTTGGAGAACCCGTTCGACGGCTCGGTATATGCGTTCCGTGGCCGTCGGTCCGGACTGATCAAGCTGATCTGGCATGACGGAATTGGGCTTTGCATGCTGACAAAACGGCTTGAGCGAGGCCAATTCCAGTGGCCATCTTCCAGCACAACGGGACGGATTTCGCTGACGTCGGCACAGCTGGCTGCGCTGCTCGACGGGTGTGAGTGGCGGTCACCGGTGGCGCGCCAGCGTCCGGAACTGGTGGGATAGAAAATGTGCTGAGCCGGTCGGAAATGCTGGCACCGACGCGATGGCGTCGATCATCATCGCGCCGTGGAGATCGACCTCGACCGGCTGCCTGACGACCCGGCTCTGCTGCAGCAGATGCTTCGGGATGTGGTGACCACGGCGGCGTATCGGCACGGGGAACTGCACGCCGAGAACGACAAACTGCGCATGTTGATCAAGCGCCTGCTGCGGCATCGGTTTGGCCGCCGCTCGGAGCAGCTGGATGCGGATCAACTGCAGCTCGGGCTGGAAGATCTGGAACAGAGCGTCGCGGCGAACCAGGCCGGCCAGGAGGCTGCCGATATCGCCGCGGGCAGACAGCGCAGACGGAGCGATGCCCGTCCGAATCGCAACCATGGGACATTGCCGGCGCACCTGCCACGCTATGAGGTCGTCATCGACATCGAGGACCGTGAGTGTCCATGCTGCGGCGCCTCGCTGCGGGCGATGGGCGAACTGCGCACCGAGCAGCTCGATATCACACCGGTGCAGCTGCGGGTGCGGGTTACGCGCCGGCCTCGCTACGTATGCGCCAGCTGCGACGGTGCTCCCATGGCAGCGCCGGCGCCCGAACGGCCGATCGATGGCGGCATGGCGACCGAGGCGCTGATTGTGCATGTGGTGGTGAGCAAATTCTGCGATGGGCTTCCGCTGTATCGCCAATCGCAAATGCTGAGCCGGCAAGGCGTGACGCTGGACCGATCCACATTGAGCAACTGGGTGGGTCGGGCCTGCTGGTGGCTGACGCCGCTATATGAGTTGATCGTCGGCACGGCCTTGGCCGCGACCAAGTTATTCGCCGACGACACGACGCTGCCGGTGCTCGATCCCGGTCGCGGCCGGACCAAGAAGGGACGTCTATGGTGTTATGCGGTCGACGATCGGCCGTGGCGCGGCGAAAGCCACCCGGTGGCCGCGTATGTGTATTCCGAGGATCACCGGGTCACGCACCCGGCAGAACACCTGGCAAGCTTCAAGGGCGTGCTGCAGGTTGATGGCTAC
Source organism: Acetobacteraceae bacterium (assembly GCA_035701785.1). GTDB lineage: Bacteria > Pseudomonadota > Alphaproteobacteria > Acetobacterales > Acetobacteraceae > JAMXLO01. The sequence goes on along the minus strand of DASSRN010000533.1, from coordinate 500 downwards.
AATGGCTTCAAGCGGCTAGCTGGAGACCGCACCGACGCCTCGGTCTGCCTGGCCTATTGCTGGGCGCATATGCGCCGGGGCTTCTACGACTTCCATGTCTCTACCAAGTCGCCGCTTGCTGCCGAGGTATTGGCGCGCATCCGCGCGCTGTATGCGATCGAGGCGGAGATCAAGGGCCATCCGGCCGAGCATCGACAACGCGTGCGGCAAGAACGAAGTCGGCCAATCGTGGAAGCCCTGCACGCCTGGATGGAAGATCACCTGCCCCGCTTGTCAGGTGCATCCGACCTCGCCCTCGCCATCCGCTATGCTCTGCGGCACTGGTCCGGACTGATCGTGTTCCTCGAAGACGGCCGCGTGGAGATGGACAACAACGTCGTGGAGAGGGCCATCAGGCCAATTCCGATGACCAGAAAAGTCGCGCTCTTCGCCGGCTCCGATGGCGGAGCCCGTCACTGGGCGATCGCCATGACACTCATTCAGACTGCCAAACTTAATGG
>DASSRN010000532.1:0-5116 GCA_035701785.1 Acetobacteraceae bacterium | reverse complement strand
CCAATGACGGGATCGCGGTGACCATGAGCGGCGCCCGGCTGCTCGGCACCCCGATGGAGGCGGTAGGCACCCAGGCCGTAGTGGCGATCCGCCCTGACGATCTGCATCTGCGGCAGGGCGGCCCGATCGCGGCGACGGTGGAGATCGCCGAGTACCACGGCCGCGACTTCTACGCGCTGGCGCGCGCCGGCGATGGCACCGAGCTATACTTCCGTGCGCACGCGCGGGTGAACCCGGGCGAGCCGGTGCGCCTCGATGCGCCGCGGGACCGCGTGCTGGTCTACGCGGCATGACCGCCGCACGGCTCCCGCTGCGTCGCCGCCTGCGCGAGAAGGGGCTGGATGGCGTCACGCTGCTGGTGCTGCCTGGCGTCGTGTTCGTGCTGGCGCTGTTCGTCTATCCGTTCCTCTACGGGCTGGTACTGTCGTTCAAGCCGAAGGAAGGCGGCTGGCTGGCCAACTACCAGCGGTTCTTCTCCGACCCGTTCCTCTACGACACGATCTGGCTGACCTTACAGATCGCCATTCCGGCTACGCTGCTGAACACGGTGATCTCGGTACCGGTGGCGCTGCGCGTGCGGCTGCTGAAGCGGCAGAAGCTGCTGACCACCATCCTGGTGATCCCGATCACGCTTGGCACCGTCATGGTGGCCGAGGGCCTGCTGACCTATCTCGGCCCGCGCGGCTGGGTGAACCGGGTGCTGCTGGAGCTCGGCATCGCCGACAGCCCGGTGCGGCTGATCCACAACTACTGGGGCGTGATGCTGTCGCTGGTGATCAGCGGCTTTCCGTTCACCTTCCTGCTGACGCTGTCCTATGTCACCGGCATCGATCCGGCGCTGGAGCAGGCCGGCGCGATGCTGGGCGCGCGATCACGCCAGCGGTTCTTCCGCATCCTGCTGCCGTTGCTGGCGCCTGGCCTGGCGATCACGCTGGCGCTCGCCTTCGTGCAGGCGTTCACCGTATTCCCGTCAGCGGTGCTGCTGGGCGCGCCGGCAGGACCGACGCGGGTGATCTCGATCGTCGCCTATCAGGCGGCGTTCGAGCAGTACGACTATCCGCTCGCCTCGGCGATCGCGATGCTGATGGCGCTGGTGCAGGTGGTCATCATCGCCGCGCTACTCGGCGCGCGGACGCTGGTGTTCCGCGGCCCGGTCAGCACCGGCAAAGGGTGAGTGCGCATGCATCGCAGCCTGGGCGAGAAGCTGTGGTCGATCGCGGTGTGGGCGGTGGTGGGCTTCTTCATCGTCAACCTGCTGGCGATGATCGGCAGCGTGGTGGTGAATTCATTCGGCACACGCTGGTTCAACACCTGGCTGCCTGCCGGCTTCACGCCGCAGTGGTACACCATGGCCTGGGACGAGTTCCATCTGCCTGACATCCTGATCGTCACGGCGGAAGTGGTGGGCGCGGTGGTGCTGCTGTCGGGGCTGATCGGCGTGCCGACGGCCTATGCGATGGCGCGGCGCAACTTTCCGGGCAAGCAGGTGGTGATGCTGCTGTTCCTGCTGCCGCTGCTGGTGCCGCCGATCACCTACGGCATTCCGATGGCGACTGTGCTTTATCAGGCGCATATCGCCGGATCGATCTGGGGCGTGATCCTGGCCAACCTGGTGCCGACGGTGCCGTTCGTCATCCTGATCATGATCCCGTTCGTCGAGCAGATCGATCCCCGCGTCGAGGCGGCGGCGCGGGTGTTCGGCGCCGGGATGGGACGGCTGTTCGTCCAGGTGCTGGTGCCGCTGCTCACTCCCGGCATCCTGGCGGCGCTGCTGCTGGTGCTGGTGCGCACGATCGCGATGTTTGAGCTGACCTTTTTGACGGCGGGGCCGACCTCGCAGACGCTGGTCGTGGCGTTGTACTACGCAGTGTTCGCCGCGGGGGTACGGCCGGGGCAATCGATCGACGCGATGGCGGTGGTGTACATGGTCACCACGCTGGTGTGGCTGCTGATCGCGCTGCAGTTCGTCAACCCGACGCAGATCGTGACCCGGGCGAAGCAGTAGGTATTGTCGCGGGACGCAGTACGTCCTACGTACCAGCATGGCCATCAGGTCGTTCGCTGCTGCCCGCACCGAGGCAGTGTTTCTCGGGACCGGTTCAGGCCGATGGGCCAACATACTGAGCGTGGTGAGGCGCAAGCTGGATATGTTGGACGCGGCGGAGACGCTTGCGGACTTGCGGTCGCCACCGGGCAATCGATTGGAACGGCTTGTCGGTGACCGCGTCGGTCAACACAGTATCCGGGTGAACGACCAGTGGCGGATATGTTTCCGTTGGACTCCGACAGGCCCCGAAGGCGTCGAAGTCGTTGACTATCATTGAAAATGTGGAGTTTTTGCCGTGGCGAGACACCGCATCAGAACCCATCCCGGTGAGGTCCTGCGGGAGGAGTACATGAAGCCATTGGGATTGAGCGCAAATGCGCTTGCGCGTGAATTGCATGTGCCGCCCAATCGGATCACCGGCATAATAGCATTTGAGAAGCCGCGGTCAGTGACGTCCGATACCGCCCTTCGCCTCGCGCGCTTCTTTCGGACCACGCCCGCTTTCTGGCTCAACCTGCAACTGGCGTACGATCTCTCGGTGACAGAGGCTGCCGTGGGGCAGGCCATCGACCGCGACATTCAGCCAAGGTCGGCGTAACATGGGCGGATACCACTCAGTGCCAAAGAGACTGCCTTGACCCAGATCGCCATCACCCGCACCACCACGCCCAGGCAGCCGCCGGCGGACGAAACGCTGGCCTTCGGTCGCGTGTTCACCGACCACATGTTCCAGATGAACTACGACGAGGGCAAAGGGTGGCACTCGCCACGCATCGTACCGTACGGGCCGTTCACGCTCGACCCAGCGTGCTGCGTGCTGCACTACGGACAGACCATCTTCGATGGCCTGAAAGCGTTCCGCGGCCAGGATGGGCGGGTGCGGCTGTTCCGGCTACCGGACCATGCGCGCCGGCTGAACCGGTCCGCGCACTACCTGTGCATCCCGGAACTCGACCCGGCGATGGTGGAGGAGTCGATCCGCGCCCTGGTGGAGGTTGATCAGCGCTGGGTGCCGTCGCTGGCCGGCACCTCGCTCTACATCCGCCCTACGGTGATCGCGACCGAGACGTTCCTCGGCGTGCATCCGTCCAGCAGCTATCTGTACTACGTGATCCTTGGACCGGTGGGCGCCTACTACAAGGAGGGCATGAACCCGGTCCGCATCCTCGCCTCGGACACTCATGTCCGTGCCGTGCAGGGTGGGCTGGGCGCGGCGAAGACCGCTGGCAACTACGCGGCAAGCCTGTACGGCGCCGAAGAGGCGCAGCAGGCCGGCTACACCCAGGTGCTGTGGCTGGACGGCGTCGAGCACCGCTACCTCGATGAAGTTGGCACGATGAACATCATGCTGAAGATCGACGACGAGGTTCTTACACCGCCGCTGAACGGCGCGATCTTGGCCGGGATCACGCGGGATTCCGTGCTGACGCTGCTGCGTGACTGGGGACTGCGCGTCGCCGAGAGGCCGATCGCGATCGACGAGGTGATCGCCGCCGCGCAAGCAGGGCGGCTCGAGATGTGGGGCACCGGCACGGCGGCGGTGATCTCGCCGGTGGGCGAACTCGGCTACAAGGGAGAGCGCTACGTGATCAACGGCGGCCGCACCGGCGCACTGACGCAGAAGCTGTACGACACCATTGTCGGCATCCAGTACGGCACGGCGCCCGATCCGCATGGCTGGACGCGGCTGCTGGGCAATCGGGTGGGCGGATGAGCGCGATACTGCGCGCCTGCCGGCGGACGGCTTTGCTGGCAGTCCTGCTGGTCTGGACGTTGCCGGCGTTCGCCGGCGATGTCGTGACCGACCGTGCCGAACTGATCCGCAGCCTGCTGCCCACCGTGGTGAACCTCAGCGTGCGCAAGGAGGTGCCGGTCGAGACCAACTCGGTTGTCGCCGCACAGCGGATGGGCAGCGACAGCGATAACGTGAAAAGCTATGTCGGCTCCGGCTTCGTCATCGATGCGTCGGGGCTCATCGTCACCAACTACCACGTGATCGACGGCGCGTTTGAGATCACCGCGTCGTGGTCCGACGGCACGACGCTCGCCGCGCATACGCTGCATGCCTCGCGGCTGGCCGATCTCGCGATCCTCAAGGTGGACGCGGGCCATCCGCTCACGCCCGTGCAGTGGGGCGACAGCACGAAGCTGCGCATCGGCGACCAGGTGTTCGCCATCGGCAACCCACTGGGCGTCGGCGTGTCGGTGTCGGCTGGAATCGTGAGCGGGCTCAACCGCAACGTCGAAGGCTCGCCGTACGACGACTACATCCAGACCGACGCGGCGATCAATCACGGCAATTCCGGCGGACCGCTGTTCGACATGGAGGGCCGTGTCGTCGGTGTGGACACCGCGCTGATCTCACCCACCGAGTCCTCTGCAGGCCTGGGCCTCGCGATCCCGGCCGACAGCGTCCGCTTCGTGACCGGGCGGCTGTTGCAGTACGGCTGGGTCAATCCCGGCTGGATGGGCGTGAAGGTGCAGCAGGTGACGCCGGAACTCGCCGCGGCGATGGGATTGCCGCAGCCGGAAGGGTCCGTGGTGTCCTGGGTGATGCCGGCGAGCCCGGCGCAGAAGGCCGGCATTCAGATCGGCGACGTGGTCACCCGCTACGGCGACTTCACCCCAAGCGACGAAAGGGCGTTGCTGCGCGCGATTGTGCGGACGACTGTGGGCCAGACAGTGGATGTGAGCCTGCTCCGCAACGGTGTGTCGCTCACGGTGCCGGTCATGGTCGAAGCCTGGCCACGCAATCGGTGGGAAGAGCGTGACGCGCCGATGACCGTCGAGCGGCCGAAGGTCAGGATTCCGCCTGATCTGGGACTATCGCTCAAACCCGTGCCCACCGGCGAGCGCGCCGGGCTTGGGCTGGAGGATGGACTGACCGGCGTTCTGGTGACCGGCGTGATGGCCAGTTCCGATGCGGCGCGCCGCGGCATAACCGCGGGCGACGTGATCCTGCGCGTGCAGGACAAGACCGTGGCAAGTGGCGGTGAGGTACAGCAGGCGATCAACACAGCGCGGGATGAGCACCGGAGCTTCGCGATGCTGCTGGTGCTGCCGAAGGTT
>DASSRN010000531.1:0-7804 GCA_035701785.1 Acetobacteraceae bacterium | reverse complement strand
TCGACGGGCGGGCTGATCTCGGCAGCGCTGCTGTCGGTCGGAGGCGCGTCGGCGTATTTCCGCGGCGGCAGCGTGATCTATACGCACTATGCGCGCGCCGGTTTTCTGGAGATCCCCAACCCGCTGCCGAACGGTATGCGCGCTTCGTCGGAGCCTTACGCGGCGCTGCTGGCGACCACGGTGCGCAGCCGGCTGGGGTCGAGCTGGGGGCTGAGCGAGACCGGCGCGACAGGGCCGACCGGCAATCGCTATGGCGATGCTGCGGGGCATACCTGCATCGCGCTGGACGGCCCGGGCTTTTCGCGGGCGATCACGCTGGAGACCGGCAGTGCCGATCGCGTCGCCAACATGCGGGCGTTCGCGAAGCGCGCGCTGGAACTGCTGGCCGAGGCGCTGGGGTAGGCGCGGAGATACGGACGTAGCTCGGTTGGCGGCCGCGCCACTGCGTCCGCGTAGTTCTGCTACGCGGTGAAGGTGAAGCTGCTGCCGGTCCCGCAGAGCACCAGCTTTTCCGGCATTTCCTGTTTGGCCAGTTCGATGAAGTTCGCGCCGCTGCAGTGCATGGGCAACACATGCCGGATGTCGAAATTCTTCAACTCGGCCATGACCTGACGCAGGTAGTCAGACGATGCGGGCGCCAGGTGGAAGCCCCCGACCAAGGCATAGATCTTCTCGACGCCTGAGACCTCCTGCGCACGACGCAGCGTGTTGACGATGCCGGCATGACCGCAGGAACTGATCACCACGAGCCCACGGTCACCGAGCCGGAAGCAGGTGGCATGTTCGTGCCAGTGCTGGTCGGGCACCGGTGCTCCCGCCAGTTCGTCGGCGGTGAAGTGGTGCTCACCATAGGCGTTGGCGTCGCAGCCCTGGCCGTCGTGGACGCCAAACCTGACCCATGTGTTGGGCAGCACGTGCTCGATGCTGGTACGCGGCACCACTCCTGTGGTGAAAGCGTGGCCTTCGATCACGAGAGGGGCCTCAGACAGCATGACCTCGACCTTCAGCTCGCGTAGCCGCCTGCGGTCGAGTGGCGGGCCCGACTTCGTGAAACTGCCGTCGGGGTTGCGGTTGAGGCGATAGCAGAAATCGTCTTCGCCACCTGTGTAGAGGCGAAGGTCGTTGCGCATGCGTGGGCGCTGCGCCTCCAGGAAGCCGGTAAGGCCGCCGATATGGTCGTAGTGGCCATGGCTGATGATCAGTGCATCCACCTGCGCCACGTCGATCTGCAGCAGGTCAAGATTGTTTATGTATGTGGTCGGGGTGAAGCCAAAATCGAGCAGATATCGGCGGGCCTCCTGGCCCTTGCGGGATTCGATATGCAGAGCAAGGCCCCATTCGCTTTCCAGGGTCTTGCCCTGCTCCACTTGGGGGAAGCCGGTCCGCTGGACCGACAGCCCGGAGTGCTTTTCGCTGCGCAGGGAGACATCGTGCGCGTTGTCGGTGATTTCGCGGACCACCAGCGTGTCAATCACCGGCGCTTCTATCCGTACTGGGGCGGCCTGTGACGAACGTTCCAGTGGTATGCTGCAGGTCAGCAGAGCAGTCGCACCGCTCAGAAGCCTTCGACGATCAATCAGGAACGACATTGGCTCGCTTCCCCCTCATTTTGCACCGCAAAGGGTGAGATCGGTGCGGACAGTCGTATGACGGCCGCAGAGGGCAGTTGATACCATAAATCCTTGCGTGGTTCCGAGCATCTTATAAGTTCTCGAAAGGGGGGAAAGTCATGCGTCAGAAACAAACGCCGCTTGTCGCCGGTCAACTGGTGCTGGCGGTGGTGCTGTTCACGAGCAACCACGCAGACGCTGCCGGATTTGGCCTGCGCGAGGGCAGCGCCGACTGGCTGGCGAACGCCTTCGCCGGCGACACGGCCAAGGCCTATGACGCGGCAACGGCATTCTCGAACCCGGCGGGGCTGGTGCGGCTTGATGCCAACGAGATCGATGGCTCGGTCAACGTGCTGCTGCCGAACTTCAGCTTCAGTGGCGCGAATTTGGGTGCATTGGGGCCGGTCACGCCGGGCACGACGGGTGGGAACCTGGCGCAGGCGGGGGTGACGCCTGGCGTGTTCGGGGTGTGGAATGTGGCGCCGGACTTCAAGCTGGGGCTGGCGTTCACCTCGCCATTCGGCGAGCGGGTGGCCAATCCCGGCGACTTCGTCGGCCGATTCCAGAGCCTGGTTTCCAGCATCTCCGACTTCAATACCACGCTCGCGGCGGCCTACCGGGTCAACGAGCATCTCTCGATCGGCGGCGGCCCGGTCATCGACTATTTCAGCGCGCGCCTGACGCAGGCGCTGAACATCGGCGTCAATCAGCTGACCGGCGATCCGGTGGCCGATGTGCACGGCGGCAATGTGTCGGTGGGGCTGGATGTGGGCGTCCTGTATCAGTTCGACGAGCAGGCACGGATCGGCATCAACTACCGATCACAGGTGCATCACAATATTTCGCTGGATCAGTCGGTGTTCGTGCCGCCGCTGCTGGCTGTTGCGAGCCCGGCGACCGCGGGCCTGCTGGCCTTCGGCAACACGCGTGCGACCACGTCGATTACGCTGCCGGATTCGGTGACGGTCGGCTTCTACTATCAGCTTACGACGCAGTGGGCAGTGATGGCGGATGCGGGCTGGACCCATTGGTCGCTGATCAAGGGGCTGACGATCACGCCGGCGAACGGCACGCCGCCCACGGTGATACCGGAGAACCTGCGCGATACCGGGTTCGTGTCGGTCGGCGCGAATTACCAGCCGACAGAGCGCCTGATGCTGCAGGCCGGCTTTGCGTTCGATGAGTCGCCGGTGACGGCGGAGAACCGCACGACGCGGCTGCCGGACAGCAACCGCTTCATCCTAGGGCTGGGGGCGACGTGGTCGGTGACGGAGAGCATCAAGCTGCAGACCGCCTATGGCCACGTTTTCCTGCCGGCAGGCAGCATCAGAAGCGCGGCGTCGACGACCAGCGGGCTGATCGTGGGCACGTACAGCGATGCAGCCAATGTGTTCAGCGTCGGCGCGGTGATCCGGTTCTAGCCGACCGGCGCGAGAGAATTAGGACGGCAGGATGCGGCGCCCGCCCTCGAGCAGCATGTCGCTGACCCAGGAACTCTGCATCACGTCGGCCTGCATCGTGCGGCCGGCGGCGTGGATGCGGCGGGTGATCTCCTGCATGGTCTTGATCACTTCCGGATGGTCGGGCTGGCCGGGATAGCCGAGGCTTTGTGCGAAGTCGTTCGGACCGATGCTGTAGAGGTCGATGCCGGGGACCGAGAGGATGGCGTCCAGGTTGTCGATGACCGCGACATCTTCCAGCAGTGCGACGACCAGCATCTGCTCGTTGGCTTCGCTGTAGTAGGCCGCCTTGTCGGGGATCATCGCGTTGTAATCGGTGCCGCGGTTGCCGCCGAACGAGCGCTCGCCCTGCGGTCCGAAATAGCACGCACGCACCAGCTGGCGTGCGTCCGCTTCGGTGGCGATGTGCGGGCCCAGGATGCCGGCGATGCCCCGATCGAGATAGCGCAGGATGGTGGATGAGCCAATGTCAGGCACGCGGGCGATGGTGGTGAGGTTGTAGCGTTCGGCAGTGCGGCAGAGATCTTCCAGCTGATCGAGGCCAAACGGCCCGTGCTCGCCGTCGATGAACACGAAGTCGAAGTCGAGCTTGCCCAGGATGTCGATGACCCAGGGTGACGGGAAGGCGAGATTGTAGCCGTACGCTTTGCCTCCGGCGCGCATCGCGGCCTTGATGCGATTGGTCTGCTTCATCTTCCTTCCCCCTTGCGTCGTGTCGATGTCTGGACGTGGACGTCGTGCGGAACCCTAGCTTGCCAGCACCCGGCTATCCAGGTGGGCGTCCATACCGCGCTTCACAGGATTGATCTGGATCAAGCCACGCGGTGGGCGGCAGTGCTAGGCGGCGATTGGAAAGAAAAATAAACGAGGGAAATCCATGCGCGGTCTTCTGCTCAGCTCAATGTGCTCGTGCGCCTTTGCGGCGGCCGCGTCCGCGGCCGATTACCCGAAAGGCACCTATTCCGCTTCGGCATTCCAGATGTGCCTTATGGCGCCTTCGGGGTTTGCCAATGACAGCAAAGGCAATCCGACGATACCGAACGGCAACAACAGCTTCTTTGGCGCCAATACTTTCCAAGGAGTGCTCACCTTCAACGGCGACGGGACCGGGCAGCTTATCGGCGTCTATACGTCCATGAACCCGCCGCCGCCGGACTCGCGCTCTGTGCCGAAACCGGCAATGGGTGGCGGAACAGCCTCCTATCCGTTCACCCCTACGCCGGTCGTGGGTCATCGATTTTCGCTTTCGGCGAAGCCTGGGATGATCAATGGCACGATCGATGTCGGGCCGGCCGCAGGCCAGCAGTACAGCTTGGACGCGTATAATCGCGACCTCCTGGTTTCCGACGACCAGCGGACGATGGCGATAACAGTGGTCGCGCCTTACATCGAAACGATCACCCTGTCAGGCTCGCCGAACGTTCACACCACGCGCAGTTGCATCGCCACCGGGACCCTGAACCGAATGACTGAATGACCCGGAGCGGACCGCTGTGTTCAGCGCCCCAGCATGTCGGCGCCCTGGTACCAGGCCTGCACAAACGGCAGGAACCATGGCTTGCCGTAGTAGAACGGCGATGTCGGGTGGCCCAGTTCGGCGAATGCGCTGTTGCCTTCACGCTGGCCGAGCAGGCGGAGCGCGGCCTTGCGGCCAAGCCAGGTGGACATCACGACGCCCGAGCCGCAGTAGCCCATGGCGTAGTGCATCCCGTCGCGCTCGCCGACATGGGGCAGGCGGTCGAAGGTGTAGGCGATGTAGCCGAACCAGGAGTGAGAGAGCTCGACGCCTTCGAGCTCGGGGAAGATGCGCGTCATGTAGCGCGTGAGGCGCTGGGCGGCGAGCTGCGGGCCGATCTCGGTATAGGCGGGGCGGCCGCCGAACAGCACGCGCGTGTTGTCGGGCGACGGGCGGAAATAGCACAGCAGGCGGTTGCTGTCGGACAGCATGCGCCGGCGGGGCATCAGCGTCGCCATCAGGTTGGGCGACAGCGGCGCGGTGGCGATCATGTAGCTGGTCACCGGGATGACGCGGCGGCGCAGGCCGGGGGTCGCGGGGCCCGTATAGCCGTTCGTGGCTACCACAACGTTGCGCGCCTTTAGCGATGCGCGCCGCGTGGTCACGGTGAAGTCGCCGCCGTTGCGCTGGATGGCGATCACCGGGCTGTTGCCGGCGACCGTCGCTCCAGCGGCGCGCACGCGGCTGATCAGGCCCACGTGGTACTTCGCCGGATGAAGGCCGGCGCGGCGCGGCATGACGCGGCCGCCGCAGTAGATGTCGGTGCCGATCTCGTTGCGCACCTCGGACCGCGGCACCATGTGTGCGTCGAGGCCGGTGGTGCGCGACATCTGCTCGGTCTCGCGCGCCAGCGCTTCGTATTGCGCGGGCTTGACGATGCCGGTGAAGCCGCCGGTCTCGGCGTAGTCGCAGTCGATGTTCTCTTCGCTCAGGAAGCGCGGCAGGAAGTCGTAGGCATCCTTTGCTTCAGCGAGCACGGCCAGCGCCTGGTCGCGACCGTAGCGGCGGGTCAGCGTGTCCAGCCCCGGCTTCAATGCGCTGCCGAGCATACCGCCGTTGCGTGAGCTGGCGCCGATGCCCGGCGTGCCGGCATCGAACACGATGACGGAACGGCCGGCGCGGGCGAGGGTCAGCGCGGCCGACAATCCGGTATAGCCGGCGCCGATCACCGCAACGTCCGCGTGTGCCGGCAGCGCCGGCGTTTCCACATCGGTGGGCCGCGCGTGTTCCCACCAATACGGCACATCCTTCATGTTCGACTCCCCAACCGCAACAAAGGTTGCGGCCATGGATTCGGCTTGGCAAGATGCCGCGCCGGTCAGGGGGCAGCGGCAATTGGACGGGACCAGCGCGCAGATCAGCAACACCGAGCCGCTGGTGCGATTCCGCGACGTCGAGAAGAGCTATGACGGTCACACGCTTGCGGTGCGCGACCTTACGCTCGAGGTGGCGCGGGCAGAGTTCCTGACGCTGCTTGGACCTTCGGGGTCGGGCAAGACGACGACGCTGAACATGCTTGCTGGCTTCGAGCGACCGACGCGCGGCGAGATCCTGCTTGGCGGCAAGCCGGTGGATCGGCTGCCGCCCTATGAGCGCAACATCGGCATGGTGTTTCAGAACTACGCGCTGTTTCCGCACATGACGGTGGGCGAGAATGTCGCGTTTCCGCTCAGCGTGCGACGGATGCGGCGTGGCGAGATCGCGGAACGCGTGCGGCGCGCGCTGGCGATGGTGCGGCTTGAGGCGTTCGTCGACCGGCGGCCGTCGCAATTGTCTGGCGGCCAGCAGCAGCGCATCGCGCTGGCGCGCGCGCTGGTGTTCGAACCGAGCCTGGTGCTGATGGACGAACCGCTGGGCGCGCTGGACAAGAAGCTGCGCGAGCAGATGCAGATCGAGATCAAGCTGCTGCATGAACGGTTCGGGCTGACGGTGGTGTACGTCACGCATGACCAGAGCGAGGCGCTGACGATGTCGGACCGCATCGCAGTGTTCCATGACGGTCGCGTGGTGCAGCAGGGCACGCCGGACCGGCTGTACAGCAGCCCGGTGGATGCGTTCGTGGCGGGGTTCATCGGCGAGAACAATCTGCTGACCGGGATCGTCGCTGGGCGTGCCGATGGCTGCGTGCGCGTGGCGCTCGATGCCGGGATAACGGTGACTGCGACCGCGGTGGGCGAACTGGGCGAGCGCGCCCATGTCGTGGCCGCGGTCCGGCCGGAGAGCGTGCGTGTCGGTGCGGACGGCGACGACAATACCAGCCGCGCGCAGGTGACCAGCCGGATCTATCTCGGCGACCACCAGCGGCTGCTGGCCGATATCGGCAAGGGGCACACGATTACCGTAAAGCTTCCCGTCGGCGCTGATGTGGCGGCGGGTGCGACCATCCTGTTGTCATGGAAGGCGGCGGACTGTCTCGCCTTCGCGGTATCCGAAGCAGAGGCGCGGGCGCTGCAACAGGCCAGCCCGGAATGAACATGGAGATGACAATGAAGCGCTTAGGGTCTGTGGGTGTTATCGCGTTTGCTGCCGCGGTCATTGCTGCGTGGCCGGCCGCTGCGCAGGAGCAGTTCACCATCGCCTCGGCTGGCGGCGCCTGGCAGCAGGCGCAGCGCAACGCCTGGTACACGCCGTTTGCGCAGAAGATGGGGCTGAAGTTCAACGAGGAGGAGACGTCCGCCGGCATGGCGCGCGTGCAGGCTATGGTGCAGGCGCACAATGTGACCGACGACGTGGTCACGGTGGATACGGCGCAGGTGCTGTCGGCGTGCGATTCGGGAATCCTGGTGCGGCTGGACTGGAGCAAGATCGCCCCGCGCGATGGCTTCCTGCCGGGTGCGGCGCGCGACTGCGGCATGGGGCTCGACGTGTATGGCGACGTGCTGGCCTACAACACCGAGGTGACCAAGAGCGATCCACCGACCTCCGTGCTGGCGGTGTTCGACACCAAGCGTTGGCCCGGCAAGCGCGCGCTGCAGAAGATCGCACCGAACAATCTGGAATGGGCGCTGGAAGCCGACGGTGTGCCGGTGGACCAGGTCTACAAGGTGCTGGCGACGCCGCAGGGCGTCGATCGGGCCTTCGCCAAACTGGATACGATCAAGCCGAACATCGTCTGGTGGGAGGCAGGCGCACAGCCGCCGCAGTTGCTCGCGTCGCATGAGGTGGTGATGACCACCGCCTGGAACGGCCGCATCCAGAACCCGATCGATCACGAGCAT
>DASSRN010000530.1:0-3246 GCA_035701785.1 Acetobacteraceae bacterium | reverse complement strand
GACGCAGCGTTCGAGCCCGGGCAACATCGTGCTCACGAGCTTCGGCGACCGGCGCGACCGCACACGCTTCCGCGCCGCCTACAACGACCCCGATTCCGGCATCACCACCGGGCCGCGCGCGCCGCACTGGCCGGTCTGCGTCGGGCCGATCAGCTACATCGGCCACGACGCCATCGCGCGCGACATCGCCAACTTCAAGGCAGGGCTTGCAGTGAGCGGCATCACGGAAGGCTTCATGACAGCGATCGCGCCAGGCAGCGCGTGCCGCATCGCCAATGCCTACTACAAGACCGAGGCGGACTTCATGTTCGCCTGCGCCGCCGCACTGCGCGAGGAGTATCGGGCGATCATCGATGCAGGCCTGATCCTGCAGCTTGATGATCCGTCGATCGCGGAGAACTGGGACCAGATCAATCCTGAGCCGACTGTCGCCGAGTACCGCCGCTTCACCATGCTTCGCGTCGAGGCGTTGAACGAGGCGATCAGGGGACTGCCGCAGGATCGTATCCGCTTCCATCTCTGCTGGGGCAGCTGGCATGGGCCGCACACCACCGACATCGCGATGCGCGACATTGTTGAGGTGATGCTGGCGATCAACGCCGGCGCCTATTCGTTCGAAGCCGGCAATGTGCGGCACGAACACGAATGGCGCGTGTGGCAGGACGTGAATCTGCCTGACGGCAAGCTCATCTTGCCCGGCGTCGTGAGCCACGCGACCAATGTGGTGGAGCATCCCGAATTGGTCGCCGAGCGCATCGTGCGCTTCGCGAAGCTGGTGGGACGCGAGCGGGTGATCGGGGCGACCGATTGCGGCCTGGGCGGACGCGTGCACGCGGATATCGCCTGGGCCAAGCTGGAGGCGCTGGCCCAGGGCGCCGCAATCGCGACCAGCCAGCTCTGGTAGCGTCAGTACGTCGTAAACATCCGCTGGATTTCTTTCGTGTCGTTCGTCTTCGTTAGGGCAAGCATCAGCAGAATGCGCGCCTTTTGCGGATTCAACGTATCAGACACAACGAAATCCAGCTCGTCGTCATTCGCTTCGCCGTTGCGCGCGACGATGCCGGAGCCGACCCGGCTGCTGCGCACGATGACCACTCCCTTCTTGCGCGCATCGATGAGAGCGGGCTTGACCGCATTGGCTAGACTGCCGTCGCCAACGCCGGCGTGCACCAGCCCTTTGGCGCCGGCAGAGACGAACGCATCCACCGGGGTACGGCTCATGTTCGCGTAGCCATAGACGATATCGACCTGCGGCAGCGTATCCAAGGTGCTGATGTCGAACTCGGTGTCCACCGTGTTCTTACGGGCCGACAAGTGATAGAAGTATGGTCTGTTGCCTTGCACGTAGCCAAGCATGCCCAGGTCCGGCGTCCGGAACGTGTCGGCAGTCGAGGTATTCGATTTGGTCACGTCGCGGGCCGCGTTGATCTGGTCGTTCAGAACCACAAGCACGCCCTTGCCGATCGCCTCCTCGCTGGCTGCAACCAACGTTGCATTGTAGAGATTGATCGGCCCATCGGCACTGATGGCCGTCGAAGGACGCATGGCGCCGACGATCACCACGGGTTTTCGACTTTTCACCACCAGGTCGAGAAAATAGGCGGTCTCCTCGATGGTGTCGGTGCCGTGGGTGATGACGATGCCGTCCACATCATCCTGCGCGAGCAGCGTGTTCACGCGCTTGGCCAGCTTGAGCCAGTAGTCGTTGTTCATGTTCTCGCTGGCAATCTGGAAGACCTGTTCTCCCCGGACATTCGCCACCTTCTTCAACTCCGGAACGGAGTTCAAGAGTGCATCCACGCCCACTGTCGCAGCAGTGTAACCGACTGTCGTGGTGCTGGTGGCGCCACTCCCCGCGATAGTGCCGCCGGTTGCGAGGATCGTCACATTGCCGAGTGTGTTCGGGGCCCGTGCCAGCGCCGCCGATTGCCCGGCCGCGGACAACGCCAGCCCCAACACACCCAACCCGGATACGCGCAGCAAGCTGCGTCTGTGCAGCGAAGCCTCCGGTGAACAGGAGTTCGCGATGGTCCTGGGCATGACGGTTCCTCCTGTGACAGGTTTCGGCGCAGGCGCGTTTCCTCAGGTGCGTTCGATCACCTCCATCTGCGCGCCGTCCGGGCATTGCACGAAGGCGACGTGGCGGCCGTTGTTCGGCGGCAGCTCTTCTAATATGCGTACGCCGTTGCGCTTCAGTTGGGCCAGCGTGCCTGCGTAGTCGTCAGTCTCCACCGCCATGTGCTCGATGCCGTAGTGCTGCTCGTGGTTCTGCGCCGAGATCAGCGTGGTGATGTTGAGCTGCAACCCGTGCAGATCGACCCGCACACCACGACCGGGGATGTCGCCCTTTATCGTGGCACCAAAATTGTCGATGTAGAACTGCGCGGTCTTCTGCGGATCGGGCGTCTTCAGGTGGACGTGCTGCACTGCGAATGCCATGGCGGTTTCCTTCCTCTTTGGTCTGGCGCAGGCTGGGAGAAATCCGCGCCCCGGTCAAACAGGAGCAGAGCATGACCGTCGCTCGCCAGCTGGGCGAATTCCTTGCTGACACGTCCGCCGCCGACCTGCCGGCGCGCGCATTGGACTGCGCCGCGCTGCTGATCGCCAGCACGCTCGCAAGCGCCGCCGCTGGCCGCAACATCGCCTCGGCGCGCATCGTGCACGAGTTGGCGCGCGATCGTGGTGGACGTGAGCACGCTTCGGTCTGGTTCGATGCGGGCCCGCGCCTCCCGGTTGCGGACGCGGCGCAAGTGAACGCGGTTATGAGCGACGCCGCGGCATCGGACGACAGCGACCTGCGCAACATCGTCCATGCCGGCACGCCGCTGACGGCGGTGTCGCTGGCGCTGGCTGAACGCGATGGCGCCGATGGCGGGACCGTGCTGGCGGCGATCGTCCGCGGCTACGAGGCAGCAGGACGGATTGGCGAGGCGATCACACCGGGCTTTCGCCAGCGTGGTTTCCACGGCTGTCACGGCGCGGTGTTCGCGGCCGCGGTCGCTGCGGCGCATCTGCTGCGGTTGGATGGCGCCCAAACCGCGCAGGCGATCGCGCTGGCGGCGACCTCGATCGGCGGGCTTGCGACTGCTGCCGACACCTCGACAGCGCGCGAATACCATGCCGGGCTGGCGGCGGCTCTCGGCGTGAACGCTGCCTTGGCGGCAAAGCGTGGCTTTCAGTGCGAGGAGTCCGTGCTGGAAGCGCCACAGGGCTTCTTCGAAGCGGTCGGCGGCGTTGATGGGGCGA
>DASSRN010000529.1:0-4759 GCA_035701785.1 Acetobacteraceae bacterium | reverse complement strand
TCGATGTCGAGGTGCTGTCCGCCGACCACCAGAACAAGCCCGATGTCGCGGTGTCGCTGGCGCGCGAGTGGTTCGACCAGCGCGGCGTGGACATCATCGTCGACGTCGCTGCCACGTCCTGCGCGCTGGCGCTGGCCGGCGTGGTCAAGGAGAAGAACAAGGTGATGATCGCCACCAGCACGGCGAGCTCGGACGTGACCGGCAGTGCGTGCACGCCGAACTCGATGCACTGGGTGTTCGACACCTACATGGAGGCGAAGTCGACCGGCGGCGCGATGGTCAAGGCCGGCGGCGACAGCTGGTACTTCATCACCCCGAACTACGCGTTCGGCACGGCAACTCAGCGTGACACCACAAAGTTTGTCGAGGCGGCGGGCGGCAAGGTGCTGGGCTCACAGCTCTATCCGTTCCCTGAGACCACCGACTTCTCCGCCTTCCTGGTCAAGGCGCAGGCGTCGGGTGCGAAGATCCTTGGCATCTGCGGCGCCGGCGCCGACCTGATCAACATCGTCAAGCAGGCGCACGAATTCGGCGTGACGCAGAAGATGAACCTGGCGGCGCTGGTCGCTTACACCACCGACATCCGCTCGATCGGCATCGAGCTGGCGGCGGGCACGCGTCTGTCCGAGACCTACTACTGGGACCTCAACGACCGCACGCGGGCATTCCAGAAGCGCATTCAGCCAAAGGTGACGTTGTGGCCGAACATGGCGCAGGCGGGCGACTATTCCTGCACGCTGCACTACCTGAAGGCGGTGTCTGACCTGGGTGCCGCAGCGGCGAAGGCGGATGGCGCGGCGACGGTGGCACGCATGAAGGCGATGCCGACCGACGACGACTGCTTCGGTGCGGGCAAGATCCGCGAGGACGGCCGCAAGCTCACGCCGGCCTATCTCTTCGAGGTGAAACGGCCGTCCGAGAGCAAGGGCGAGTGGGACCTCTACAAGCTGATCGGCACCACGCCGGCAGGCGAGGCATTCCGGCCGCTGTCCGACGGGGCGTGTCCGATGGTAAAGGCGTAGTTGTCGCGTAATCCCCTTCGTTGGCGTGCCTTTGCGGCCGCACTGGTCGCCCTTGCTCTGTGTCCCACCTCGGTGATGGCGGAAGACTGCCCAAAACGCCCGCCGTGTCACGGCTGTGGCTGCGCGGGCGGACCTGGCTACCGCGCGCCGGATCATCATTGCGTCGGATTCCGCGAGCTGGAGCGTGTTTGCGGCAATCCTCCCACGGAGCACTGCACGTTCGAGAACGCCCCTGGCACCGGCGCCAATGCTGAGTGTGCTATGCGCTCACGCAAACAGTCGGAATGAGTGCCATGTCGGCATCGCACCCTCGGATACCTGACGGGGACTGGACGGCCGAGTGTTTCCTGGCAACCGACCAGCATGAATTCGGTGATGCTTGGCGCTATGAACTGGTAGACGGGAGCATCGTCGCCCACGCGGCGCCGTCGCCTGAACACGGCGCCATTCTCGCCGGATTAACCGGCGCGCTCGCAAATCGGCTCCGGGGCAACCCGGATGGCTGCCGCCCCGAAAACGGCAGCGGCGCAGTGCCGCGGCAGGCCCAGCGACCGACCGCGCGCATTCCCGACGCGATGATCCGCTGCGGCGAGCATCCGCGTGTTCT
Source organism: Acetobacteraceae bacterium (assembly GCA_035701785.1). Classification (GTDB taxonomy): domain Bacteria; phylum Pseudomonadota; class Alphaproteobacteria; order Acetobacterales; family Acetobacteraceae; genus JAMXLO01. Next base: position 3,130 of record DASSRN010000529.1, on the reverse strand, counting down.
GTTCGAGGTGATCTCGCCTTCAGAACTCCGCAGTTGGCGCCTGCGGGACCGGCGGCGGCGCGACCTTCAGGCGGTCGAGGGCGTGCAGGAGATCGTCGAGCTCTACCAGTCCGAACGCGCCTGCCACATCTATCGTCGTCGAACCGACGATTCGTGGAGCTTCGAAGCCTTGGATGGTGCCGAGGCCATCCTGCGGCTCTTGAGCGTCAGCCTGGAGCTGCCGCTGTCCGAAATCTACGCGTTTGCGGAACCCTCCGACGCTGGGCCGGACGAGGTGGACGCACAGACCGCCTGAACGGCCCCACTACCCACGGGTAGCGCAATCCGCCCCGGGGGTGCACAATCGGCGGGCTTGCTGACGTCCAGGAACGAATGTCCGACACCGCCCGCGTGCCCTACCGCGGCCTGATCACGGCCTCCGCCATGCTGGCGATGTTCATGCAGACGCTGGACTCCACCATCGCCAATGTCGCGCTGCCGTACATGCAGGGCAGCATGTCGGCCTCGTACGACGAGATCACCTGGGTGCTCACCTCCTATGTGATCGCTGCCGCGATCATGACCGCGCCAGTGGGCTGGATGGCGATCCGGTTCGGCCGCAAGCGTCTGTTCATCACCTGCATCATCGGCTTCACCGCAGTCTCGATGCTGTGCGGGGCGGCGCAGTCGCTCGAACAACTGGTCGGATTCCGCCTGCTGCAAGGGATGTTCGGTGCGGCACTGGCGCCGCTGTCGCAGGCGACGATGCTGGACATCTATCCGTTCTCGCGCCGTGCCCAGGCGATGGCGATCTTCTCGATGGGCGTCACCATGGGGCCGATGGTCGGCCCCACACTCGGCGGCTACCTGACCGACCTCTATTCCTGGCGCTGGGTGTTCTACGTCAACCTGCCGTTCGGCGTGCTCGCGCTGGTCGGCATCGCGCTGTTCATGCGCGAGACGCCGCCGCGGCCGCAGCTGCGATTCTCCTGGTACGGCTTCGCCATGCTGGGGCTCGCCGCCGGGTCGTTCCAAATGATGCTGGACCGCGGCCAGGAGCTCGACTGGTTCAGCTCGCGCGAGATCATCATCGAGGCGGTAGTAGCAGGTCTCGCCTTCTACCTGTTCGTCGTGCACATGTTCACTGCGGAGAGGCCGTTCCTGCCGCCGGGCCTGTTCAAGGACCGCAACTTCACCGCCGCCATCATAATGATCTTCTGCGTCTCGTCGCTGATGCTGTCCACCTCGGCACTGCTCGCGCCTTACCTGCAGAACCTGGCGGGCTATCCGGTCTACACCGCCGGCTGGGTGATGGCGCCGCGCGGCATCGGCATCATCGCCTCGATGTTCCTCGCCGCCCGGATGGGCATGCGGGTGGACCAGCGCAAGATCATGGCGGTCGGCCTGCTGGGGCTGGGCTGGGTGCTCTACACGATGAGCACCTGGACCCCTGACGTGACCGCCGAGGCGATGATACTGACGATGATTTTGCAGGGCTTCACCGTGGGCCTGGTGTTCAACCCGATGACCGTGCTGGCCTACACCACGCTGTCGCCTTCATTGCGCGGCGAGGCGACATCGATGCAGTCGCTGGCGCGCAATATCGGCTCGGCGATCGGCATCTCGGTCACCTCGTTCACCCTGACGCGCGGCATCCAGACCACGCATGCCGCCATCGCCGGCGGGATCACGCCGTTCGACCGGGTCCTGCAAGGCAACGACACGGTTCAGCACATGTTGGACCCGATGACCCGTCATGGCGCGGTGCTGCTCGACCAGATGGTCACTCATCAGGCGCAGATCATTGCCTACAACAACGACTTCCGCATGATGGTACTGACGGTGGTGCCGCCGCTCTTGCTGCTGTTCCTGATGCGCAAGCACGACAGGCCCGCGGTGGCCGCGGGGGATTGAGGGGCGGTAACGGCCACCTCGACCCTATGACGTCTCTCCTGGAGACGCCGCCACCGATACCCTTGACGTCCGCAGCCAAGTTGGTTTTGTGGGCGGCATGACTGTTCCTCTGCCGCTGCCGCAAACAGGTGCGGTGTTGGGTATTGACGTTGGCTTCTCGCCGACAGCCCGGTCCAGCGCTGTGTGCCGTCTGGATTGGAAGGCGGAACGCATCACGTGGACGATCCGACGGTTCCGGGCGCTGCTGATGGAGCAGGAAACGACAATTGCAGCCGTGGCTGGTGCCGACGTATTGCAGGCCGCCGCTCTGGACGGGCCGCTGAGAGCCGGCTTCGACGCAATCGGGTGCTACCGCACAGCTGAGCGCATGCTCACGCGTCGTTTGGGGGTGCGGATCGGCAAGCCCGGTCAGTCTAGCGCGCCGGTAGGCAAGAAACTGAACGCCGCGGCAAACACTTGCGCGAGAATAACGCTGCAACGGTGCCAGATCGGAGTCGCACAGCACGTGGTACGGATTGACGATTTGGCGGTTGTGGAAGCCTTTCCGAGTAGCTTTCTTGGCGTGATGCTGCAGAATCCGGCCGCCATTTCTGCCCAAAGAGGTGACCGGTCCGACACGTTCTTCGAACGCCTCCTGGCAGATGGAACCTTGCAGGATTTTCTTGGGTACCTATTGCCTGGACGCGCAAGCGAACGGCCGTTGAGTAGTGTAGGAAACCACGATGACCGCGCAGCTCTGGTGTGCGCGCTTACAGCGCTAGCGGTCGCAGCTGGCGACTTCACGGCCGTGGGTGACTCTGATGGCTGGATCGTGTTGCCGCCACGCCGCTTTGTGCAGGGATGGGCTTGGGACGGATTGGAGGCGAACGCTCGCGAAGAACCGCCCGGATGTCTCTACCAAACCTCCGCTTGGCAACCATCTGATGTCCCACAAGTTGGAATCACGGAGCGAAATGCGCGCGACGAGAAGGGAGCTGGTACCATGCCCGTTAGGGTTCAGGCCTTGATTGAAAAAATCCAGGCTTTGCCGGAAGAACGACTGAATGCAGTCGAGGATTTCGTCGACTTCCTTCAACTGCGTGAGCAGCAGCGCGCGTTGGCTCGTGATGCCGCGGCGACGAGCATGCCGGCTTTTGCGGCGATCTGGGATAACTCAGAAGACGACATCTACAATGCTGCTTGAATTCGGCAATGTCGTCTTGGTGCCATTTCCCTTCACTGATCAAAGTGCATCCAA
>DASSRN010000528.1:0-3048 GCA_035701785.1 Acetobacteraceae bacterium | reverse complement strand
GAGACGATGGCCGCCTCGCCGTCCCCCGGCGGCATGCCGCCGACCGACACCGGCTCCGACCTCAAGAAGCTGTTCGACGCATGGGGCATCGTGTTCGACCCGACCAAGGTGGTGGGCGATCTCGATGGCGCGTGGCGCGTGCGTGCCAGTCCGGATGACCGTGTGCAGGCGGTGAACTACGTCGCCTGGTTCAATATCCGCGACGGCATCAACCACGATGATCCGGCGACGGCCGACCTACAGCAGGTGACGGTTGCGTCGTCCGGTTGGCTGAGCAAGGCGCCGAACGCGTCGATCGAGTTCACGCCTATCCTCAGCAGCAGCACGCGTTCGGGCGAGCTCAGCGTGGATCAGGTTAAAATCCCCGATCCGTCGAAGGTGCTGGCGGAGTTCAAGCCGTCGGGCGGTCCGCGCGTGATCGCGGCGCGCGTGCGCGGCGTGCTGAAGTCGGCGTTCAGCGGGCCGCCGGAACTCGGCAAGGACCAGAAGCGGCCGGAGAATTTTCCGGAGTACAGGGCGCAGACTGACGGACCTGCGAATCTGGTGGTGGTGGCGGACAGCGACATCCTGGCCGATCGCTTCTGGGTGCGCATCTCCGACTTCTTCGGCCAGCAGACCGCGATGCCGTTCAGCGACAACGGGCCGTTCGTCGCGAACCTGATCGGCACGCTCGCCGGCGGCGACGCGCTGATCGGGCTGCGGTCACGCGGCGACACCAACCATCCGTTCATCCTGGTGAACCAGATGCAGGGCGAGGCGGAGGCGAAGTTCCGCCAGACGCAGCAATCGTTGCAGAAGCACCTGGACGACACCGAGAAGCAGCTTCGCTCGCTGCGCCAGGGATCGGGTGACAGCGAGCAGTCGAGCGCCCAGGCGGTCATCACGCCGGAACAGCGCGCGGCGATCGATGCTGCGCGCAAGGACATCATCGATACGCGCCAGCAGCTGCGCGCGGTGCAGCTGGAGCTGAACCGCGATATTTCCGGGCTGGAGACCGAGCTGCGCGTGTTCAACATCGTGCTGGTGCCTGCCGTGCTGGCGATCGTCGCCATCGTGCTTGGCGTGCTGCGCAGCCGACGCCGTGCGCGGGCACGGGCATGAGGTACGGTGCGATGACAAGGGCCCTCTCCCCCCAACCCCCTCCCGCAAGTGGAGGGGGAGCAACGAGTATTCTTCCCCTCCCCTTGCGGGAGGGGGACGGGGGGAGGGGGCGACGCGAATGAGACCTACTACCCTCCTCGCCCTCGTCATCATCGGCGTGCTCGCGGTTGCCGGCGGCTGGTATTTTGGCATGGCGCGTGAACCGACCGAACAGCAGGCATACAACGGCGGCCGGCTGATGTTCCCCGATCTGGCACCCAAGCTGCAGGACGCTGCCAAGATCGAGATCACGCACCAGGGCAAGACCATGGAGATCGACCGGCACGGCGATGCGTGGGGCCTCGCTGATCGAGGTGGCTACGTGGTGCAGCCCAGCAAGCTGCGCGGCATGCTCACCGGGCTGACCGAGCTTCGGCTGGTCGAGCAGCGCACCACCGATCCCGAGCAGTTCGGCCGGCTCGGACTCGAGGATCCCAACGGCAAGACCGGCACCTCGAACCTGCTGCGGGTGCTCGATGCCGCGGGCAAGCCGATCGTCGCGGTGATCGTCGGCCATCGCCGTGTGCGCACCCAAGGCAACGTGCCGGAGCAGGTCTACGTGCGTCGGCCGGACGACAACCAGACCTGGCTGGCGGAAGGCAGCCTTCAGGTGGACGCCGATCCGCAGCTCTGGCTGGAGCGCGACATCATGAATATCGACCACGCGCGCATCGCCGGCGTCGCGGTGACGCAGGACGATGCAAAGCTGGATCTGGCGCGTGATGGCGACAAGCTGGCGATGAAGACGCCGGCCGAGCATCCGCCGCTCGACGACTACAAGCTCGACGATGTCGATCGCGCGCTGGAGCTGCTGACGTTCCAGGACGTGCAGACCGACAGGGAGCCGGTCGGCGAGAAGGTCGGCGAGTCGGTGTTCACCACCACTGACGGGCTGGGTGTGACGGCGACGGTGTTCAAGGGCGAGAAGGATATCTGGGCGCGCTTCGCCGCTTCCGGCAGCGACAAGACGAAGGACGAGGCGGACAAGCTGAACGCGCGCATCAGCGGATGGACGTATCAACTCGGCAACTGGAAGCAAAAGGCTCTGGTGCCGACGCTGGACGACCTGAAGGCTGCCGCACCGGAGAAGCCAGCGGCAGAAGCGCCCAAGCCATGAGCGACCGCGAGTATCCCGCGCGCCCCATCGTCGGCATCGGGATCGTGGTCATCAAGGGCGACCGCGTGCTGCTGGTCCGCCGCGGCAAGCCACCGAATGTCGGCGCCTGGACACTGCCCGGCGGAGCGCAGGAAGTCGGCGAGACCGCGGAAGAGGCGGCGCGGCGCGAACTGATGGAAGAGACCGGGCTCGAGGTGGACTCGCTGCACTTCGCCGCCACTGTGGACAACATCCGCCGCGATGAGGCGGGACGCGTGCGCTTCCACTACACGATCATCGATTTCGCCACCCGCTGGGTCGCCGGTGAGCCGGTGGCGGCCACGGACGTCACCGAGGCGGCATGGGCGCCGCTGGATGCGCTCGACGACTACAACCTGTGGAGCGAGGCGCACCGGGTGATCGCGATCGCTCGCCGCCTGGTGGGCTGATCAGCTCCTGCGATGCGATCGGTGGGTGGACTTGCGGTTAGACAGCGACAGCGAGGCGCCGCCGCAGATCAGCCCGAGCGCAGCCGGAACCAGCCAGGCAGGGCGCAGCAGCAGCGGCATGATGATGTAGTCCCACATCCACGTGGCGAGATGCGTGCCGATGAACTGATGCACGACGTCCATCAGGTCGTGGTCGACCATGAACATCACCTGGCCCAGCGGCACGCTGGGCGGACCGAGCATGGCAAGGGCCACCGCTCCAACCAGCAGTACCGCGGAAAGAATTGCCAGGATGCGCTGCGCCATCACATGAACAGTTTCTCGTTTTTCCGGTCGGTGTAAAGCGACGCTACGAACTCGCCG
>DASSRN010000527.1:0-29014 GCA_035701785.1 Acetobacteraceae bacterium | reverse complement strand
TGCTGGCCTGCCAGGCAGATCGATCTCAGTAGGTGACCACTGAACGGATTGATTCGCCGCGGCGCATCAGATCGAACCCTTCGTTGATCCGCTCGAACGGCAGAACGTGCGTGATCAGGTCGTCGATGTTGATCCTGCCGTCCATGTACCAATCGACGATGCGCGGCACATCGGTGCGCCCTCTGGCACCACCGAATGCGGTGCCCATCCACACGCGTCCCGTCACCAGCTGGAACGGCCGCGTCGCGATCTCCTGACCGGCACCGGCGACGCCGATAATCACCGACTTGCCCCAGCCGCGATGCGCGCACTCCAGCGCCTGGCGCATCACCTTCACGTTGCCGATGCATTCGAAGCTGTAGTCGGCGCCACCCTTGGTCAGGTCCACCAGGTACGGCACCAGGTCGCCCTGCACCTCGCTCGGGTTGACGAAGTGCGTCATGCCGAACTTCTCAGCGATCGCCTTTCGCCGCGGATTGAGATCGACGCCGACGATCTGCTCCGCGCCCACCAGGCGCAGGCCCTGGATCACGTTCAGCCCGATGCCGCCCAGCCCGAACACCACGGCGCGGGCGCCCGCCTCCACCTTGGCGGTGTTCATCACCGCACCGATGCCGGTGGTGACGCCGCAGCCGATGTAGCAGACCTTCTCGAACGGCGCGTCCTCGCGAATCTTCGCCAGCGCGATCTCCGGCAGCACCGTGTAGTTGGCAAACGTCGAGGTGCCCATGTAGTGCATCACCGGCGCGCCATCGCAGGAGAACCGGCTGCTGCCGTCCGGCATCACCCCTTTGCCCTGCGTCGCACGGATCGCCACGCACAGATTGGTCTTGCGGCTGAGGCAGTACTCGCACTGTCGGCATTCCGGCGTGTACAGCGGAATGACGCGGTCGCCCTTCTTGAGCGACGTCACGCCGGCGCCCACCTCCGCGACGATGCCGGCGCCCTCGTGGCCTAGGATCGCCGGGAATATTCCCTCGGGGTCGGCGCCGGACAGCGTGTATTCATCGGTGTGGCAGATGCCGGTAGCCTTGATCTCCACCAGCACCTCGCCGGCTTTCGGCCCTTCGACGTCCACCGTCTCCAGGCTGAGCGGCTTGCCTGCCTCGCGGGCCACGGCGGCACGAACCTTCATCGCATCCCTCCCTTGTGACGGAGCCTAATCCTTCTTCTGGCCGTCCTCACCGAACTGTTCAAGATACGCAATCACGTTCTTCCGCTTCGTCTCGTCTTTCAAACCAGGGAAGATCATCTTGGTGTGCGGCACGACCGCCTGCGGATTTTCTAGATACTTGTCGAGTTCCTCCGGCGTCCAGGTCAGACCGGAATTCTTGTTCGCATCTGAGTACTGGAACCCTGGAAACGTGCCGGCCTTGCGTCCAACCACGCCGTTGAGCACCGGGCCGACGGCGATCTTGGCGTTCGGGCCGATCTGATGACAGGCGCGACAGACCAAAAAATCCTTCTCACCGGCCGCAGCATCCTGCGCCCAAACCTGGCCGGCACCCGTCACCAATAGCGCCGCTGCTGCGATTGCCGTCCGGAACACCATCAATCCTCCCGCCAATGATCGGCGGGAAAGTGCAGAGGCGCGTCTGCCTAGTCAACGTGCGGATCAGGTCTTCTCGTCTTCCTGACTGGGCCACGCGCAGTGCCAGCGCGCCACGCGCAGATTGGGGTGATCGCCGATCCAGCGGGCGAGATAGGGCTGCGCCTCCATGGTGCACGTGCGCAGCGAACCTGCCGACTGGTACAGCAGGTGGTACTCGTGGCACGCCTCCGGGGTGGTCAGGGTGCACGCCAGCACGATCAGGTCGATCAGGTTCATCCCACTTCAGATAAGCGCAGCGCAACGGATTGCCAGTTTGTCACGCCCGCGCGCGGCTCATGGGCGTGACGCTGCTTGTGGCCATCCCGGGATGGTCGCATCCTGCCGTCAATGGGACGTCCAACGCTGATCCCGGATCTCGGCCGCCGGCCACTGCTCGCGGCAGCCGCAGGCACCTTGGCCGCGGGTTTGTCGCGCACTGCGCGCTCCGATGCGCCGCCCTTGCAGATCGGCTACCTGCGCTGGGTCGAACCGCGCCAGACGATATCGCTGCTGGACAAGCCGGCCCCCGACGATGGCCTGGCCGGTGCGAAACTTGCCATCGCCGACAACAACACGACCGGCCGCTTCATGGGCCAGCAGTTCGAACTGTCTGACACGAAGCTGCGGGCCGGCGATGATGCGCTCGCCACGATGTCGGGCCTGGTCGAGGGGGGCGCGCTGCTGATCCTGACCGACGTGCCGGCCGACCGGCTGCTGGCGCTCGCCGATGCCGGCAGGCCGAAGCAGGTGACGCTGTTCAACATCGCCGCCCCCGACGATGCGCTGCGCCAGCAGGACTGCCGTGGCGACGTCATCCATGTCGCACCGTCGCGCGCGATGCTGGCGGATGCGCTGGCGCAGTACCTGGTGTGGAAGAAGTGGTCGCGCTGGGTGCTGGTCTACGGCTCGCATCCCGAGGATGCGCTGCTGGCGGACGCCTACCGCCGCGCGGCGCAGCGCTTCGGCGCAAAGATCGTCAAGGAACGCGAGTTCAAGGACGAAGGCGGCGCACGGCAGACCGATTCCGGAGTCGTGCAGACGCAGCAGCAGATGCCGGTGTTCACCCAGGGACTGCCCGACCACGACGTGCTGGTCGCCGCCGATGAGAACGCAGTGTTCGCCGATTACCTGCCGTTCCGCACCTGGGACGCGCGCCCCGTGGCCGGCTCCGCCGGATTGCGGCCGGTGACATGGGACCCGGACAGCGAGTCATGGGGCGGCGCGCAGCTTCAGGACCGCTTCGTGCGCCTCGCGCATCGCCGCATGACCGCGCTCGACATGCAGGCCTGGACCGCGTGCCGCATGATCGGCGAGGCCGCCAGCCGGGTGAACTCGACGGAGCCGGCAAAGATCATGCAGGACATGCGCAGCCCGGCGTTCGGCGTCGCCGCCTACAAGGGACAGAAACTGACGCTGCGCGACTGGGACTGGCAGCTTCGCCAGCCGATACTCCTGTCGGACGGCCGCACCGTGGTGTCGATCTCGCCGCAGCCCGGCTTCCTGCACCAGGTGAATACGCTCGACACCCTTGGCATCGACCGCCCGGAATCGAAGTGCAAGCTGTCCTGAACCGCCTGCTTGTCACGCTGCTGCTGGTCGCCGCGACCGCGCCGGCACGCGCCTATACGGCATACGTGACCAACGAGCGTGACAACACCATGAGCGTGGTCGATCTCGACCAGATGAAGACGGTGAAGACCGTGCCGGTCGGCCAGCGGCCGCGCGGCATCACCATCACCGCCGACGGCAGCGCCATCCTGGTCTGCGCCAGCGACGACGACACGATCCAGATCATCGATCCGAAGACGCTGCGCATCGTAGGCGACCTGCCGTCGGGTCCCGATCCCGAGACCTTCGCGCTGCACATCTCGGGCAATCCGCTCTACGTTTCGAACGAGGACGACAACCTGATCACGGTGATCGACATCCCCACCCGCAAGGTGCTGGCGCAGATCCCGACCGGGGTCGAGCCGGAGGGCATGGCGGTCAGCCCGGACGGCAAGACAATCGTCAATACGTCCGAAACCACCAACATGGCGCACTTCCTCGACTACGCCACGCGCAAGATGGTGGCGGGCGTGCTGGTGGACCCGCGGCCGCGCATCGCCCAGTTCAAGCATGACGGCTCCGAGGTGTGGGTATCGTCGGAACTCGGCGGCACAGTCAGCGTGATCGACCCGGTGCAGCACATCGTCACCCACAAGATCGCCTTCGAGGTGCAGGGCCTGCGCACCGAAGCGATCCAGCCGGTCGGCATCCGTTTCACCCGCGACGACAGCACAGCCTTCGTGGCACTCGGACCGGCCAACCGCGTCGCGGTGATCGACACCAAGACCTACAAGGTGAAGAAGCTGCTGCTGGTCGGCCAGCGCGTCTGGCAGATGGCGTTCACGCCGGACGAGAAATACCTGCTGACCACCAACGGGCTGTCGAACGACATTTCGGTGATCGATGTCGCCTCGCTCGACGTGGTGAAGTCGATCCAGGTCGGCCGCCTGCCCTGGGGCGTGGTGGTGTCGCCGCAATGAGCGTCGCGACCGAACTTGCGCCGCGCACCACGCCAGCGGCCGACGCCGCGGTGCCCGCACTCGCCGTGCACAACGTCAGCCACAGCTACGGCTCGCGCCAGGCGCTGAACGACGTCAGCCTCAGCGTGCCGCAGTCGCGCTTCACCGCGCTGCTCGGACTGAACGGGGCCGGCAAGACCACGCTGTTTTCGCTGATCACCAGGCTCTACGACACGCGCGCCGGCACGATCGAAGTCCTCGGGCATCAGGTCGCGCGCGAACCCGGCCAGGCGCTGCGCCTCTTGGGCGTGGTGTTCCAGGCGCGCACGCTCGATCTCGACATTTCGGTGATGGAGAACCTGCTGTACCACGCGGCACTGCACGGCATCGGCAAGCGCGAGGCGCGCCGCCGCGCGATCGCAGCGCTCGAGGAGATCGATCTCGCCGACCGCGCCAAGGAAGCGGTGCGCCGCCTGTCGGGCGGCCAGATGCGCCGCATCGAGATCGTGCGCGCGCTGCTGCACCGCCCGCGCGTGCTGGTGCTGGATGAGCCGACGGTCGGGTTGGATGTCGCGTCGCGCGCCGCGATCCTGCGCCACGTGCGTTCGCTGGTGCGCGACCGCGGCGTCGCCGTGCTGTGGGCGACGCATCTGCTGGACGAGATCGCCGATGACGATGCGGTGGTGGTGCTGCATCGAGGACGCGTTGTCGCGATGGGTGACGTGCCGCACGTCGTCGCGGGCGCGGGCGCCGCCCATATGCGCTCCGCCTTTGCCGCTCTGACCGGCGCCGAATCGGAAGCTCCGGAATGAGCGTCACCACGCGCGACGACCACGGCTTCGGTGCAGGCCAGTACTTGATCTGTCTCCGCGGCATCGCCTGGCGCGAGGCGCTGCGCTTCCTCAATCAGCGCGAGCGCTTCATCTCCGCCCTGGTGCGTCCGCTGGTCTGGCTGTTCATCTTCGCCGCCGGCTTCCGCCAGATCCTCGGCGTCTCGATCATCCCGCCGTACCAGACCTACGTGCTCTATGAGGTCTATGTCACGCCGGGACTGATGGCGATGATACAGCTGTTCAACGGCATGCAGTCCTCGCTGTCGATGGTCTACGACCGCGAAATGGGCAACATGCGCATGCTGCTGGTGAGCCCGTTCCCGCGCTGGTTCCTGCTGACCTGCAAGCTGCTGGCCAGCACCGCGGTCTCCATCTCGCAGGTCTACGCCTACATCCTTGTCGCCTGGCTGTGGGGCGTCGAGGCGCCGGCCTGGGGCTACGTCACAGTGCTGCCGGCACTGGTGCTGACCGGCATGATGCTTGGCGCACTCGGCATGCTGCTGTCGTCAGCGATCCGCCAGCTCGAGAACTTCGCCGGCGTGATGAACTTCGTCATCTTCCCGATGTTCTTCGCCTCGTCGGCGCTGTACCCGCTATGGCTGGTGCAGCAGTCCAGCCCGGTGGTGTACACCATCTGCCGGCTCAATCCATTCACCTACGCAGTCGAGCTGATCCGCTTCGCGCTCTACGCCGAGGTTGACTGGACCTCGCTGGCGGTCGTCGTTGTCATGACGATCGTATTTACCGCGGGCGCCATCGTTGCCTACGACCCTGCGCGCGGCCTGATCGCCCGCCGCGGCGGTGCGGGCGGATGACTCCACTTCCCCCTCGTCATGGCCCGGCCCGCCCCGGCCATCCACGTCTTCTCTTGCTTGCCGCGATCCTCCCCCTTATGGCCGCAGCGCCGTCGCGCGACCCGGACTGGCCGTGCCAGCAGATCAAAGTGCCGCAACTCTCGCTTGCCGCCGTCTGGTCCGGCCCGCCGCTCGATCCGCAGCAGGAGGACTGGCGACAGACGCCGCAGGTCGCCGACCTCGTAGGCGAGATCGCGCCTCGTCGCGTCCCGATCGATCAGGCACAGCAGAAGATCCAGGCCTTCGCAGCACAGGCCGGCGACCAGAAGCAGGCGCGCCTGCTTGACCTCGCCACCGGCCTGTTCAGCGCGCTCAATGAGGAGCGCAGCACCGTCGTCGCCGGCCTCGACCGGTTCGGCGCCCGGCAGAAGGAACTCGCCGCCGAACTGCGTTCCGACAACGAGAAGCTGCGAACGATGCAGGCCGATTCCTCATCCGGTGCGGGCGAGCTCAATCAACTGACCCAGCGCGTGCAGTGGGAGGCCCAGGTATTCCAGGACCGACGCCAGGCCTTGAGCTACGCATGCGAAGTGCCCAGCAAGATCGAACAGCGGCTATTCGCTCTCGCCCGCACCATCCAGGACGCGCTGTAGCTATAGCTGTAGCCACACCTCTTGCCGTATCCCGATGCCAAGCCGCGCTTCGTCACTCCGATGCCCCCACCACGGCACGGAAGCCGGCGGCTTCGAATGAGGGTGGCACAAGAGGCCAAGAACCAAACATCAGTCCATGATGGGCGCACGGCGCGGGGGAAGGGTCTCGGCAGCCACCGCTATCTCAGATCGCCTCAGTGCGTCGGCTATCGACCGCGAAGCAGTCGGACCCAGTCTCTGTTGTGTGACGACCCGGGTACTGTGTCCTCGCTCCAGCCAGTCCGACATCCATCCACCGCCACCGGCGGCACCAGCGATGAGCAGCACTGCAAAAAGGGCGCCTTTGAGACGGGCAGCCCAAGCCGCGTCATATTTCATTGTTTCAAATGCTCCGCACTAAAATACCACGGAGAGCGACCGCTCACCGCTTGTGATACAGACGCTCGCCAGACCAGAATAATCCCAGGTGGCGAAACTCGAGCCCGGGGGCTGGCGGTCTACCTGGACGCTGGGTCCCTCCGGTAGCGGACTACGGCTCGGGCGTCATGGACCGTCACTCCGCGGCACCCGGCCGCGGCACCGGTGCGCGGACTTCCAGCGGCAGGTCCGCCGCTGCCCAGCCATCGGTGCCCTCGGGGTACCATGCGACATTGCGATAGCCGATCTCCAGCGCGCGCTTCGCCGCATTCCACGACATCCAGCAGCTTGCCAGGCAATAGAACACCAGCATGCGGTTCCGGTCGCCGCCGCTCGCCTGCTCGAGCCCGCGTTCGAAATACTGCTGCATCACCGGAGCGAGCTCACCGTACCCTGTGTCCGGCAACCAGATGCTGCCGGGAATGTCGGCGCGCGGCTTGTCGCGCCAGATCGTCCCAGCCGGCAGGCCCGCCGGCCGCGGCGCCTGCGGCAGCACGTCGATGAACACCGCATCGCGTCCCTGCCACAGCGCACGCGCCGCCTCGGTGGAGAGCACCGTCCCGCCAGCCAGCGTATCGGGCACGGCCGCCCGATAGTCGTCCATCCGGTAGCCTGCAGGTTCCGGCGGTGCAGCCGCCAGCAGCATTGCAGCGCCGAACAGCAGCGCCACCAGCCTCACGGCGACAGTGGCTTGCCCTGTTCGTCCAGCAGCGGCACGCCGTACTCCGTCAGGATCTTGTCGATCTCCTGCTGGTTCTCGCTGATCAGCTTATTGAGCCGGCGCTTCCAGTCCTGATCGGTCCGCCGCACGCCCATGGCAATGCGGAAGTCCATGTGCTCCTGCTCCTTGAGCAGCGGCACCACGACCAGATGCGGCTCGACCCGCTGCGCCCAGTAGCCGGCGATCGGTCCCCACAGCACGCCAGCATCGATGTGGCCCGCCGCCACATCCTCGGCCATCGACTTCGCCGGCGACTCGTAGCGCGTGTCGACGGTCAGCGCGTACGGCTTGGCCAGCGCCATCAGCCCCTGCTGCACCATTACGGTCGCCGGCGGCGTGCCGGCAACCACGCCGATATGCTTGCCCTTGAGCCGCGCATCCTCCAGCGACTCGATACCGTCGAAGCCGGTGCCCGACCGGAACACCAGCGCATAGGTGGTGTGGTAATAGGGCGTGGTGGTCTGCACCAGGTCGTCGCCAACCGCCACGCCCATGATCACGTCGCAGCGCAGCGCGTTCAGCGTGTTGCGCACGAAGCCGATCACCTGCGGAAAATAAGTATAGGTCGTCGGCTCACTCAGCTTGGCCGCGAACAGTTCGGCCAGCCGGTTCTCAAAGCCTTTGCCCGCTTCGTCCGAGAACGGCAGGTTGCGTGGATCGGCGCAGACCCGGAAGGCATGCGGATCGACCAGTTCGGTGGTGCCGCCCAGCCCCGGCGCCTGCGCCATCGCATGACCCGCGAACAGCGACAGCGCCGCGATGGCGACCCACCGCATCGCCGTCAGCCCATGCATTGGTCCTCGGCTTTCGAATAGGCTGCGGGCTTCGGCGCGTGCTTCTCCGGACGTCCGCGCCCGACCGCATCGTCGGCGCGCGAACGCAGATACACGTAGATCGCGTCGATATAGCACATGACGTTCTTGTTCTCGCCGTTCGACGGCATCACCAGGTTCTGCGAAGCGGACACGTCCTTCTTGCCGCTGGCCACCACCATGTAGAAGTCCGAGTAGCTTAGCCGCCGCATCGATTCCATCAGCGCCGGCGCATAGGTCGACCCAACGCCGTCCGGTCCATGGCAGCGCAGGCATTCCGACGAATAGCGCACAAACCCGGCGTAGGTGTACCAGTCCACCGTGCCGTCGGGCGCGACCTTGAATGTCGGCGTACCGTCCTTGTCGACCCACTTGCCGTCATCAGACTTCACCGCGGTCGGGTCACCCGAACCGTCGGTCACGGCGTAGGCTGCCGTTGAAAAACACACAGCCGCTGCAAGGACAGCGGCGGTAGCCAGGAAGCGGTGCACTGTATACTCCGTCGTTTGGCCGGTCGGCCGGCCCCGCATCAACGCGAGGCCGGCCTGCCGGATCAGCCGCCAGGCAGCGAGAACACAGTCAAAGTGCCGCCAAGTGCCGTGTAGTTGTTGAGCGCAGCATAACCGCCGACCGCGCCCAGTCCGGCGTGCGGATCGGTCAGGCCCGCAGCAAGGCCGATACCCGCCCAGCCGCCGATGCCCGACAGCACCGCCACGTACTGCTTGCCCTTGTGCTCATACGTGATGACGTTGCCGATGATGCCAGACGGCGTCTTGAACCGGTACAGTTCCTTGCCGGTCTTGGCATCGACCGCCTTCAGGTAGCCTTCCAGCGTACCGTAGAACACCACGCCGCCCTTCGTCGCCATCGCGCCCGACCATACGGAGAACTGCTCCGGATCGGACCACATGATCTTGCCCTTGGTCGCATCCCACGCGATGAAGTTGCCCATGTTGGTCTGGCCAGGCGGCGGATACATCGCGAGCGTCGCACCGACATAGGGCTGTCCCGCGGTGTACGACACGCGGAACGGCTCGTAGTCCATGCACACGTGGTTGGTCGGCACGTAGAACAGCTTGGTCTCCGGCGAATACGCCGCGGGCTGTTCGTCCTTGCTGCCCAGCGCCGCCGGGCAGATGCCCTGCGAGTTGACATCCTCGCCTGCCTCGCCTGGCGCGTATTTCGCCACCACGTTGGGCCGGCCGTAGGTCTGGCTGTTCTTGTTCATGTCGACGCCGGTGGTCCAGTTCACCGCCGGGTCGTACTTTGCCGCCACCAGCAACTCGCCGGTCGCGCGATTCAGCGTATAGGCCAGCCCATTGCGATCGAAATGCACCAGTGTCGGCACCATCCTGCCACCGATCTCCTGGTCGGCGAGGATCATCTCGTTGACGCCGTCATAGTCCCACTGATCGTGCGGCGTCATCTGGTACACCCAGCGCGCCATGCCGGTATCGGCATCGCGGGCAAAGATCGTCATCGACCACTTGTTGTCGCCCGGACGCTGCTTCGGGTTCCAGGTCGAAGGATTGCCTGACCCATAGTAGATCAGGTTCAGCTTGGGATCGTACGAATACCAGCCCCAGGTGGCGCCGCCGCCGATCTTCCACTGGTCGCCTTCCCAGCTCTTCAGGCTGGAATCAGCGCCGATCGGCTTACCCAGTTCGGTGGTCTTCTGCGGATCGACCAGCAGATCCTGGTCGGTGCCCTCGGACCAGGCGCGCCAGATCTGCTTGCCGTCGGCCGTGGAGTAAGCGGTGACCCAGCCGCGCACGCCGAACTCGCCGCCGGAGACGCCGACATACACCTTGTCCTTCACCACCATCGGCGCGCCGGTGCCGGTCTCGCCCTTCGCCGGATCGCCGGTCTTCACCGACCAGTCAACCTTGCCGGTCTTCGCATCCAGCGCCACCAGCGTGGTGTCGGCCTGATGCAGGAACAGCTTGCCGCCGGAATAGGCGAGGCCGCGGTTCACCGTGTCGCAGCACATCACCGGGATGACGTTCGGGTCCTGCTTCGGCTCGTACTTCCACAGGATCTTGCCATCGTGGTTCAGGTCGAGCGCGAACACCGTGTTGGGGAACGGTGCGTGCACGTACATCACGTCGCCGATCACCAGCGGCGCACCCTCGTGGCCGCGCAGCACGCCGGTCGAGAACGTCCATGCCACCTGAAGCTTGCCGACGTTCTGCGGAGTGATCTGATTGAGCCCGGAGTAGCGTTGGTTGTCGTAGGTGATGGTAGGCATCACCACGTTGGCCGAGTTGGTCTGCATCTTGGCCAGATCGTCCGAAGGCTGGGCGATCGCGGTCGATATCAACAATTGCGATGATAGAAGTGTGCCTGCCGTGAGCCAGAATCCCCCCGAAGCACGCTGCATCAGTTCCTCCCGCTATGGTGTCAGTCAGTCCAGTTGGGAGGAGGTGCATCCGGCAGCGTCGCCCGGCCCGGTCCTGCATTGTTGTTCGACCGAAGCCCGCGATGGCGCCCAGACGGATACCCACCCTCCCAACCGCGGGTGTCCGCCGAAGCCAGCGGTATCCTCATGCCGCGCGTTGCCACCGGCAAATCACGGGATCGCGAACGCGCGCCGTGGGAGAAACGACGCACAGCGTCGCCAAGTTATTCCGGTGGTCATTGTCGCATTGCTGCTGATCGTTGCCTTTCTGCCAGACGCGGCAGCACAGACCGTCGACTCCTTTGCAGTGCAGCAATTGGCCGAAGGCGACTATATGCATGTCGGCCTGATCGCGCCGGTGACACCGGACAACGCCGGCGATATCGCCAACCTGGGCATCGTCGTGGGTGCAGATGCAGTGGCGGTCGTCGATACGGGCGGCAGCGTCGCAGTGGGACAACGCCTACTGCTTGCGGTGCGCGGGATCACCAACAAGCCGATCCGCTACGTGATCAATACCCACGAGCATCCGGACCATGTGTTCGGGAATGCGGCGATGCCGCCCGATGCGACGTTCGTCGGCCACCGCAACATGCCAGCCGAACTGGCGCAGCGCGGCCCGTATTATCTGCGTTCCTATCGCGAACAGCTTGGTGATGCGGCGATCGCCGCGGTGCGGATCATCCCACCGACCCTGCTGGTGAACGACGAGACGACGCTCGATCTCGGCGGTGGGCGAAGCCTGCGACTCATCGCGTGGGCAACGGCCCATACCGACTGCGACCTGACCGTGCTCGACGAGACGACCGGTGTGCTGTTCGCCGGCGACCTGCTGTTTCGCCAGCATGTGCCGGTGTTGGATGGCAGCCTGACCGGCTGGCTCGCGCTCATGCCGCGGCTCACGCAATTGCCTGCCCGCATTGCAGTGCCCGGACACGGACCTCCCGCCGAATGGCCGCAGGCGCTCGACGACGAACGGCGTTACCTCACGGTTCTCGAGCAGGATGCGCGTCGCCTGATCGCCGCCGGCACTCCGCTCTCCCAAGCCGTGCCGGAAATCGGCGCCTCAGAGCGCACACGTTGGTCATTGTTCGACGACTACAACGCCCGAAACGCCACCGCGGCGTTCAGCGAGCTGGAGTGGCGCTGATCGCTCGCCCGCGATACGCGTACTCCATGCGCGCCTGCGCCGCGTCGTGCTCCGCCAGCTGCTGAATGCGCGCATGGTGCGGCGACAGTTCGCACGCCGGATCGGTCGCGGCCGCATCGCCCACCAGCGCCATCGCCTGACACCGACACCCGCCGAAATCCACCTCGCGCATCGCGCACGACCGACACGGCTCCTGCATCCATTCAGTGCCACGGAACGCACGAAATGCCGGCGACTGCAGCCAGATCTCCGCCAGCGAGTGCTCGCGCACCGACCAGAACTCGAGACCCGGTATGCTTTCCGCCGCATGGCACGGCAACGCACGACCCGACGGCGTGACGTTC
The DNA here is from genome assembly GCA_035701785.1 of Acetobacteraceae bacterium. GTDB lineage: Bacteria > Pseudomonadota > Alphaproteobacteria > Acetobacterales > Acetobacteraceae > JAMXLO01. Next base: position 16,794 of record DASSRN010000527.1, on the reverse strand, counting down.
AGCGAGCGCCTTGCCCAACCGCCCATGCACGGCTTCGGCCGCCGCGCATAGTAGTCCGGCACCACCATGTCGATCACCAGCCTGCCGTGATATCGCGCGCGGATGCTCTCCATCTCGTGCATCGCCCGATCGACCTGCTCGCGCGTCGGCATCAGTGCGTCGCGGTTGCGCAGTGCCCAGCCATAGTACTGGGTGTGCGCGATCTCCACCCGCCCCGCACCAAGTGCAGCCGCGGTCTCCACCATCGCAGCCACGCGCTCGATATTGGCGCGATGGATTACCGCGTTGATGGTCAGCGCCAGCCCAAGCTCAGTCACCGTCCTCGCAAACGCCAGTTTGCGCGCATGCGCACCACGATAGCCGGCGATGCGGTCGGCGCTGTCAGCGTCGACGTCCTGCATCGACAGCTGCACGTGGTCGAGCCCCGCCTCCTTCAGTCGGCCGAGCCGCGTCGCGTCCAGTCCGATCGCCGAGGTGATCAGGTTGGTGTACAACCCCGCATCGTGCGCCGCGGCGGCGATCTCCAGCAGGTCGCGTCGCGATGCCGGCTCGCCACCCGACAGGTGCACCTGCAGCACGCCGATGCCCGCCGCTTCGCGGAACACACGCGCCCAGGTCGCCGCGTCCAGTTCGTCGGCCCGATCATCGAGCGTGAGCGGATTGGAACAATACGGGCAGCCAAGCGGACAGCGATGCGTCAGCTCCGCCAGCAATCCGAGAGGGGCAGGAACCGACGTCACACCAGCATCCGTTTGGTGACCAGTTCACCCAGCATGTCGGTCACATCGCCGGCGATCTCGCCGCGATCCGCGGCGTACAGTGCCGCCAGTTCGTCGATGATCTGGTCCACCGTGCGCGTGCCGTCGCAGCGCTTCAGGATTTCCGGCGCCGGGCCCTCGGCCTCGATCACCCGCTCGGGCCCCAGCAGCACCCACGCCTCCCGCGTCTTGTCGAAATGCAGACGAACGCCCGGCGCAAGGCGCGGGCGCTCTGGCAGCGTGTCAGGCATCGGACCGGTTCGGCACGAAGGCGCCAGGCGGGATCAGCCCGGGCGTGACATAGGAATAGTGCAGCGCGTCCAGCATGCTCCACAGCACGTCGCACTTGAACGCCAGCGTGTCCACCACCGCCTGCTGTTGCTCCGGCGTGCGTGCATGCTGCTTCACCCACTCCAATGCGAAGTTCGCATCGCGCTCGGCCTGCGGCGGGCGCTTGTCGAAATACAGCATGATGTCCGGCGTGATGAAGTTGTAGTGCGCCAGCATCCCGCTCATCCGTTCGGTGATGATCTGCGGCGAGAACAGCTCGGTCAGGCACGATGCCACCGCCTCGAGCATGCTGCGCTCGCGCACGAAATGCACATAGGCCTGCACCGCGAAGCGCGTCGTCGGCAGCAGCAGCCGCGTCGAGGTCACTGCCTCTCGATCCAGTCCCAACCCGTCCGTCAGCTTCAGCCAACGCTCGATGCCGCCGGGACGATTGTCGTCGCCGTCATGGTCCTCCAGCCGCTTGCGCCATTCGCGGCGCAGCGCCGGGTCTTCGGTACGGCCAATCAGCGAGGCATCCTTCACCGGCACCATCGCCTGATAGTAGTAGCGGTTCAGCGCCCAGGCCTGGACCTGTGCCTTGGTGCACTTGCCGCCGTGCAGCATGCGATGGAACGGGTGCAGGTTGTGGTAGCGCTCGGCACCCAACGCACGCAGCCGGGACTCCAGATCGTCGCTCAAAGCCGAAACTCCATTCCGTCATAGGCGACCTCGAAGCCTGCCGCCTCGACCTGCCACCGCTCCGCCGAGTCGGACAGCAGGATCGGATTGCTGTTGTTGATGTGCAGCAGCACGCGCCGGCCCGGCAGGTCGCCCAGCCCCTCCAGCGTGCCACCGGGTCCGCTGACCGGCACATGCCCCATGCGACGCCCGGTCTTCGGCCCCAGCCCCGCGGCGATCATCTCATCGTCGGTGAACAGCGTGCCGTCAAAGAACAGCAGGTCGGCGGTTCGCAACTGCCGACGCACGTCCTCCGTGATATCGGCGCAGGCGGGCGCCACGATGACGCACCGGCCTTTTGCCTCCAGCCTGGCAGCATAGGTCGGGCCGGCCTCGGCCGTCTCGGCGCCGCGCGCCTCCATATACAGCGGCACCTTCCCGGGCATCGGCAGCAGGGTCAGCTTGACCCCGCCGGGCGCCCGCACCGGCTCCAGCGGTACCAGCGCGCTGCGGCTCACCGCGGCGCTGTCGAGCACGTCGAAAATGCGGTTCTGCTCAAGCAGGTCCAGCATCGGCTGCGGGGCAAATACGGTGAACGCCTGCCGCTCGCGCAGCACCAGCAGTCCCGCGATTGCGTCCACATCGCCACCCAGCAGCACCACCGCTGCGATTGGCGAGTCGCGCAGCCCCTCACGTGGGAATAGCTGCGGTGACTGAAGGATTTGCTGGCGCAGGTCGGGTGAAGCGCCGACCACGATCCAGTCGGCGCCGTTACCGGTTACCGCGACACTGGCCTGCGTCGCCGGCCGCGCCCGCGGATCACCCGCCCGTGCCAGACAGCAAAGGCGGCACCCACAGTTCCACTGTGGAAATCCGCCGCCTGCCGCAGCACCGAGAACCAGAGCGGTGAGCCCAGCCTCTCGGCCATCCATTCTCGAATGAGAAGTCGCGCGTGACTACATTTTGCCGGCGAAGTAGCCGTTGATCTCCATGCCGATGCAGATCTCGCGGAGCTTCGGGCGGGTCCAGGCCATAAGTGTCTCCTCGCTTCTTGCGGTTTCGCCGAAACCGGTGGTGTCGACGTTCGGACGCTAACAGGTTGTAGTCAGTGCGTCCAGAACGTCCGCGTATCTTGCAATCCGGGCTTCGGACGCCTGATTATGTGGCAGCCGCCGCGGGGAACTTCCATGACCGATCGCGCGCCTGCCCTACTCGCCCGCCGTTCGCTGTTCGCGGCCGCTGCAGCGGCCCTCGGCGCTGGCCGCGCCCGTGCCCAGGCGCCGGCGCCGCAGGATCCCTGGCCAGAGCTCGCCCAGCAGATCTTCGCCGATCGCACGCTGCGCGACGGCAGCCAGCTACTGGCGATCGAGGCGCCATATCGCGCCGAGGACGCTGCCCTGGTGCCAATCGTGCTGCGTTCGCTGCTGCCACCCGGCGACGCGCGCAGCATCCGCGCCATCACCCTGGTGATCGACCAGAACCCCTCACCGCTCGCTGCCGTGTTCACGCCCGGCCCGGCCAGCGGGATGCGCTTGCTGTCCACCCGGGTGCGGGTCGACTCGTATACCAACATTCATGCGGTAGCCGAACTCAGCGACGGCGAACTCTATGCCACGCAGCAGTTCGTCAAGGCGGCAGGTGGTTGCTCGGCACCGGCGGCCAATGTCGCCGCCGACGGCATCCCGCCGGGCACCATGCGGTTCCGCCGCTTCGCCTCGGCCGATCCCGACCGCGCCGAAGCCGAGTTCGCCATCCGCCACCCGAACAACTCGGGAATGCAGATGGACCAGGTGACGCGGCTCTATGTGCCAGCGCACTTCGTGAAGTCGGTGCGGCTGATGCAGGGCCAGGATCTGCTGCTGTCGGTGGAAAGCGGCATCTCGATCGCCGAGAACCCGACTTTCCGCTTCGACTTCCGCGCGAACGGCGCGATCAGCATTAGCGCCGATGCCGAGGACAACGAGGGCACCTCGTTCCATCAGAGTTGGGCCGCGACGCAGACCTGACGCCGCTCAGAAGCAGCGCACCTCGGACTCCGCCTGCGCCTCTTCGAGTTCGCGCACGATCTCGTTGGTCGCGGCGCTGCGGAACATCTGCCCCAGGTAGCCGCCTGACTGGCGTCGCATGCGCAGCACAGTCTCAGCCTTCTCATACTGATCGTACGACAGCACCGAAGCGATCACGTCGATCGCGCACGAGCAGCGCTGCAACGCCTCCTGATTGCCGCCATTCGTCGTCATGCAGGCAAACACGAACTCCGCCCTCGCCGCCGTCGGATAGTCGTTGTCCACCGCCCGCGCCGGATGCGCGAGCAGGACGCCGAACAGCACAGGCAATGGCAACAGGGCGCGGAACATGCGATGCGAGTCCTACTGCTGGAACGGGAGACTGCAAAGGATGCGCGATGTGCTTTTGGTGTGCGCGGCGCTACTGCCCGCGCTTGGTTCGGCGCAGGCAGCCGAGAAGGCGACGCGGTTCTGGAATCTCACGGGCGAAACCATCACCCACCTGAACCTCGCGCCGGCCGGCACCACGAAGTGGGGACCCGACCAGTGCCGCAACGATCCCGATGGCACGGTGGACTTCGACGAGAGGCTGACGATCAAAGGCGTCAGCACCGGACACTACGACGTGAAGTTCACCGACAAGACCGGCCGTAGCTGTCTGGTGTCGAATGTCGAGGTGAAGTCGGGCGGTGTCTTCTCGATCGGCAAGGATGAGCTCACGCATTGCACCGGTAAATGACGGCGGGGATAATCCGGCAACCGGACGGGAGGAAGCTCTGATGCGCATGACACGCCGCGCCCTGCTCGCGGCGGCCACGCTGCCACTCGGCGCCGCGTCGCCGCCGCCGATCCGCGTCGGCGTGCTGCGCTACGGCACGGTGTCGTGGGAAGTGGACGTGATCCGCACGCATGGGTTCGACGCGGCAGCAGGCATTGCGCTCGCGCCGGTCGAACTCGCCGCGGCGCAGGCGGCGCAGGTCGCGTTGCAGGCCGGCCAGGTGGACATGATCGTGGTCGACTGGCTGTGGGTTGCGCGCCAGCGCGGCAGCGGCGCCGACTGGACGTCGGTGCCGTTCTCCAACGCCGTCGGCGCACTGATCGCACCCGCTGGATCGCCGATCCGCGACATCGCCGACCTGAAAGGCCGCGCGCTTGGCATCGCCGGCAGCCCGCTCGACAAGAGCTGGCTGATCCTGCGGGCCTATGCGACGCGCCGCTTCGACCTCGACCTCGATACGGCGGCAAACAAAAGCTTCGGTCCGCCGCCGCTGCTGGCCGAACAGATGAAGGCGGGCCGGCTCGATGCGCTGCTGACCTACTGGCCGTTCGTGGCCAAGGCCGAAGCGGCCGGCGCGCGCCGCGTGCTCGACGTGAAGGACGCTGTCGGCGCGCTGGGCATCGGCGCCGGTGTGCCCTTCATCGGCTACACATTCTCGCAGCGCTGGGCGGAGCAGAACCCGACACTGGTCGACGGCTTCATCGCCGCATCACGCAAGGCGCGCGACATCCTGCTCACCTCCGACGCCGAATGGCAGCGCGTGAAGCCGCTGACCGGTGCAGCCGACGATGTCGAGTTGCAGCGGCTGCGCGAGTGGTATCGCGACGGCATCCCGGAGAACTGGGGCGAGACCGAACGGCACTCGGCCGGACAGCTGTTCGATCTGCTCGCCAGCATCGGCGGCACCGAACTGGTCGGCCCGATCAAGTCGCTGCCGGCGGGCACGTTCTGGCCGGTGACCTGGCGAGCCGGAGCCTGACCGTCGCACACCGTGACCTGCTGACGCGGCTCGCCTCGGCGGCCGCGTTCCTGCTCGCCTGGCAGATCGCCGCCGAATTCGCACACAGCCGGCTGCTGCCCACCGTCACCGCGGTGCTCACTGCGATGCTACAGCAGACCGAGACCGGCGTGCTGCCGTGGAACCTGGCGATCACGCTGGCGCGCGTCGCCGCGTCCTTTGCGCTCTCGCTGCTGCTGGGCAGTGGTCTCGGCATCGCCATGGGACGATCCCGCCGGCTCGACCTGTGGCTGGACAATGCGGTGACCGTGCTGCTGAACCTTCCCGCACTGGTGCTGATCGTACTGCTCTATGTGTGGTTCGGCCTGAACGAGGTCTCCGCTATTGCGGCGGTCGCGCTGAACAAGCTGCCGAACACCGTGGTGACCATGCGCGAGGGCGCGCGCGCGCTGGACCCGGCGCTGACCGAAATGGCGCATAGCTTCCGCATGTCGCACTGGCGCACGCTGCGCCACGTGGTGCTGCCACAGCTCGCGCCGTTTTTCTTCGCCGCCTCGCGCTCCGGTCTGGCGCTGATCTGGAAGATTGTGCTGGTGGTGGAGCTGCTGGGCCGCAGCAACGGCGTGGGCTTCCAGATCCAGATCTACTTCCAGCTGTTCGACGTGACGCTGATCCTGGCCTACACGCTGGCCTTCATCCTGGTCGTGCAGCTCATCGAGTGGGGCGCAGTACAGCCGCTCGAGCGTCGGGCGCTGCGATGGCGCACCTGATGCTTCACCTACCGGCTACTTGCAGGGAAACCGCTCGCCCAGGAACTGGAAGAAGCCTTCCACTGCCGGCGGTGTTTTGCGGTCGGGCACTGCTTTCACCCAATTGACGAATTCGTTCATGGTGACAGTTCGTCTCGGCGGCGGACTTGGAAAGCAGAATGCCTTCTTGTCCGTCGCCCGGCGCAACTCGACCTGAATTGCCCCCTGCGCGAAGCCATGACAGAAGTTGATCTTGGCATCGCCCTGCGGGTCTTTGGGGGTTGCTGAGCACAATTCGGCAAGTTCGCCGGTATTGCCCGCCTGGAGGATCGCGCTGCGCTGCGCCTGTGCCGGCAGGGCAAGCAGAAGGGCGCTCAGGGCAGCGGTGGCGGCGACTAGCCTCATGCATTCTCTCCTGGTGTCGATGATGCGGCGATAAGAGCCGAACCGCCGCCTTCGCGCCAGCGCCGCCAGCCTCCCGCTCGCAGCTCGCACGCCGGACAACTTCCGCACCCAAACCCCCACTCGTGCAGCTGCGAGCGATCGCCCAGGTAGCAGCTGTGCGTCCCGGTACGGATCAGCTCCACCAGCGCCATCCCGCCCAGGGCGGCAGCCAGCTCCCACGTCGCCGCCTTATCGCGCCACATCAGCGGCGTTTCCAGCACGAAGCGCCGTTGCATGCCCAGGTTCAGCGCCAGTTGCATCGCCTTGATCGTGTCGTCGCGGCAATCGGGGTAGCCAGAGTAGTCGGTCTCGCACATGCCGGCGACGATCCGCCGCACCCCGCGCCGCCAGGCGAGCGCCGCCGCACAGGTGAAGAACAGCAGGTTGCGGCCCGGCACGAAGGTGGTCGGCAGCCCGTCGGTCGTCATCTCGATCACCATGTCGCTGGTCAGCGCCGTTGCCCCGAGCCCCCGCAGCGTCGCCACGAGATCGACCGTGTGATCGGGCCCCAGTTGGCCCGGCCAGCGCTTCGCCAGCGCCGCGCGCAGCGGCGCACGGCACTCGAGCTCGATAGCGTGCCGCTGACCGTAGGCAAATCCCACCGTCTCCACCTCCCGGTAGCGGTCCAGCGCCCAGGCCAGGCAGGTCGTGCTGTCCTGCCCGCCGGAGAACAGCACCAGCGCCTTGTCGTCGTTCATCGCCCCACCGGTCCTCTGTCGTGGCTCGCCGCATCACCATATCCTAGCGTCATGGACCTCGATTTCACCGAAGACGAAATCCGCCGCTACTCGCGCCACATCCTGCTGCACGACGTGGGCGGCATCGGCCAGGCCAAACTGAAGGCGGCCCGTGTCCTGCTGGTGGGCGCTGGCGGGCTGGGCTCGCCGCTGGCGCTCTATCTGGCTGCGGCCGGCGTAGGCACAATCGGCATCGTCGACCACGATCGGCTGGAGCTCTCCAACCTCCAGCGCCAGATCGCCCATACCACCGACCGGATCGGCGAACTGAAGGCTGAATCGGCCGCCCGCTCCGCGCGCGCCATCAATCCGGAGGTGCGCGTCGAGCCCTATGCGACGCGGCTCAATGCCGACAACGTGTTGGATCTGATCGGGCGCTACGACCTGGTCTGCGACGGCACTGACAACTTTGCCACGCGTTTCCTGCTGGCCGATGCATGCGTGCTGGCGCGCCGCACCCTCGTCTCGGCCGCTGTGCTGCGGTTCGAGGGCCAGCTGTCGGTGTTCAAGCCGCACGTCTCTGGCCCCTGCTATCGCTGCCTCTACCCCGAGCCGCCGCCCGAGGGCACGGTGCCGACCTGCTCGGAAGCTGGCGTGCTGGGCGCGGTCACCGGCGTGATGGGCACCTTGCAGGCGACCGAAGTCCTGAAGGAGATCATGGGCATCGGCGAGAGCCTGTCCGGCAAGCTGCTGATTTGGGACGCGCTGGCGAGTCGCTTCCGCACCGTGAAACTGCGCGCCGACCCCGACTGCACGCTGTGCAGTCCGAGCGCGACGATCAGGGACCTCGCCCAGCACCGTAACGCCGCGGCACCCGCCTGTGCCGTCTGAACCACTTGGCATCCTGCTGCTATCCGGCGCGCACGACCGCGCGCACTATGCGTTCGTGCTGGCGTCCGGCGCCGCGGCACTCGGACGGCAGGTGGTGCTGTTCGCCACCAACGCCGGCTGCCACGCGCTGTTCACCGACTGGTCGGGTCTTGCCGACGCCGCTCGCGATGCCCGCGTGCAGGAAGGTGGTGTGGCGGGGCTGGAGACGCTGCGCGAGGCATCGCGCGAGATGGACGTGCGCCTGATCGCCTGCGAGGCCGGCCTGCGCGCCGAAGGCCTGGACGCAGCGCGGCTGCTGCCCGGCGTCGAGGTGGCCGGAGTGGCGACCTTTCTGGAAGCCATCGGAGCGGGGCAGATCGTCGCGATCTGACTACGCGGCCTGATCAGGACTCGAGGTATTCCGCAAAATACTCTTCCGCCCCGATCCGCCGGCTCACGATGCCCGCGCGATGCGCCTCTTGGGCGAACACCTCGATCGTGGCGCGGTTCCGTTCATAGCCTTCCGCATGGAAGTCGGCACCCATCAGCGCCTCGGTCGCCTCCAGTTCGGCGTCCTGCCACGGCGACGCATACGGGAACGACCGCTGCGTACGTCCGAACGCCTCGGTGCAGCGCGCAAACGCCTCGGTCAGCGAGCGTGCGATCCACTTGTTCTGCTGCCACGTCTCGTGACGCAGCACGATCAGATGCTGCGGAGGAAACATCCGCGTCGCACGGAAATACTCCTGCTCGATCGCACGGATATCGGAGAACAGCCGTACGATCGGCCCATTCACCGGATCATACCGCCGCGGCCGCGGCGGGCTGTAGATCGCATCGAGTTCGCCCGCGATCAGCATCTCCGACAGGGCACGTCCTTCCGGTGCGGCGCGCACTCCCTCCGGCAGTGTGTATACATGGCTGGTGATGTTCGGCTCGTCGACCGGGCCGATACACCATTGAAGGTCCTCAGGTGGCACGTCGATGAAGCGCAGGAAATGACGGTACCAGACCGAGCCGCTAGCCACCCAGTCGTACATTCCGACGCGCCGGCCGCGCAGATCGGCCGGCGTCTTCACTGGCCCATCCTTGCGGACATAGAGATCGCGCGCGGTGAAGTTGCGCAACGGGAACACCGGCAGCGCCACAAGGCTGCGATCGCCCTTGTCGATCCGGCGCAGATGACCCGCCATCGACGACTCACCGCCATGCACATTCGGATCGCTCGCGGCGCGCCGCAGCATCTCAGCGCGCATCGGCCATGATCCCTCGCGACCTAACTCCATCGTAAGGTCGATCCCGTCCGAGTTCACCGCTCTGACCGCGAGCGGCATCACGCGCGCATAGTCGGCGCAGGTCAGGCGGATCGGCAGGTCGGCCATGGCAGTTCCTCAGATGAAGCGCACAGCGAGCGCGGAGAAATCATCCTCCAGCGGGCCGGAGCGCGCCGCCATTCGCACCTTGTCGTGCAACCGCAGCGGTCCCTTCGGCAGCGCCATCACCGGCAGCAGCGACAGCACCTGCGAGAGATCCCAGTCGCGACCATCGGCATCGGTGATCTCGAAGACGCCATCGCTGAATAGCGCCAGCGTGCTGTCTGCAGGTACTGCTGCGCGCGCCGTAGCGACCGCGCGATCAGCACCGATGCCGATAGACGGATTGCGCGTGCCAAGCGGCGCCGGCTCCGCCGCGCCAGAGGTCAGCAGATATGCCGGATGATGCCCCGCAGTCGCAAAGGTCAGCGCCCGCTCCGCCATGTCGTACACGCCATACCACATGGTGAAGAACAGGTTGTTGTGCCGCTCCATCGGGAACATGCGGTTGAGCCCGCGGATCACCACGCCGGGATCGCGGAAATCAACGTCGGGGAGCATGCGCTGTCGCAGCACATTGGCCACCGTCACCGCGAACAGCGCCGACCCTGCGCCGTGGCCCGCGACATCCAGCATATACGCGGCGAAGTGCCGCGTATCGAGCATCTGATAACCGAACGCATCGCCGCCCAGTCGCGTGCACGGCTGATAGTACCATTCGGCCTGCACAGGCCCCGTCGTGATCGGCGGTGGCAGCACCGACAGCACATAATCGCTGGCTTCGCCCAATTCGCGGTCCAGCGCTTCCCAGCCTTCGAGCTCCTGCCTGCTGCGCCGATGATACGTCAGCGCATGCTCGCCGATCATGATGCGGGCGCCATCTTCCAGCACAGAGGGTGCGCTGATGCGTTCGCTGTTGACGAATGTGCCGTTGGTAGAGCCGAGATCCTCCACCACGATCGACTCGCCTTGCCGCGCGATGCGGCAATGGCGGCGAGACACCGTGCTGCCCGCCAGGACGACATCTGCCGGTGCACTGCGCCCGACGGTCAGCGGCAGCAGGTTCAGCGCGACATGACGAGGCGGTGCGTTGTCGACATGCACCAGCAGCAGATGTGCCGATGTGTCGGCAACCGCTCGCGGCATCATCGATGCGCGAAACGTCAAAGTCCGCTCAGTGAAGTCCTCGTCCGCGTCTGCCACCACGCCACCGCCCACGCCATCACAGCGCTGTTACTCTGGACGGTGGCGTAGCGTCAGGCAAGCGCTATTGCGTCGACGCGGTCGCTGCAGGAATGGCCGACTGGATCAGTTGCATCGTTTGCATCCGGTCGCCGGCCGCCAGCGCCTTCAGCGCCTGCGACACCTGCGTCACCGCCGGATTGTCGCTAGGGTTGCTGGTCTGGCCCATCGGCACGGAACGGTCGAGCAGACGCGTCTGTGCCATCTCGAGCGACTGCTGCGCCTCGCCGGTGCGACCTGCCTGCAATGCGTTCTGCGCCGCGCGCAGATAGTCCACCGCATTGGCGTTCGGTCCAACCATCGGGCTGGGCAGATTCGGCGCGATCATTGAGCGCGTGTTCTGCGCATCGATATTGCTGGCGCGGGTGCCCATCGGCAGAGACATCCCGGTGCCGACATCGTTGCCCGGCCGCGCGCCGGTAACTGGACTGGCGCCCGGCGGCACGCCCTGCGGCGTGACTGGAACCTGGGTCTGCGCCAGCACCGGCGTGGCGACTAGGCCAGCCAGCACGGTGAACGAAAGTGCCAGGAAACGCATCGAAGTTCTCCTTCGCGAAATGTTGCTGGCGATGGGCTACGAGCGCCGCGTGCCGCAAATGAGGCGCAGTGTACGGTCATCGATGACAAGCCGGTGAGCTGCTATCGCCAGCGACGGTGAAACCACAGCCACTGGTCTGGGTTCTCCCGCACCCAGCGCTCGATCACGGATGTGATCAACTGCGTAGATCGCTGTACGTCGATGCGTCCCTCTGTATCACGCGGTAGCTCGAATGGGCCCTCGGCTGTGATGCGGAACCGATGGCCTGGCAGCCGGATCACGCGCACGCCGACCACCGGGCACTCGAACTGCCGCGCCAGCCGCGCGATCGAGGGATTGGCCTTGCACGTCCGGCCGAAAAACGTGACGTCCACGCCGCGCGAGAAGCGCTGATCCACCAGCATGCCTAAATGCTCGCCGCGTTCGAGCGCGGCCGCCATTTCCAGCGGTGCCTGCGCGCGGCTGCGAATCAGTCGCCCCATCAGCGGCTCACGGATGCGGCTGATCTCGCGCGCGACCGCTTTGTTGTTCGGCATGCGATACAGCACCGCCGATGGCATGTCGTGCGCGCGCGCCATCACCGCCGGCAGTTCCCAATTGCCAAGATGCGCAGCAAAGCACAGCGCCGGCTTGTCATCATCCTTCATTTGCATGAACAGCGGTGCATCATCGCTGATGATGCGGCCGGTGTTGGGATGCGCCACGTTGTAGTCCCACAGCGTGCCGAGATGGACGTACTCGCCGGCGACGCGCCCCAGATTCTCCCACGCGCCGCGCAGCGTCCGATCAATCCATGCCGCGTCGTGTTCGGGAAACGCTGCGCACAGGTTGGCACGACCGATGCGATGCGCCGGGACCAGCGGCCCCAGGCGGCGCGCAATGGCGCCGCACAGGTCGGATGCGCGATCCGGGTCGGTGCGACGCATCGCCTCCAGCAGGTATTTGACCAGGCGACCCAGCAGCCGGTCGGCATAGAGCGAGAGGGTGCGCAGCACGCGTTGCTACAGCTCGACCAGCAGCTTCCCGAACACGTCGCGGCTCTCCAGTCGCGCCAAACCGTCGCGGAACCGCTCCAGCGGATAGACCGTGTCGATCACCGGCCTCACCCCCGAGGCGATGCGCTCCAGGGCGCGGCCGAGCGCGCTCAGCGGCGAGCCGAACGAGCCGATGATGCGATACTGCTGCTGGAACAGCTGCATCAGGTTGATTGTGCCGCTCGGTCCAGAGGTGGCACCGCAGGTCACCAGCCGGCCGCCACGCTTCAGCGACAGCAGCGAACCGCTCCAGGTATCGGCACCGACATGCTCGAACACCACGTCGACGCCCTTGCGTCCGGTCAGCCGGCGAACCACCCCTTCGAAGCGATCTTCGCGATAGTTGATCACATGGTCGGCGCCGAGTGCGCGCGCCTTCGCCGCCTTGTCGTCGCTGCCCACCGTGGTGATGACGGTGCAGCCGAGTGACTTCGCAACGCGGATCGCGATGCTGCCGATGCCCGAGCCCCCGGCATGCACCAGGATCCACTCGCCTGGTTCCAGCCGCGCATTGTCGAACAGCATGTGCTCCACCGTCGCATACGCCACGGCGACGCACGCAGCATCGCGCAGTTCGACGCCGACCGGCAGCTTCGCGGTGAGCCGTGCCGGATGGTTGGTGAGTTCCTGCGCGAAGCCTCCGACATGGAAGCCGCGCACGCCGGCAACGTTCTCGCACAGGTTCTCGCACCCGCCGGCGCAGGCGGGGCACGTGCCGCACACCAGCGCCGCGTACGGCACCACGCAATCGCGTGGCTTCAGGTTCGCGACGCCTTCGCCGATTGCCACCACCTCGCACGCCGCCTCGGCACCGACGCTCAGCGGGAACTGCCGCTTGGCAAACGCCATGCCGCGGAAGCCCCACACGTCGATGTGGTTCAGCCCGACGCAGCGGACGCGCAGTTGCACCTCGCCAGGGCCGGGGGGTGGCGGAGCATCGCGCTCCACCAGTGCGATGTCGCGGTCGGCCAGCAGCTGCAGCGCACGGATCATCGCCATGCGATGGTTGTGCCACTCAGCCGCGATGGATGCCAAGCGACGCGGTCAGGCCGCCATCGACTGGGATGTAGGCGCCGTTGATATACCCGGCGGCCGGCGAGGCCAGGAACGCCACCACGGCGGCGATCTCCTCCGGCCGGGCAAAGCGGCCAGCAGGGATGCGTTCGGCGATGCCCTCACGATACGCTGCATAGGGCGCCAGCATCGCGGTATCGACGAAGCCTGGGGCGACGTAGTTCACAGTGACGCCGCGCTTGCCGCTCTCGATCGCCAGGGTACGCGCATACGACAGCAGTGCCGCTTTGCTGGCGGCATAGGCGACGTTGCCCTGGCTGGCGTGCAGGCCCATCACCGAGCCGACCACCACGATTCGTCCCGAGCGCGCGCGCAGCATCGGCCGCACCACCGCTCGCGCGAGCCGAGCGAAGGCCCAGTGATTGACCTGCATGACGTGTTCGGCCGCGTCCTGGTCCATCACCGCGGCGAGCGTGTCGAACGTGGTGCCGCTGACCTGTACGAACGCATCCCAAGCCGGTGCGTCCTCCTGCTCGCGGGCAAATGCCTCCACCGCGGCACGGTCGGCGAGGTCCAGCTGACGGCAGGGTGCGGGCGAATCGCCGGGCGCGGTGCGGTAGGTGTAGGTGACCACGAACCCCTGATCGGTCAGCGCCTGCACTACGGCCGCACCGATGCCGCGCCGGCCGCCGATCACCAGGGCGCGGCCAGGGGCCGTCAGGCTGGTCCCCTCCTCCCTGTGCCTCTCACGGCAGGCCCATCACCAGGCTCACATTCTGCCCGCCGAAGCCGAACGAATTGGAGATCGCGTGCGTCACCTGCGCGTCGCGCGCCACGTTCGGCACACAGTCCACCGGCAGCGCCGGGTCCGGCGTCTCGTAGTTGATGGTCGGCGGCAGGCGGCCCTCGCGCATCGCCAGCAGCGTGAAGATTGCCTCGACTGCGCCCGCCGCAGTCAGCGTGTGACCGATCATCGACTTGTTGGACGAGATCGGGATGGCGGATGCGCGCGCGCCGAACACGGCGGACACGCCCACCCACTCCATCTTGTCGTTCTCCGGTGTGCCGGTGCCGTGCGCGTTGATGTAGCCGATCGCCTCCGGCGACAATCCGGCATCGTCCAGCGCGTTCTGCATGCAGGCGATGATCGGCTTGCCGTCCGGCGAGGATCGCGTGCGGTGGAAGCCGTCGGCCATCTCGCCACAGCCTTCCACCACACCGAGGACCTCGGCGCCGCGCGCCTTGGCGTGCGCCAGCGTCTCCAGCACCAGTGCGCCGGCGCCTTCGGCCATCACGAAGCCGTCGCGGTCTTTGCTGAACGGACGCGCCGCACCTTCCGGGGGATCGTTGCGGGTGGACAGCGCCGAAAGCAGCGAGAACCGGATCAGGCTTTCCGGGTTCACTGACGCATCGGTGCCCACCACCAGGGCCGCCTCAGCCTCGCCGCGGCGCAGAGCCTCGACCCCGAGCTGGATTGCGGTGCCCCCGGAAGCGCAGGCAGTTGACGTCGCAACCGGCGAGCCCATGGTGCCGAATCGCACCGCGAGGTTCTCCGCCACCGAGCTGAACAGGAACCGCTCGTAGAACCGGGCGAACTTGCCGGTCCCTGCGGCACGCAGCAGGTCGTCGTAGCTGCCAGTCGCGCTCGCGCCCGACGACGCAGCAAGCGCCATGCGCTGCGGCCATTCCAGCTCTACCGGCGGCAGCGCCAAAAACATCGGGCCGGGAAAGTCGCCCGGCGTACCGATGGCGGCCTCCGCCACCGCCTCCTCGATCACCATCGATGCGATCTGCTCGGACAGCGACGGCGCGGACGGCTCCTCGGTCGCGACGAAGTCCACTGTGCCGGCGATGTTGGTGCGCAGCCCGGCGATCGGAAACCGGGAGATGCGCCGAATTCCGGAGTGGCCTCCGGTCAGTTCGCGCCAGTTATCCACTCGGCCCGCACCTAGCGAGGTCAGCACGCCCGTGCCGGTCACCACCACGACCGGGCGACCGCGAGCGTCGAGGTCCGCGCGTCCCATGTCCGAACTCCTATGCCGCTTCCAGCACGGCGAGCCCCTCGCCGCGCCAATGTCCCCAGCCGGTCACCAGCACCTGGCGCAATTCGTCGGCCATTGGCTGCTCGTTCGCGTCCAGCGGTTCGAACAGCCGGCGGCGCGACAGCGCGATCGCTGCCAGGGCGAGATTGGCTGGGAAAGTCGGTTCCAGCGAATGCCCGAGCGCCGTCGCAGTGCCGCGCACCGGCAATCCCAGGTCATGCAGAAAGCCAGCCTCCTCGTGCGTCGCGGCCTGCGCGCCGGAGGCGCCCGAGATCACTGCGGCATGCGGCGGCTCCAGGTGGTGGCGCATCCCCATCAGCTGATGCGTGGCGTTGCTGGTCGCCTCACCAGGACGCCGCCGGCAACGATCGCTGGCAACCGCGGCGATATGCGCCATTGCAGGCACACCTCGCGTTGCGGCGTGCTCGCGGCTCTCGATCACCAGGAAGCAGCCGACGGATCCCAGCACCATGCCGCCGCCCTGCGACAGCCGCGACCACACTCCGGCGAACGGATGCTTCCACAACAGCCCGCCCATCTCGTAGTGCAGCAGCACATCAGGGCGCTGCGCGTTGTACGAACCGCCAACCAGGAAGAGGTCCCCCTGCCCCGCTGCGATGCGTGCACACGCGATGCGGACCGCGTCGGTGCCACTCGCCTCCTCGCCCATGAAGGTGCGCGACGATCCCACCACGCCGTGCACGATCGAGATATTGCCGGCGAGCAGGTTGGACAACTGTGCAAGGAACAGAGTCGGCCGCAGGTCCGATAGCAGGTGCTCGTTGAGGAACGTGCCGGGTTCCGCAGTCTGTGGCAGCGCCGACAGGATCGCCGCATCCACCGCGTAGTCGCGCTCGCCACCGCCAGCCGCGACGATCATGTCCATGCGCGACAGCAGCCCCGCATCGCCCTTCACGCCGGCGGAATCGAGCGCCAGCCCCGCAGCATAGGTGCCGATGCGCTGCCACGCCTCCATCTGCCGCTGGTCGCCACGCTTGGTGATCTGCCGGTCCAACTCCAGTGCAGCCATCGGATGCACCAGCCAGGGCGCGAAACTTGTCGCATCGATCACCGGCTGGAAGCCGCCCTCAGCGCTCAGCGCGTCCCAGTGCGCGTCGATCCCCTCGCCCAGGCAGGAGACAAGGCCGATGCCGGTGATCAGGGCATCGCGCGGCTTAGCCATGCAGGAACTCCTCTGGCACGGCGACACGCCGTGCAGTCTCCAGCATCTCGGCACGCAGCGTGTCGTTGGGAAAGGGCACGACGCGATAGGTGATCTCGGCGTCCGCCACCTTGCGGCCGTCGGAACTGATGCTGCCGGCCACCACCGCGTAGCCCGACCCGTCGTGCAGCAGCCGCGCCTCGGCGGTCAGCGCCTGGCCGGGCACGACGAAGGCGCGGAGCTTCGCCTCCTTCACCTGGG
>DASSRN010000526.1:0-8336 GCA_035701785.1 Acetobacteraceae bacterium | reverse complement strand
CGACCGCTCGCTTCATCGCTTCAGCGACCCGCACACGATGCTGCGGACGCCGCATCTCCGCTTCGTCCTCGCGATTCGACATGAACCCCATTTCCACCAGCACGCTCGGGATGTCGGCCGCCTTCAGCACGACGAATCCGGCGTGGCGCTCCGGATTCGGCAGCATCGGCAGGTCGCGATCGAGATTGTCCACCAGGGTACGCGCCAATCGGATGGAGCCGACCCGTGTCTCCCGCCGGACCAGGCTGGCCAGGATGCGGGCGATCTCTGGCGGCGCGTTGAAGCCGGCGCCTCCCGCCAGGTCAGCGCTGTTCTCACGCCGTGCGAGCGCCGCAGTCTGGGCATCTGACGCCGTGTCCGACAGCGTGTACACGCTGGCGCCGCGCACGCTGTGATCCGACAGCGCGTCCGCGTGCATCGAGACGAACAACGCCGCACCGTGCGCCTGCGCACGGGCGACGCGGCCATCCAGTGGAATAAAGGCGTCGTGTGTCCGGGTCATCTCAACCCGGTATCGGCCAGACGCCTCCAGCTGTCGCTTCAGCTCGAAAGCGGCGGCGAGCGATACGTGCTTCTCATAGGTGCCGGAGACGCCGATAGCGCCCGGATCCTTGCCGCCATGGCCGGGGTCCAGCATTACCAGGGGCCGGGGCGGGCTCGGCGGCAGGCGGGATGGCGTGGCAGCGACGCGGTCCGGCAGCAGGAACGTGCCGATGATGCCGGTCCCCGACCCGAGACGGCCGAGCAGCACGCGGCGCGAGATCGGCGAACAGGGCGCCATATAGCGTTGTTAACACACAAGTTTCGGAAACGCACGCTGTTCGTTGTTACACCTCGTTCATTCCCGCCTCCGAGCGACCGCAACTGATGCTTGCGGCCTGGGCGGGTTTGCTTCATGGTCCGAGTCGCTCCGGTGATGCACCTGTGGAAGGCGGGATGAACCGCCCCATCGGGCGCGACACCGGCGGAAGCGATGACCCGGACCGGCGACCGATCAGTCGGCGGATCGGGGGTCCCGGGAGGGTCGCCATTCTGCCGTTGCCGCGTCACCGCCCGCGTCGCGCTGCCAGCGCGCCGGGGATCGGCTGCCGCTCTCGGGCAGGCAGGCAGAATACTCTTCCGGGCGCGCCCGGGTCGTCTGGGACAAGATCGCCGTCGAACGTATGCACCTCTCCGGCCAGATACTGACGAACGCGGCAGGCATCCCCATCTGTTGGGACGGGATGACAGGCTGCGACATCGCTCGGCCGGACGACGTTCCGATCCTTGAGCGGACGGGCCAACCCCTTTCACGTCTATTCGGTCGCCTGCCGGCGCGCATCCCACCGGGATCCGCGTCGCGTTGCCGGGCGACCATTCGGAGTTCGAAGTTCAATGACCAAGCGTATGTTGATCGATTCCACGCACGCGGAGGAAACCCGCGTGGTGGTGCTGGATGGTAGCCGGCTAGAGGATTTCGATGTCGAAACATCGACCAAGCGCCAGCTCAAGGGCAACATCTATCTGGCGAAGGTCGTTCGGGTAGAGCCCAGCCTCCAGGCCGCCTTCGTCGAGTATGGCGGCAACCGGCACGGCTTCCTCGCCTTCAGCGAAATCCATCCTGACTACTATCAGATTCCCGTAGCCGACCGGCAGCGGCTGATCGAGCAGGAGGCCGAGGAGGCCCGCCGCGAGGAGGAGGAAGAGGATCGCGCCGCCGAGGCGGCCGCGCGCGATGGGTCGGCCCAGCTGGTCGAGCCCGCGCCCATGGCCGAGCCGACCTCGCCAACCGAAGAGCCCGCAACAGATGGGTCCGACGTTGTCGACGAAACGACCGCCGCGCAGCCCGCCGCCATCATCAGCGAGGTCATCTACGAGCCGGCCCACGCCGCCATTGAGGCCGACGCGACAGAGGAGAAGGGCACCGAATGGGCTGAGTGGGACGCACCGGTCGGGGCCGCCGAACCTGCTGTTCAGGTCCTGGATGCCGAACTTCCGGTCCTGTCCGAGAACTCTGGTGATTCTGAAGGAGAATCCACCGCAGTCGAGGCCGGCAAGGCACCGACAGTGGCCGACGACGGCGAAGTCATCTTCCCGCAGGACGTGATACCCGAGCCGCTGCCGCCCGAGACGGTGGGGGGCGACACTGCGGAGGAAACGCGCGAGCGTCGCATGCCGCCGCGCTTCCTGCGCAATTACAAGATCCAGGAAGTCATCAAGCGCCGGCAGATCCTGCTAGTGCAGGTTGTGAAGGAGGAGCGCGGCACCAAGGGCGCTGCTCTCACCACCTACCTGTCGCTGGCTGGGCGCTTCTCGGTGCTGATGCCGAACTCGCCGCGCGGCGGCGGCATCTCACGCAAGATCACTTCGGCCGCGGATCGCCGCCGGCTGAAGGAGATCATGGCGGAGCTCGACATCCCGCAGGGGATGGGACTGATCGTCCGCACTGCCGGCGCCAATCGCCCTAAGCCCGAGATCAAGCGCGACTGCGAATACCTGCTGCGCCTGTGGGACGACATTCGCGAGCACACCCTGCGCTCGGTTGCGCCGGCGCTGATCTACGAGGAAGCCAGCCTGATTAAGCGCGCGATCCGCGACGTCTATTCGCGCGACATCGACGAGATCCAGGTGGACGGCGAAGATGGCTGGCGCGCGGCGCACGAGTTCATGCGCATGCTGATGCCGTCGCACGCCAAGAAGGTGCAGCTGTGGAAGAATGGCGGCCTGCCGCTGTTCGCCAAGTACCAGGTCGAGGCGCAGCTCGATTCGATGCTGCTGCCGACCGTGCAATTGCGCTCCGGCGGCTATCTGGTGATCAACCAGGCGGAGGCGCTGGTTGCGATCGACGTCAACTCCGGCCGTTCGACGCGTGAGCGCGGCATCGAGGAGACAGCGCTGCGCACCAACCTCGAGGCGGCTGACGAAGTGGCGCGCCAGCTTCGGCTGCGCGACCTCGCCGGGCTGATCGTCATCGACTTCATTGACATGGAGACCAAAAAGCACAACTCCATGGTCGAGCGCCGGTTGAAGGAGGCGCTGAAGAACGATCGCGCGCGCATCCAGGTCGGCCATATCAGCCATTTCGGGCTGATGGAAATGAGCCGGCAGCGGCTGCGGCCGTCGCTGGCCGAGACCAGCTTCATCGCCTGCCCGCATTGCGCCGGCACCGGCCACGTGCGCTCGACCGAGAGCGCGGCGATCCATGTGCTGCGCGGCATCGAGGAAGAGGGCGCCAAGCGCCGCGCCGCCGAGATCGTGGTCTATACCGCGCCGCAGGTGGCGCTCTACATCCTGAACCACAAGCGCGAGCGGCTGGGCGACATCGAGTCGCGCTACGGCATGCGCGTGATGTGTCTGGGCGACGATGGCCAGATGTCGTCGCAGTTCCGCATCGAGCGGGTGCGGGCACAGGTGGTGTCCGAGGCGCCTGTGGCGATCACCCAGGAGGTGACCATGCCGCCGCCGGAGATCGAGGGGGGGGAGGATGTCGCGGTCGTCGCGGAGGAGACCGAGGCGACTGCCGATGAGCTCATCCCGACTGCCGGGGACGAAGCGCAGGAGGACCCGGAACACCACCGCCGCCACCGCCGCCGCCGCCGCGGTGGTCGGCGCGGAGACGGCACCGCTCCAGCGGCGGACGAAGCGCCTTCCACGCCAGCCGATGAGGCCGTGCCAGCCGAGATGCACGTCGAGGGCGTGCCCGAACACACTGATGGGCCAACTGAGGACGACGGGCGCGCCCGACGCCGCGGACGGCGTGGCGGTCGGCGGCGGCGCCATGATGGCAAGGGCGAAATCCCGGCCCATGCCGAGCCGGGTGCGGATCAGCCGGATCTGCCGCCAGTCTACGCCGGCCCGACGCCGGCCAACCCGTTCGGCGGCAACGCGTTCGACATCTTCGATATCCTGGAGCAGGCGGAAGCAGCACCACCGCCGAGGACGGCGGAACACCCAAAACCCGAGGCGGAAGCTCCTGTGATCGCGGACGCGCCGGAACCGGCGTTGACCGAAATGCGGCGGGATCACCCGACCGAGGAGCTGGAGGAGCCGACAGCCGCGATGGTGGAGCCGGCAATCGCCGAGGCCGCTGATGTCGAGCCCCGGCACGAACCACCGGTCTTCGCAGCGGTTGCGCAGACCGACGCCGAATCCACTGTCGCTGTGCCGGAGCCGGAGCCGATGATCGCGGCGAACGATGCCGCGCCGGAGCCGGCCATCAAGCCGATCATTATCGGCGGCGAGCAGGATGTCATGAACCAGAAGAAGCGGGGCTGGTGGCGGCGCTAGGCGGACGTAACCAGCCAGCGCAGCCTTAGCGATAGCGAAGGCTGGGCTTCCGCATGACTGTGTGTTCGGTCTGTGGCGGCCAGGAATTCTCAAGCCGCCGGGTCCTCTGGCCCGAGCTCATCGCCCAATGGGAGCTGCGTCCCGAGGAAGTCGATTACATCGACCGCCAGCAGGGCACGAGTTGCACGAGGTGTGGCGCTAACCTGCGCTCTATCGCACTCGCTAAAGCCCTGTTGTTGGCGCTGCACGGCAAACCACCGCTATCCGACTACGTGCAGTCGCCAGCGGCGCGCGGGATCAGGATGCTCGAAGTCAACGAGGCCGGATCTCTCTCGGCAGTTCTTCGGCAACTGCCGCAGCACACCATTGCGCGATATCCGGAGCACGACATGCTTGGCCTGCGCTTCGCCGATGGTGCGTTCGATGTGGTCGTGCATTCCGACACGCTGGAGCATGTGCAGGATCCGATACGCGGTCTCGCTCAATGCCGGCGTGTCCTGGCGCCGGGCGGCGCTCTCTGCTTCACCGTGCCGACCGTCGTCGGTCGGTTGACGCGCGGCCGCGGCAGTCTGCCTCCCAGCTTTCATGGAGATCCGACGATCAGCAGCCACGACCTCATGGTGCACACCGAATTCGGCGCCGATGCCTGGGCAGTGCTGATGCAGGCTGGCTTCACCGATCTGGCTGTCACCTGCATCGAGTTTCCTGCCGCGATCGCCTGGACCGCATGGCGCGATGGCGAAAGGCTGGCACTCGCCGCCGACCGCAACGCCATGGCCCGGCTGGCAGCGGAAGTCGTCCAGTTGAATGCACAGCTTGCTGAGCAAGCCGATATGCTGAACGCCCTGCGGCTCTCGACCTCGTGGCGGGCTACGGCGCCGATCCGAGGTGCCGCAACGTTGCTGCGTCGATTGGTCTCGGCAGGTGGGGGTTATATTAGTCGCTCATTTCGCAGGCTCGGGCACCCGGAACGTCACGGTCTGCCCGGTGATGATGCGATGTGTCGGGTCAGCCAGCTCCACCATGACCTTGTGCTCGCCCGGCGGCATCCCGACGATGACGATCGTGTTGCTGCTGGCGAAGTCGCCCCAGTGCCACGGCGTGTCGTCGACGGTTACATGCAGATGCCCGGCTCGCGGCGATACCTTGGTGGCCTCCATGCCAAGTACCGGCAAGATACGGATGTTCTCCACCCGGTAGGGAATGAGCACAGCGCCGCGCGCCAGTGGTTCCGGAAGCGGTGACGTCACCGCCAGTGTAGGTGGCGGCTCATTCTCGGTTGGGATCAGCGTCGAGGGAACGCTCGCGTTCTGGGCAGTGGCGCCCATAGCGAACAACGTCCCGGCCGCTACCGCGATAAGCGTCTTGAAGAGCATGGCCATTGTGTTCTCTCCTTCAATCCAACAGGGCGCTGTAGCCCTCTGGGTCACTTTCAGCGAGGTGAAGCTCGAATGGCGTGGGAAGCCCTTCTGTGGGACTGGACGGCGATGGGGAGGATATTCCTCAGTGCCGGCGCGGCCACAGCCTGTGTTCAATTGCTGAACCCGGTCATTCGAGACCGGCGGCACAGCAGACGCCACGCTGCCTACCTGGCCATGCGGCTGGCAGTGACACTGAAAGCATACGCAGAAGGTTGCGCTAGCCTGGTTGACAGAAATGGACGCATGAGCTGCCGGACAGAGCCATGACACTGCCGGTGGCGCCCCTATCCGGAAGATCTCGATGGCTGGAAGGCGATCGATCACACGCTCGCGGATCGCTGCCTCAGCTTCGAAAGTCGGACCAAGCAGAGCCAGGCGCTCATCGCCTCCGTCATCGACGACGGTCACCGGCTTGCAGTCGAACTGGAAAGGCAGGCGATTGATCGGGGATTGGAAGCCTGGGATCTGGCTGTCGAACTGCGCAAACGGCACCGGCTTCGGCGATCGACCCGGTCTGGAACTATGCCGACGACCTGCCGGCTCGGCGGGCAGCGCGCCGCGATCAACCGATGGCGCAATTAACCGTCTGGAGCCGGCCTACCGCCACCCCGCCAGCCGCGTCGCTGCCTCGCGCATGTCCGCCTCCGGCCCGCAATAGGAGAACCGCAGGAAGCGGTTGCCGCGGGCGTGGTCGAAGTCCACGCCAGGGGTCACCGCGATACCAACTTCCGACAGCATCCGTGCGCAGAATGCCGCGCTGTCGTTCGATCGATCCGTGATGTCTGCGAACAGATAGAACGCGCCCTCGGCTGGCGACAGGCGACTGAAGCCCGCCGCCGGCAGCGTCGATAATAGGTGATCGCGCGAGCGCCGGTAGCGCGCGACGTTGGCGGTCAGCTCATCGTGGCAGTCGAACGCCGCCTCCGCCACCACCTGTGAGATGTAGGGCGCGCTGATGAACAGGTTTTGCGCCAGCCGCTCGACCGGGCGCACCAGGTCCTCGGGCAGCACCAGCCAGCCCACCCGCCACCCGGTCATCGAGAAGTATTTCGAGAAGCTGTTCACCACCACCGCACTGCTGCTGACCGAGGCAGCGGTGGCAATCGGGCTGTCGTAGTCCAGCCCGTGGTAGATCTCGTCGCTGATCAGCCGCACGCCGGCGCGGCCGCACCACGCGACGATCGCGGCCAGTTCGTCGGGATGCAGCATGGTGCCGGCCGGATTGCACGGGCTCGCCACGATCAGGCCGTCGGGCGGTGGATCGAGCCGCTCCAGCATCGCAACGCTGGGCTGGAACCGCGTCTCGGGCCCAGCCTCCAGGATGACTGGCTGCATCCCGAGTGCCGTGAGGATGTTGACGTAGGGCGGATAGAACGGCGAGGTCAGCGCCACGCGGTCGCCCGGATCGAATGCTGCCAGGAACGCCAGTGGAAACGCCCCCGATGCGCCGACCGTGACCGCGATGCGCTGCGGCGGCATCGCCAGCCCATACCACTCGCGGTAATGCGCCGCGATGCGTTCACGCAGCGAGCGACGGCCGAATGCCTCGGTGTAGCCCAGCGGATCGCCCGACCGCAGCGCCGCCTGCGCCGCGGCCACAGCGCCGGCTGGCGCACCGGTGCCTGGCTGGCCCACCTCCATGCGGATCACCGCCGCATCGCCGGGTCCCAGCGCCGCCTGGCGTGCATTGGCTGCGGCGATCACGTCCATCACGATGAACGGTGGCGCGCTCGCACCGCGGCCGACCTTCAGCACGTCAG
Source organism: Acetobacteraceae bacterium (assembly GCA_035701785.1). Classification (GTDB taxonomy): domain Bacteria; phylum Pseudomonadota; class Alphaproteobacteria; order Acetobacterales; family Acetobacteraceae; genus JAMXLO01. The sequence continues at coordinate 889 of DASSRN010000526.1, read as the reverse complement.
TTGTAGAACTTGATGCTGGCCGCCTTCACACCGGCAGCGCTCTCGGTACCGGTCACCGTGGCGATGCAGGGTGTGCCGGTGAGCTTGCATTGCTTGGTCAGGCGATCCTTGTCCTCTGCCGGCAGAGCCGCTGGATCGATCTTGTACTTCAGGCTCACCGGCGTGCCGATATCGAGCTCGCAGGCGGTCGCGCTGCGGCAGAATACCTTCCCCGGTCCAACGCTCGAGGCCGCCGGCTGCGCCTGCGCTCCGGCGGTCGCGGTGCCCCAGGCTGCCATGACAAGGACGATGGCAAGCCGGTTGGCTGCCGCAAGAACGCTCATACCCACCGTACCTCCGAGTGTCAGCTGCCGCCGGCCGCGAGCCCGGCTTCCCGCGGATCGACCGCCCAGGCACACGACGCCTTGTCGCTGGGCAGATAGTTCGAACAGGCGATCGCGTTGGCGCGCCCCGGATCGGGCACCGGAGCGGGCATCGGCTGGTTCGAGCGCAGCGCGTTCAGCATGCCGATCGCGACCGCCATCGGCGCTCCCGCCTGGCCGGAACCGCCAACTGCCGCACGAAAGGCATTGGTGTTCGGGTTCCAGGTGATCGCCGCGGAATAGAACGGCGGCGGCACCGATGCCGGCGAGGCCGCCAGCAGTATGCCCAAGCCAGGCAGTACCCGTCCGGTGCCGAACAGGTTATCCATGCTGACCGCGCAGATCACCGCGTTGCCGTCCTTGTCGAGGGTCGCGAAGCTGGTGGACGCCGGCAGCGGCGGCAGCGACTGCACGGGCAGATCCGGCGTGTGCAGCACGCTGTCACCGTCTACGCCGCCTGCTCTCCACCGCGCCGCGGCGGCCAGGGAACGCGCCGCGGCGCCGCCCACATCGTTCGGATTGTGCTG
>DASSRN010000525.1:0-6748 GCA_035701785.1 Acetobacteraceae bacterium | reverse complement strand
CCTTGCAGCTTGCCGTCCGTCGTGTAGCTCCACGAATGATACGGGCAGACGAACAGCGATGTGTTGCCCTGTTCGTAGCGGCACACCTTCATGCCGCGGTGCCGGCAGGAGTTCAGGAACACGTGCACCGCGCCTTGCGTGTCGCGGCACAGGATCACCGACTCCTCGCCCATGCGGGAGGTATAGAAGTCGCCCGGATTGGGGATCTGGCTTTCATGCCCGACGAACAGCCAGGCGCGGGTGAACAGCTTCTCGAGTTCTTCGCGATAGAACTCGGGTGAGACGAAGATCTCCCGACTGATCGCGCCACGCTTGAGGTCGATCATCTGCTCGATCGGCAGTGCGGTCATCGGCCGTCCTCCATTTGCCCGATCATGCGCCGCCGGCAGTGGCGGGCGTCAAGGGGCACGGCGACCGGCCGCGCCAGGCCACCGCGGCGTGCGGTGGCCTGGACAGCGATCGATGCGATCAGCCGATCTGGATACGCCGCGGCTGGGCTTCCTTCGCCTTGGGCAAGGTCAGGATGAGCACGCCGTTCTCGAGCTGGGCGCTGATGCCCTGCTGATCGATCTTGCTCGACAGCGTGAAAGAGCGCGTGTAATGCCCGACGTTGTACTCGGTATAGACCGGCTCCATCCCTTCGTATTTGCCGAAGTCGATGCGTCCGTCCACCCGCAGCACATCGTTTTCCAGCGACACATCGAGGTCCTTCTTCTCGACGCCTGGCATCTCGAGCACCACAGAGAGGCCGGTTTCCGTTTCATAGATGTCGGCGAACGGGACGTAGTAGCGGCCGGGGACCGTCTTCTCGTCCTTGCTGACCAACTCCTTCTTGTCGCGGACCGCGAGTTCCTGTGCAGCAGCCATCTCTGCCTCCCTCATCCCACCTTGATCGAGCGTGGCTTGTCGCGTTCCGCCCGTGGCAGGAACAGCGCCAGGATGCCGTCGTTGTATTCCGCCTTGACGCTGTCGGCATCGACCTCCACCGGAAGCGTCAGCGTCCGGTCGAAGCGCCCTTGCAGACGTTCGCGTCGATGGAGGCTGGCTTTTTCCGGGTAACCCACGGATTTGCTGCCAGCCAGGCGGATGGTGTTGCCCTTCACCTGGACTTCGAGATCCGACTTATTCACGCCCGGGATCTCGGTGATGATGACGAAGTCGTCGCCCTTCCGGAACACGTTCAGCGGCGGATAGCTGCCGGTGCCACTTGGGCCCGACGACAGCCAACCACTCGTCCGGAACGTGTCCAGCGCCTGTTGCAGGCTTGAGAGCGCATCGAATGGATCGGCGAAAAGTGCCATCGTTCTCACTCCCTCCTTGCTGCTCATAGGCAGGAAGCGCGCTGCAGATCGAACGCTGTCAGCCGTGCCCGCCCTCTTGGCGGCGGCTTGGCACTCCCTGACCACGAGTGCCAGCCAGTTGGGTAGCGCAGTCGCACCCGTCAAGGCGTGGTCAGGCCATTCAGCGCGAGCGCGGCGAGCAGTGCGGCATTGACCAGCATCACCGCCGGCGCGGCCGCGGCGACCTTGCGCTGCCAACGCCATCCGGCCGCCTGGCCGGCAACGCCGACGATAACCAGCGCCGGCACGGTGCCCAACCCGAAGACCAGCATGCCGAGAGCGCCGAGTAGCGGTGTTCCCGCTGCCGCGGCCGTGGCGAGGGCGGCGTACAGCAGGCCGCAGGGCAGGAAGCCCAGCACGATCCCAAGCAGATAGCCACCGCCGCTGTGCCTCGCCATGCGCGCGACAGTGCGCGTCCAGGCGGCCGGAGCGCGCTGGAGACCCGGCAGGATGTGCGCCACGTGGGCCAGGAACAGGAAAGCGCCGATCAGCAGCAGGCAGGCGGAGGCGACAGCGAACCACGGCAGGCGGCTGATCACCGCGCCCCCCAACGCGCCGAGACCGGCATATATGGTCAGCCGCCCCAGGTGGTAGGGCAGCAGCACGCCGTTCCGGACGCGGTGCCATTCGCATAGCTGCGCCGCCGGCAGGCGCGCTGCTCGGTCGGCCGCCTGGCCAAGCACGAAGCCACCGCACATCGGCACGCAATGCATCGTGCTGCCGCCCGCGCCAGCGAGGAACAGGCCCAGCAGCAGGCCGCCGGACCAGGGCAGCGACCCACACCAGGCTGCCAGCCCGCCGATCATGGATGACGTCTGCTCATGCAGTAAACTTGCCCGGTAGCAGCCTTGCGGCATTGATCTGGGTCAACGACGCTGCGCCACCCAGGTCTGGATGCTGCGGCGCCACTGGCGCAACCGGTGCCAGACGCTCAGTGACCGCACGCGTTCGATGGCCGCGCGCCATTTACCGTAGCACCAGGCGAACCAGGCAAACGTCATCAGCTTGGGCTTCGTCATGTCCAGCAACTGCTCGAACAGTATGAGCTTGACGATTTCACCGACCGCGATGACCACTGTGGCGGTCAGATGATGCCGGCGTGTGAACAGCACGAGGCCCACCGGTTTGACCGGCTCGAGGATCAGCCATGGCACGAGAAGGAGCAGCAGCGTCGCATAGCGGTTGAGGCTCTCGACCCATGCGCGCAACCGCCTGACCCATCGCAGCCGCATGATCCGCTGCCGCAAAGGCCGCACCATCGTCAGGAACACGACATCGATCAGGAAATACAGGGTAGCTGCTGCGAGCAGGGTGGCTCGCGCAACGCGCCGCAGAACGGCGGCTACGGGTGAGGCCAAGCTGCTATGCCGGGTGCGATTCCCTATCAACTGCATCCCCCTGCGCCGCGTGAGTCCACGACCGCCTCTTGCGTACCGGCCAGTCGGATTCTTGGCACAGGAGCTACAAAGGTGGACCTCCCATCATTCCGATCCATGGCGCAGTGTCGATAGGAGGGCCGGGAAAGGCCGAGCTGAGAGACCTGAACTCGGCCTGACCGCGCCCCCCGAAACGCGATCCCCGGCGAACAGGGCAAGTACGCCGTTCGTTGTTGGCAGTCAATGAGATTCAATGTGAAGTCGACATGAATTGACGATCGAGGAGGCCGAGGCTGTACTCGCGCATGCGCATGTCGGCATAGAACTGATCCGGACGGATCGTCCTATGGACTCACGCTGGCCTGGCTCCATGAGGCGGTCCGCCCGGGCGCTGCCGCCTTGATCTAGATCAATGAGCCCCCTGGGTCGGCGCGGCACATTCCGGGCAACCCTACCGGAGTGTTCCATGGACTTCGAGCCAAGCGACTTCATCGTCGGCCTGTTGATGGCTGCGCTCGGCCTGGCCGGCCTGATCCTCGCGTCCGGCGCGATGGATGACGAGATGTATGTGTTCGGCCTCTCGCTGTTCGGCTTCGCCTGCGTGTTCGATTTCGGCCTGCTGCGGCGGCATTTCGACCGGCAGGAGGCCTCGCGACATGGCTGACGCAGCGCTTGCGATGCCGCGGCCGGCGCCCGACTACAACGAGGCGGTGGTCCGCAAGTTTATCATCGCCACGGTGTTCTGGGCGGTGGTGGCGTTCCTGGTGGGGGTGTGGATCGCGACCGAGCTTGCCTGGCCGTCGGCGAATCTGGGCCTGTCGTTCATCAATTTCGGCCGCCTGCGGCCAGTGCACACGTCCGCGGCGATCTTCGCGTTCGGCGGATCAGCGCTGTTCGCCACGTCGTTCTACGTTGTCCAGCGCACCTGCCGCACGCGCCTGTTCGGCGGCGAGGCGCTCGCCAACTTCGTGTTCTGGGGCTACCAGTTCTTCATCGTCATGGCGGCGCTGTCCTACGTCATGGGCTTCAGCCAGAGCCAGGAATACGCCGAACCGGAATGGCACCTGGACCTGTGGCTGACCATTGTCTGGGTCGCCTATGCGGTGATCTTCATCGGCACGCTGATGAAGCGCGAGGAGCCACATATCTACGTGGCGAACTGGTTCTATCTCGCCTTCATCCTGACGATTGCCGTGCTGCATGTCGGCAACAATCTGGCGGTGCCGATCTCGGTGTTTTCAGCCAAGAGCTACTCGGTCGCGTCCGGCGTGCAGAACGCGATGATCCAGTGGTGGTACGGCCATAACGCGGTCGGCTTCTTCCTGACCGCAGGCTTCCTCGGCATGATGTACTACTTCATCCCGAAGGCGGCGAACCGGCCGGTGTATTCCTATCGGCTGTCGGTCGTGCACTTCTGGTCGCTGGTGTTCATGTACATCTGGGCCGGTCCACACCACCTGCACTGGACTGCGCTGCCCGACTGGACGCAGACACTGGGCATGGCGTTCTCGATCATGCTGTGGATGCCGTCCTGGGGCGGCATGATCAACGGCCTGATGACGCTGTCGGGTGCGTGGGACAAGCTGCGCACCGACCCGAGCCTGCGCTTCTCGGTGACCGCCGTCGGCTTCTACGGCATGTCCACCTTCGAAGGCCCGGTGATGTCGATCCGCGACGTCAACGCGCTGTCGCACTACACCGACTGGACCATCGGCCACGTGCACTCCGGCGCATTGGGCTGGGTGGCGTTCATCAGCTTCGGTGCCGTCTATTACCTGGTGCCGGTACTGTGGAAGCGCAGCGGGCTCTACTCGATGCGCCTGGTGTCCTGGCACTACTGGATCGCGACGCTGGGCATCGTGTTCTACATTACCTCGATGTGGGTCGCCGGCATCATGCAGGGCCTGATGTGGCGTGCCTACGACCAGTTCGGCTTCCTCCAGTACTCGTTCGCCGAGTCGGTGATGGCGGTGCATCCATACTACGTGATCCGGCTGATGGGTGGCCTGCTGTTCCTGATCGGCGCGCTGCTGATGGTCTACAACCTCATCCAGACCGTGCGCAGTCGCACCACCGAGCAGGCCTACGCGCTGCCGGGTGGCGCGGTCGCGGTGGCGGGAGAATAACGCGATGTTTCGACAGGAATTCATCGAACGCAACGCGTTCCTGCTGCTGGTGCTGACGCTGATCACCATCGCGATCGGCGGAATCGTGGAGGTGGTGCCGCTGTTCACCATCGAGACCACGGTGGAGCATGTGAAGGGCATCCGCCCTTACTCCCCGCTGGAACAGCGCGGCCGCGACATCTACGTGCGCGAAGGCTGCTATCTGTGCCACAGCCAGCAGATCCGCGCGCTGCGTGACGAGGTGGAACGCTACGGCCATTTCTCGCTGGCGGCGGAGAGCATGTACGACCATCCGTTCCAGTGGGGCAGCAAGCGGATCGGCCCCGACCTGGCGCGGGTCGGTGGCAAATACTCGAACGATTGGCACTATGCCCACCTGATCAATCCGCAGAGCGTCGTGCCCGAGTCCCTCATGCCGCACTACGCGTTCCTCGCCGAAACGCCGCTGGTGACCGAGGACATCGATGCACGGCTGCGCACGCTGCGCACCGTAGGCGTGCCCTACACGGACGAGGAAATCGCCAACGCATCGGCTGACCTGAAGGCGCAGGCTGATCCGAATGCCGATACGGGCGCGCTGCTGAAGCGCTATCCAAAGGCAGTTGCGGTGCCGGGCAACGGCCACGAGGTGACCGAACTCGACGCGCTGGTCGCCTACCTCCAGGTGCTGGGCACCATGGTCGACTTTGCCGACCCGGCGAATGAGAGGCTGCAGCAATGATGCAACTCGTCATGTGGGTGCAGCACAACTGGATCGTGCCGGTGTTCGCGATCTTCCTGCTGATCGTGACCACCACCTATTGGCCGGGGCGCAAGTCCCAGATCGAGCGGCATGGCCGCATCCCGCTCGAAGACGACCGCTGAGGAGCCGCACTGTGCCAACCAAGATCGAGAAGGACGTCGTCACCGGTCGGGACACCACCGGTCACGAATGGGACGGGTTGAAGGAACTGAACACGCCGCTGCCGAAGTGGTGGCTGTACGTGCTCTACGGCACCATCGTCTGGTCTGCCGTGTATTTCGTGCTGTATCCGTCGGTGCCCGGCGTGACCGGGTATTTCCATGGCATCCTGGGTTATTCGCAGCGCACTGCAGTCGATGATGACGTGCGCGCGGTGATGGCGCAGCGCGCCGGCGCGATGGACAAGATCAAGGCGCTGTCGTTCGCCGACATCCGCAAGGACCCCGAACTGCTGGCGGCGGCGAACACGGCGGGCCGCATCGCCTTCGCCAACAACTGCCAGCCATGCCATGGCGCCGGTGGCGGCGGCCAGCCCGGCTATCCAGCGCTCGCCGCCGGCGCCTGGATCTGGGGCGGCTCGCTGGATGCCATCGACCAGACCATCACGTATGGCATCCGCAGCGGTGACGCGCAGGCGCGCGAAGGCCAGATGCCGCGCTTCGGCGCCGATGGCATCCTGAAGCCGGAAGAGATCCAGCAGGTCGCCGACTATGTGATGACGCTGTTCGGCGGCGCGGAGACCGGCAAGGATGTCTCGGCAGGCAAGAAGATCTTCGCCGAGAACTGTGCGATCTGCCACGGCGAGGATGGGCAGGGCGATCGCGAGAAGGGCGCGCCCCGGCTGGCATCGCGTGTCCACCTCTATGGCAATGATCGTGCAACCATCGTGGCGCAGGTCACGTCGCCGCGTATGGGCGTGATGCCGGCCTGGCACACGCGGCTGGACGAGGCGACCATCAAGGGTCTGACGCTCTACGTGCATTCGCTCGGTGGCGGCGAGTAGCGCGTCGGAGAGTGGATTGATGTCCCGGATCAGCAAGGCGGATCGCCAACTCCAGCTCCAGCGCGAGCAGGAGGGCGATCATCTCTACGCCAATCGCGTGCGGGTGTATCCGAAGTCGGTGCACGGGCCGGTGCGCCGCTTCAAATGGGCGGTGCTGATCG
>DASSRN010000524.1:0-4038 GCA_035701785.1 Acetobacteraceae bacterium | reverse complement strand
CATGCGCGCCGCCGGCGTGCTGCGGGCGTGCATGCCGCCGGCTTACCCGCCGCTGGTGACTGGTGATCCGGCGGCGCCTGGGATCGACGTCGATCTGTTGCGACACATCGCCAATGATCTCGGCGTGCGGCTGGCGATCGTCGCCAACCCCGCGATGGGCCGCGACTTCAACCCGCGCGCCTGGCGCATCACCCGGGCGCAGTGCGAAGTGCTGGCGGGCGGCGTGGTGGGTTCCGCCACGACGCGATCCTTCATCGACACGACGCAGCCCTATGCGGCGACCGGTTGGGCGCTCCTGTCGCCGCATGCGGGCGAAACGGTGCAAGGCCGGCGCGTCGGTGTCCTGGTGGCTTCGTCGGGTCTCGACCGCGTCGCGCTCTCGACCTACCTCCGCGCGGCGAAGGCGCGGGTGATTGTAACGGCCGACAGCGATGAACTCGTGCAGGGACTTGCCGATGGCCGCTTCGATGCCGGCATCACCGACCGGCTGCTGGCCGGTGAACTGGCGGCGCCGCATGGCTGGACGGTGCAGTGGCTTCCCGAGGAACTGGTGCGCTATCCAGTCGTGCTGGGGCTGTGGAAAGGCGACCTGACGCTGAAGCGCGCGATCTCTGGCGCGCTGAGCCGCATGCAGCGCGACGGCGAGGTGGCAGCGATCATGCGACGCTACACCGCAACCGGTTCACCCGACAGCGACGGTGTCCCTGACGGCGGCGGCAATCGGCGCGAATAGCCGCCCCATCATCCCGCTGGCGACCAGCAGGGCAAGCAGCACCGTGCCATAGGGCAACAGCCGGCGAGCCGGATCGACGTTGCCCGGCAAGATCGCCGCCAGCAGATGCGCGCCGGTGAGCGGCGGCAACGGAAGCAGGTTGAACAGCGTGAAGGACAGCGCGAGCTGCTCGATCGTGTCCACCAGCACGAAGAAGCTCTGCGCCGCGGTGTCGGGCAGCCAGTTCAGCAGCATGGGCCGCAGCAGATGCAGCACGACCGCCATGCCAAGTGTCGCGGATGATGCTGCGGCGACGGCCAGCACAAGGCCGACGCTGCGCAACCTATTGCGATCGAGTGCCATCGGCCGCATCCAGCCGAAAGTGAACAGAACCGCAAGCAGGCCGCCGAGGATATCGAGGTGCCGGATCGGGTTCGTGCTGAGCCGGCCGTCGTGCCGCGGCCCCGCGTCGCCGAGACCGCAGCCTGTCGCCGCCAGTGTCCAGCCGTGGACCGCTAGGATCAACAGTACGGCGAACACCCGAAGCACGATGTGCTGAAGCGTCAGATCGCCCATGCGGGACGCTATTGCTTGAGGTTCATCCGCTGCTGTGCGTCGACATCAGCGGGCAACTCCGCCTGCACTGCCTGGTAGCCGTTCTTGCTGAGCAGGAACGCGGTCAGGTCGGCGTAGGTCTGCGGACTGAGCCGGCCGGGCCGATCCGGCGGCATCTTGGTATGAAGATACCCGAACAACGCAGCGACGCTGCCGCTGCCCCACCGTCGTGCGAAATACTGACCGGTCAGCGGGGCGCCGCCGAATTCGCCATCGTTAAGATTGGCACCGTGGCAGTCCTGGCAGTTGCGGCGATAGGCGGCATGTCCGCGATCGGCCTGTTCTTCCGTGAACTGTGGTGGCGTGGTCGCCGCGGCTTCAGCTGGCGCTTCCGGCAGGACCTGGCCGCGCAGAGCGTACACCTGTGCCGCCGTCATCGCCTGCTTGCGGGCCGCAGCGATATCGGCTGGCGTGAACGCAGCGAAGTCGGCCGGCAGCGCCTTCGCATTGTCCCAGCTGTGCAGCACGTAGTTCAGCGCCGCCGACAGCTGCTCGTCGCTCAGCGTGCCGCCCCATGGCGGCATCGCGCTGTCGAACGGCTTGCCGTCGACGGTGATGTGACCCTGGACGCCGAACAGCACGAGGCGCGCAAGATAATCGCGGCCACCCGGACGCGCCAGGATCTCCGCGGCGTGGCCGGCGATGGATGGAAACGCACCAGGCAGTCCCTGCCCGTTCGGCTGATGGCACGCGCCGCACGAACTGGCATAGGTCTGCGCGCCGAGTGCCTGCCACTGCGCATCATCGGTCGCGGCGAACGCGGGCGCCGCGAGCAGCGTCAGGAGGCAAGCTATAGCCGAGACCAACGTGACCGGCATCAGGCGAAGCCGACGACTGGATGCGGCACGTACAACTCCTCGAGCGACCGTATCTCGTCGTCCGACAGCTTCACCGCCAGCGATGCCACGGCGTCTTCGAGATGCTGGAGCCTGGTGGCGCCGACGATCGGCGCGGTGATCACCGGCTTCGACAGCAGCCAGGCAAGCGCGATCTGTGCCCGCGGAACGCCACGTCGCTGCGCGACAATCGCGACACGGTCGGCAACCTTCCTGTCCGCCTCTTCCGAGTGTGCGAACAGCCGGCGCACCGCATCGTCGGTCTCGGAACGCGTGCTGGTCACGTTCCAGTCGCGCGTCAGCCGGCCACGCGCCTGCGGGCTCCACGGAATGACGCCGATCCCTTCGGCAGCACAGAGCGGCAGCATCTCCCGCTCCTCTTCGCGATACAGCAGGTTCACCAGGTTCTGCATGCTGACGAAGCGGGTCCAGCCGTGCCGCTCCGAGATCGCGAGCGCGCGGGCGAACTGCCACGCATGCATCGACGATGCGCCGATGTAGCGGACCTTGCCGGCCTTCACCACGTCGTGCAGCGCCTCGAGCGTCTCTTCGATCGGCGTGGCGTAGTCCCAGCGGTGGATCTGGTAGAGGTCGACGTAGTCGGTGCCCAGGCGTCGCAGGCTCGCCTCCAGCTCGCCCATGATCGCCTTGCGCGACAGGCCTGCGCCATTCGGCCCGGAGCGCATCCTGCCGTAGACCTTGGTGGCGATCACCACGTCGTCGCGCCGTGCGAAATCCTTGATAGCGCGGCCCAGGATCTCCTCGCTGCTGCCGAGGGAATAGCGATTGGCGGTGTCGAAGAAGTTGATGCCGGCTTCCAATGCGCGGCGGATGAACGGGCGGCTGGTCTCCTCGTCCAGGCTCCAGGCATGGTTGCCGCTGTCTGCGGCGCCGTAGCTCATGCAGCCGAGGCAGATGCGCGACACTTCAAGGCCGGTGTGGCCGAGCCTGATGTATTCCATGTCGATCCCCGACAGTGCCTACGTCTTCGGGAAATCGTAAAGTTCGGCAGGATTTTCCACCAGCACACGATGCCGTGTCGTCGCATCGGGCACCCACTCCGCCAGCAGATCGAACAGGATCGCATCGTCCGGCTTGCGGTCGACTGGCTCGGTCGGATGCGGCCAGTCGCTGCCCCACACAAGACGCTGCGGCGCGATCGCGACGTAGGCTTTCGCGACTGCCGTGCTGTCGGCGTAGGTCGGCGGTCCGACTTTCGTGTCGGCATAGGCGCCGGACAGCTTTACCCAGGTGTTGCCCTTGTCGAGCAGTCGCCGCATCAGCGCGAACACCTGGCTGTTCGGGCCGTCCGGTTCCGGTATATGCGCGAGGTGGTCGAACACCAGCTTGCCGGGAATGCGCAGGAACACCTCCTGCGCGGCAAGGATCTGGTCCCCGGGCATGTTGATCTGGCAGTGCCAGCCCAGTTCGTTCACGCGGCGCGACAGCGGCTCCAGCATTTCCAGTGTCGTTGCACCGGCCGGTGCGAGATTGAAGCGGATGCCGCGCACGCCGGCGGCATGCATCGCCTGGAGTTCGGCGTCCGTGACCGAGGTGTTCACCACGCCGACCATGCGCGTGCGGTCACTGCCGAGCTTGGGCAGCAGGCTGATATAGGCCCGGTTGTCGGTGCCGTAGGTGGACGGCTGGATCAGCACGCTTCGCGTGGTGCCGAGGCGCCGGCGCAACGCGAGGTGGTCCTCGACCGACGCCTCGGGCGGCTTCAGCGTCGCATACGGCGCGATCGGGAAGCTCGCATCGTAGATGTGGAAGTGACAGTCGGTGGCGTTGGGCGGGGCCTGCAGCTTCGGTGCCTCGGTGCCGCTCGACCAGCGCACCGGTCCTGGCTGCTGCGCGAGAGCCGCGCCCCCAGCC
>DASSRN010000523.1:0-7060 GCA_035701785.1 Acetobacteraceae bacterium | reverse complement strand
CTGCGGCCGATCGCCAGGTTGTTGTTGCCGGTGGCGATGATCAGGTTGGCCCAGGTGATCGCGCCGTCCTCGTTCACCTTGTAGTGGTGGATCAGCGTGCCGCGCGGCGCCTCGGACATTCCGATACCTTCCAGCGCGTTCACGCCGGCATGGGCGCGAACATGCCGGCCCAGGATCGCCGGATCCTGCAACAGCTGCTCCATCCGCTCCAGGCAGAACAGGATCTCGATCAGCCGCGCGTGATGATAGTGGAACGAGCTCTGCGCCACCGCGCCATAGCGTTGATGATATTCGGTGAACTCTGCGTCCGCCGCCTCGGTGCCGCAGCGGGCGACGACATTCAGCCGCGCCAGCGGACCGACGCGGAACACGCCGTCGGGGTAACCTCCCTGCCGGAAATACGGCGCCTTCAGGAAGGAGTGCGGCACCGTCGCTTCGCCGACATACTGCTCGAAGTCCTCCGCTTCCATCCGATCGACCACCACCTTGCCGTCGGCGTCGGTGAAGCGCAGATGCCCGTCGTACAGCTCCAGGTTGTCGTGCGCGCCGACCAGCCCGGCATACATCGTCGGCGTATTGCCAAAATACGCGATCTCTTCGTCGAAGCGATCGACGATGCTCTTGTACAGCGCGAGCGTGCGCAGCGTGGTCGCCTTCGCCTCGGGCAGTGCGGCGAGGATGCGGTCACGCTTCGCCGCATCCAGCGGCGCGTTGACGCCGCCGGGCACCGTCCAGGACGGATGGATGCGCTCCGAGGCCAGTCCTTCGATCGCCTGCTGGCCGAACCGCCGCAGCGCGATGCCGTCCTTCGCGAGCTGCGGATGCTGCTCGATCACGCCCATGATGTTGCGGCGCGCCGGATCGAAGTCGAAGCCAAGCAGCAGGTCGGGCGAGGACAAATGGAAGAAGCTCAGCGCATGCGACTGGATCACCTGGCCGCAATGCATGATCTGGCGCAGCTTCACCGCGGTCGGCGGCACGCGCACCGCCATGATCGCCTCGCACGCCTTGGCCGAAGTGAGCAGGTGGCTGATCGGACAGATGCCGCAGATGCGCTCGGTGATCGACGGCATCTCGTAGAACGGCCGGCCTTCGCAGAACTTCTCGAAGCCGCGGAGCTGGGTGACGTGGAACTGCGTGTCGGTGACGCGGCCGTCGTCGTCGAGATGGATGGTGATCTTGGAATGACCCTCGATGCGCGTGACCGGGTCGATGACGATGGTTTTCATGATCTGCCTCAGCCGAAACGCCGGCCCCTGAGATCGGGCATGCGCCCGTCCAGCAGCTCGGTGAGAACATGGAGGATCAGCGGCGCCGATGGCGGACAGCCTGGCACGTGCAGGTCCACCTTCACCACGTCATGCAGCGGGATGGCGTGCTTCAGCAGCACCGGCAGCCCCTGGGTCGGATGCACCTTGTCGACGTCGGAGCCCTCGACGTAGACGCGGTCGAAGATCGACTTCAGCGGGATCGGATTGCGCAGGCCGGTGACGTTGGTGGTGATCGCGCAGTCGCCGAGAGCGACCAGGATACGCGTGCGCTCGCGCACCGTGCGGATCTTCTCCAGGTCCTCGTCGCTGCTCACTGCGCCCTCGACGATCGCCACGTCCACGTCGTGCGGATACTCGCGCGCATCGACCAGCGGGCTGTACACCAGCTCGGCCTTCGCAGCGATGGTCAGCAGCCCTTCGTCCACGTCCAGCAGCGACATGTGGCAGCCGGAACAGCCATCGAGCCACATGGTGGCCAGCCGCGGCTTCCTCATGTGCGGCTGCCTCGCCTGGCCGCCAGGTCGCTGACAGATCGGTTGTGCTTGGTCATCTCTTCCACGGCCTGGCCCTTTTCCACCAGCGCGCCCGTCGGGCAGACCTGCACGCACTTGCCGCAGCTTGTACAGGACGCCGCCTCGCCCCAGGGCCGGTTCAGTTCGGCCACCAGCATCGAATTGATGCCGCGGGCCGAGATGTCCCACACCTGCGCGCCCTCGATCTCGTCGCACACCCGCACGCAGCGCGAGCACAGGATGCAGCGGTTGTGATCCAGCACGAAGCGCGGATGGGTCACGTCCACCGGCAGGCGCGGGAAGTTGTACGGCAGGTTGACATGCGTCATGCCCAGCCGCTGCGCCATCGACTGCAATTCGCAGTGTCCGTTGGAGACGCACACCGAGCAGACGTGGTTGCGCTCGATGAACAGCAGCTCGAGCGCCATCAGCCGGTTGCGCGACAGCGCCTCGGAGTTGGTATTGACCGACATGCCGCTGCGCGCCGGCGTGGTGCAGGCCGGCAGCAGGCGGCCGACGCCGGCGACCTCGACCAGGCACAGCCGGCACGAACCGGGCGCGCTGAGCCCTTCCAGATAGCAGAGCGAGGGGATGTAGCGGCCGTTCGCCTGCGCCACCTGGAAGATGGTCTGTCCATCTTCGGCGCTGTACAGCTCATTGTCGATACGCACGGAGATCTGCGGCACCGGCTGCTCCTTCCTACGTGCGCGAGATGGCGTGCGCCACGGTTTCGCGGATGTCGCAGCGCAGGCAGCGGCTGGCCTCCGCATGCGCCTCCTCGGGCCGCAGCGCCGACACCGCCTCGTCGAACGTCTTCGCGCGCACCGCCGCTGGCAGGAAATGCGCGTGGTGGCGCGCGCAGGGGCTGGGCTGCGGTGGCGCCTGGTCGTACTGGAAGGTGGGAAACAGGGCTTCGAAGCGTGCTTCGCCGGCCAGTTGCCGGTCGATGCTGCGCGCCGCCTCCTTGCCGTGTGACATCGCGGTCACGACGTTCGACGCGCCGGATACGAAGTCGCCGCCGGCGTACACCTTGTCGCGGCTGGTGGTGAGCTCGTAGCGATCGACATCCAGCATGCCGTTCGACTTCAGCGCGAGCGACGATGCCGAGGCGAACTCGGTCTCGGGCACCTCGCCAACGGCAAGGATCACCGCGTTGCACGGCACCACCTGCACCTCGCCGGTGTCGATCGGCCGGCGCCGGCCCGAGGTGTCGAACGCGCCGAGCCGTGTCCTGGTCACCTCGATCGCCTGCACGGCGCCGCGGTCGCCGACGATGCGATGCGGTGAGGCGAGGAAGATGAACTTCACGCCCTCCTCCTCCGCGGCATCCACCTCTTCGGCGATCGCCGGCATGTCCTTCCGCTCACGCCTATAGATCACCGTGGCGGTCAGCCCTTTGCGGATCACCGTGCGGGCGCAGTCGATCGCCGAGTTGCCGCCGCCGATGATGACCGCGCTGGTGCCGAGGTCGGCTGCCCTGCCATGTGCCTCGCCTTCCAGGAAGTGCAGCGAGCCGAACACGCCGGCCAGGTCGTTGCCGGCCAGCCGCACCCGCGTCTCCTTCCAGGTGCCGAGCGACAGGAACACCGCATCGAAGCGGTCCTCGAGATCGGCCAGCGCGATGTCGCTGCCGATGCGCGAGTTCAGCACGAACTGCACGCCCAGGCGGCGGATGATCTCCACCTCGCGGTCCAGCACGTCGCGCGGCAGGCGGTAGCCCGGCAGCGCGTAGCGCAGCATCCCGCCCGGTTCCGCATGCGACTCGTGCACCACCACGTCGTGGCCGAGCAGTGCGAGGTAGAACGAAGCGGTCAGCCCGGCGGGACCTGCCCCGACCACGGCGATTCGCTTGCCGGTCGGCGGCTGCTTGCGCGCGACCACCTTGGCCACCATCGCATCGAACCGGTCCGACAACAGCACGTGGTCGGCGATGACCCGATGAACCTCGCGCATGTTGATCGGCTCGTCCACGCTCTGGCGACGGCAGCGGCTCTCGCACGGGTGCTGGCAGACGCGCCCGGTGGAGGCCGGCAGCGGGTTGTCCATGATCACCGACAGGAACGCATCGTCCAGCCGGTTCTCCTTGTACAGCTGGAGGAAGCGTGGGATGTTCATGTGGATCGGGCAGCTGTTCTCGCACGGCGCCAGCGCCAGCTCGCCGCACACGCCGGCGCGGCAGCGCCTGGCGCGGATGTGGTCCTCGAACTCGTGGCGGAAGTGGCGCAGTGCGGTCAGCACGGAGTTCGGCGCCGACTGCCCCAGCCCGCACAGCGAGGTGTCGCGGATCATCCGCCCCAGTTCGTCGAGTTCCGCCAGGTCCTCCTCGCGACCCTGGCCCCTGGTGATGCGCGTCAGCGTGCGCAGCGCCTTGTCGAGGCCGACGCGGCACGGCGTGCAGCGGCCACAGGATTCGGCGCGGGTGAACTCGATGAAGTAGCGGGCGACGTCGACCATGCAGTTGTCTTCGTCCATCACCACCATGCCGCCGGAGCCCATGATGGAGCCCAGCTTGCCCAACGCCTCGTAGTCGACCGGCGTGTCCAGCATGCTGTGCGGGATGCAGCCGCCGGACGGGCCGCCGGTCTGCACCGCCTTGACGTTGTGGCCATGCATGCTGCCGCCGCCCACGTCGTAGACGAAGCGGCTGAGCGGCGTGCCCAGCGGCATCTCGACAAGGCCGGTGTTCGTCACCTTGCCGACCAGTGAGAACACCTTGGTCCCCGCACTGGCGTCGCTGCCGATGCCGGTGAACCACGCTGCTCCCCGGACTATGATCGGCGGGATGTTGAACCAGGTCTCCACGTTGTTGATGTTCGTCGGATAGCCCCACAGCCCGTGTTCCGCCGGGTAGGGCGGGCGCGGCCGCGACCGGCCGGAGCGGCCCTCCAGCGAGGCGATCAGCGCGGTCTCCTCGCCGCACACAAACGCACCGGCGCCTTCCACCAGCTGGATGTCGAAGTCGAAGCCGCGGCCCAGGATGTTCTCGCCTAGTACGCCGCAGTCCTTGGCCTGCGCGATCGCGACGTTCAGCCGGTGCACCGCCAGCGGATACTCGGCGCGCACATAAATGATGCCATGCCGCGCGCCGGTGACGTAGCCGCCGATCGCCATGCCTTCCAGCAGCGAGTGTGGATCGCTCTCCAGCTCGTTGCGGTTCATGTAGGCGCCGGGATCGCCTTCATCGGCGTTGCAGATCAAATACTTCCGGTCGCCCTTCGCCTTGCGCAGGTATTCGAACTTGACGCCGGTGGAGAAACCGGCGCCGCCGCGGCCGCGCAGGCGCGCCGCCTTCAATTGCTCGTTCACCTGCTCGGGCGTCCCTTCGCGCAGCACCTGGCGCAGCGCGCCATAGCCGCCGATCGCGAAATACTCGTCGATGTCGTCCGGATTGATCAGCCCGCAGTTGCGCAGCACGATCTTCTGCTGGCCGCTGAAGAACGGCACCTGATCCCACGCCGGCACCGCGCCGTAGCCCTCGCCATAGGTCAGCTGCGCGGTGACGTGGTCCCACTGCTCCACCTTGCACAGCAGCAGGTCCTCCGGCAGCCGGCGCGCGGTCATTCCGTCGAGGATCTGGCCGACATGGTCGGGTCGCACGCGGCGCAGCATCATCAGCGGCTGCCCGGGCACCCACACATTGACCAGCGGCTCTTCGGCGCAGAAGCCGAAGCAGCCGGTCTGCACCAGCTGCACATCCAGGCCGCGCCGCTCGATCGCTTCATCCAGCGCATGGAACACGCCTTCGGCGCCATTACCGGTGCCGCAGGTGCCCATGCCGACGGCGATGCGTGGCCGTGACGGCTGGAGCTTGGCCAGACCGGCTGCGCGGGCTGCATCGAAGGCGCTGTCGTCACGAATGCGCATCACGTCCTGGGCTCCCGCGCCGCCAGCGCATCCAGCTCACGCTGCAGCATCTGTTCGTTCATGTGGCCGAAGATCGCGTGGTTCACCTCGATGACCGGCGCCAGCGCGCATTGGCCGAAGCAGGCGACGGTGCGGAGCGTCATCTCACGGTCCGCGGTGGTCAGCGCGAGCGCGTCCGTTTCGCCATCGCCCGCGGTTTCGAAGCCGAAATACATCAGCAGCTTCTCGAAAAGGTCGCGCGAGCCGCGGGTGTGGCAGGCAGTGCCGCGGCAGACCGAGATCGTATCGCGCCCCTGCGGCTCGAGATTGAACAGCGCGAAGAAGGTCGCAACACTATAGATCCGCGCCAGCGGGATCCGGGTCTTTGCGGCGATATATTCCAGCGTCGCATGCGGCAGGTACTTGCGGGGGTGATTGTTCTGCACCTGTTGCAGGATCGCCAGCAGAGCGCCGGGGCGACCGGCCTGCCTGGCCAGCACACCATCGACAAACGCGGGGTCCAGGTCCGGGACGAGCTGGGAGGTTGGGCTCTGCATCGATCTTCCCCCTTCGGCGGGTGTCGGCGATCGCGACGGTGCAGTACCGGACAAGGGTCACACAGCCTTTGATCTAGCTCAATGCGCTTTTTGCGCGGGCGGCGCATTTTCACGAGCCTTCGACGATGGGCGGCTAATAAACCGTTAACAGGCACGCGCCATGAGCCAGAGCTCCGCCACACTCGGTTCGTCACAGCGGACCGCGCGCCCCATCTTCCATTGGTGGCGAGTGGCCATACCACTGCTCATCACCCTGGTGCTGGCGACGCTGTCGCCGCCGGCCGGGCTGGCGCCACACGCCTGGCTCTATTTCTCACTGTTCGCCGGGGTGATCGCCGCGCTGATCACCGAGCCGTTGCCCAACCCCGCCGTGGGCCTGATCGGGCTGACGCTTGCCGCGGTGTTGTCGCCCTATGTGCTGTTCGCGCCGGCCGACATGGCCAAGCCGGGCTTCAAGCTCACCAGCCAGACGGTCAACTGGGCGCTGTCCGGCTTCTCCAGCACCACCGTCTGGCTGATCGGCGCGGCGTTCATGTTCGCGCTGGGCTACCAGAAGACCGGGCTCGGGCGACGCATCGCGCTCTTGCTGGTCCGTGCGCTGGGCCGCAGCACGCTGCTGGTCGGCTATGCCGCGACCTTCTCCGATGCCCTGCTGGCGCCGTTCACGCCATCCAACACCGCGCGCAACGCCGGCATCGTGTTCCCGATCGTCGCCAACCTGCCGGCGCTGTACGGCTCGAAGCCGCATGACCCGTCCGCCAGGCGTTTCGGCGGCTACATCATGTGGACCGCATTCGCCGCCGGATGCGTGACCAGCTCGCTGTTCGTTACGGGATGCGCGCCGAACTTCCTGGCGATCGAATTCATCGAGAAGATC
>DASSRN010000522.1:0-10203 GCA_035701785.1 Acetobacteraceae bacterium | reverse complement strand
CGAATACCATGAAGCGCATGCCGGGGAACGCTGCTTCCAGTGACGCCAGCGGACCGTGCACGTCGTCGACCGCAAGACCGATATCGGTGTGCCAGCCGCGAGCAACGACGTAGATGGTGGAATCGCCAGTTGGAATCGGCGCGTCGTTCGGCACGATTGTGCAGCCTGCAAGCGAGCTGATCACGACCAGGCCAGCCACGCGTCTCACCTGGCGGGAAGCAGGATGTAGACCATCGTGAAGGTGAAGCCGAACGGCTGCGTCTCGCCGTGCGCAGGTGGCAAGTTCGCGTCCCGGAACATCGACTCGAGCGCCATATCGAGCCACTGCGATCCGGACCTGCGCGCGAGGTCAACCGAGGTCACGTGGCCGCTGGGGGTCATGACGACCCGTACAGTGACTTCGCCGTCCTCGTTATTCTCGATCGCCTGGCGCGGGTAGTACTTATGGCGGTTGACCCAGGCAATGAGCTCGTTACCCCAATCCGTGCCTGCGCGCGCGCCCAGCGTCGTTCCGCTGTCGCCCTGTCTCATCACGACCGACAGATCCAGCGTTGCCCGGCCGCCTGACTTTACCGGGCCAGGCGTCTGCGCCTTCGGCACGGTTGGGTTGAGGGAGTAGTTCGTGGGCGTCGGAAAGCTCGGTGCAGGCTTCGCCGGGCCAGGCAACACGGATGGCGGCATCGGAGGTCGCAGCGCGGGTGTTGGCCTCGGCGGGGGGATCACCATGGCCAGTGCCGGTGGCGGCGCTGGAAGCTCGGCTGTCCTTGAGGGCGGCACGGGTGGCAGCGGAATTTTCAGCGGGGCAGGCGCTGGTTCAGCTTGCGGGGCCGGTGGAGTTGGAGGGCTCTCTGGAAGCGGCGCGGTGGGCTGCTCAACGGGCGGAATGTCCGGTGTTGGGGTCGTGGTGATCGTCGGAGGCGGGATATTGGCAACTGGCAGGTCACCGGGAGTGGGCGCACTTGGCGTGTCCGGCTGCCCGTCGAACAGCATCGACACAGTGGAGGGCGGTGGCAATCCCTCTTTGGGTCGATCGTAACGGACTGTGACCAGGATAAACGCAAGCAGCGTGAGGTGCAGCCAGAGCGAGATGAGCAGCACCGGCGCGAGCCGGCGGGCGCGGCGACGCGATGCGCGCCACGGGATCCGTACGTCGGTCAGCGCGATGACTGCCTGATCCAATTCCGTCCACTGGACAGTGTCGCCACTCGATCGAATATACAGAATTCGGGTCGTCCTGTAGATGCCGGGGAGTTACGCAGCGAAGAAGGCAACAGCATCGTCTTCGAACACCGCACAGGTGAGCCGGCCGCCATTGCCTGCCCCGGTATCGATGCCGACGCGATTCGGCCTGATCGTCGGCGAGGGGCTTGTCGAGTGACCATGCACGATGATCGCCCCGAAGTCCTGCTCGCTGGCCAGGAAGCTCTGACGGATGCCGAGCCTGTCGTCGTCCGCCTGCCCGGTCAGCGGCACGCCCGGGCGAATGCCGGCGTGAACGAACAGATAGTCGCCCTCGCGATGTTCAGTCGATAACGCAGCCAGAAGCTTCAGATGTGCATCCGGAACAAACGCGCGCCAACTGCTGCGCGGCACATCCTTTGGCACCTGCCAACTGTCCAGTGCGGCCTGGCCACCGATATGCAGCCAGTCGGTGGCGGCAGCGTTATCGCCCGCCAGCGCATCCAGCGCTGTCCGTTCGTGGTCGCCCATCAGGTTGATTGTCGGCAATCCGGCGATCGGTGTGCCGGCGGCCAGGAGTTCCAGCGCGCCCGCACTGTCAGGTCCGAAATCGATGTAGTCGCCAAGATGGATCAGCACCGCCGATGCGACGGGTCGTCGGGCGAGGTCGTCCTTGATGGCGCTGTGCAGCGAGCGAAGCTCTGCGAGACACCCGTGGATGTCGCCAATCGCGTAAACGCGTCGCCCGCGAGGCAGGCGTCCCGGCGACTGCACGAAATACAGCGATGTGACATCGGCGCTCGCGGTGTGCGGCGGTCGCCAGATCGGCACTGCGGTGGCATCGAGATCGGCGCGGATGCGGGACCGCGCAAGGCGGCGAACGGAGCGTCGCATAGCGTGCACTATGCCGCGCAGCGTTGTGCGGCGGCAATCGGGCGGGCTAGATTTCCGCAGGCGTTAGCTTCGGAGGAAACCCTTGGCGAAGATCACGTTCCCGGTCGAGGCGGGGCATATCATGCTGTTCGCCCGCGCCGTCGGCGATACCAACCCGGTGTACCAGGACGCCGAGGCAGCGATGAAGAGCGAGGTCGGCGGCATCATCGCGCCACCGACCTTCCCACAGGCTGTGGCGCAGTTCGACCCTGACTATCCGCTGCGCTGGCGGCCCGGTCAGCCATGGTTCGGCTCAGGCAAGACTCCGAGCGGGGTGCAGAACCGACCGTCAGGCGGCGGAGGGCTCCACGCCGAACAGCATTTCGAATATCACCGGCCCTTGCGTCCGGGCGACGTGCTGACGGTGGAGACCAAGCCCGGCAACACCTGGGAGCGTGAGAGCAAGCGCGCCGGCAAGCTGACCTTCCGCGAACGCATTACGGAATATCGCGACCAAAAGGGCGAGTTGGTGGTCACCGCACGCAGCGTCGGCGTGACCACCGAGCGTCCCGTGGACAGCAAGGCCTGAGGAGGCGCGCATGACACTGAAAGCAAGCCAACTTAAGGTCGGCGACACACATTCCGAGAAGGTGGTCGAGAACCTGACGCGGACGCAGATCACGATGTACTGCGGCGTTTCGGGCGACTACAATCCGCTGCATGCAGACGAAGTGTACGTGACGCAGAAGGCTGGCTATCCGAGCGTGTTCGCGCACGGGATGCTGACGATGGGGCTGACCGGCAAGATGCTGACCAACTATGTCGGCGACGGACGGCTGACGAAGTTCGGCGTGCGCTTCACCAACCAGGTGTGGCCGGGTGACGATCTCGACGCGAAGGCGACAGTGACCGCGCTTCGCGAGGAAGGCGGCCAGCACTTCGTCGACCTTGCACTGTCCACCACCAACCAGGACGGCAAAGAGGTCGCCAGCGGCAGCGCCACCGCGCGCATCGATCCCTGAACGCACGCCCCATGACGCGACTGCTGCTGGTGCAGGCCTTCACGTTGTCGGAGACGTCGCGGCACACGCGCCCGCCGACCGACCGGTCGAAGGAGGCGCTGCTCATGAACCACGTCGACGTCGCGCATTTGCTGGCCGACGTCGAGTGGGATCTGCATCCGGGACCGGCGGCGCCACAGGGCGATTCCTATGTCGAGACGCGCGAGGAGTTCGCGATCGTCGGCGCGGCACGGCTGCCGATCGTGCGTGAGGCCTGCGAGAGCGGGCGTTACGATGCGATCGTGCTGCTAGGCGGCGGCGATCCTGGCGTGACCGAGGCGCGCGAGATCGGCCGGCGCTACAACATCCCAGTGACCGGCTGCGCGCATGCGCAGATGCACATCGCGAGGATGCTGGGCAACAAGTTCAGCGTCATCGACATCTCCGAAGTGCACAACATGCACTACTACAATCTGGTGGTGCAGTACCGGTTCACTGCGGCGTGTGCCTCGATCCGCTGCACCGACACGCCGCTGCCGCGCCCCACCAACCTGAACGCACGGCCGATCCAGGCGGAGAAGGCGCAGGCCGAACGGGGCGAGCGATCGGAGATGCTCGAGCGTTCGGTGACCGAGGCAGTCGCAGCGATCGAAGACGATGGCGCCGAGGTCATCATCCTCGGCTGCTCGGCCGCATTCTGGATGCGCCCGCACCTGGAGAAGCGGCTCCATGCGATGGGCTGGGAGGTGCCGGTGCTGGAAGGCTACGGCTGCGCGATCGAGATGGCGAAGCTGCTGGTCAACCTGCGCCAGTCGGTGAGCGGGCTTGCGTTCCCGTCCGACAACCCACGCAAATGGCGGCGCCGCAAGGTGTTCTGAGCAGGCGCGTCAGTACGCACCTTACCTTGCCAGCATCCGCGCAAGCTCCACCAGTTCGGTATCGACCGCCTTGGTTCGCCCGACGATGTCGGCAAGCGGCGTACGCGTCGCCTCGTTCTTCTGCCAGCCGACCAGTACACCGGTCTCGCGATCGGCGAAGCATCTGACCGCATTGACACCAAGCCGGCTTGCCAGGATGCGATCGAACGCGCTGGGCGGCGCGCCGCGCACCACGTGGCCCAGTGTCGTGGCACGCAGTTCAAACCCGGTCCGCTGCTTGTTGGCTTCGAAATACGCCAGGATCTTCGCCGCATTCTCCTTCACGCCCTCGGCTATCACCACGATCGCGTGCGTCTTTCCGCGTTCGTAGGCGGCCCGCAGCCTTTCGGCGATCTCGTCGGCCGGCACCTCGGATTCGGGCGTCGAAATGACCTCCGCGCCGCCGGCCAGACCGGCCATCATCGCCAGATATCCGCAGTCGCGCCCCATGGTCTCGACCAGGAAGGCACGGTTGTGCGACGAGCCGGTGGTGCGCAGATGATCGATCGCACCGAGTGTTACGTTTATTGCAGTGTCGCAGCCGATTGAGATGTCGGTGCCGAGAAGGTCGTTGTCGATGGTGGATGCAACACCGACCACATGCACCCCTAGCCCGCTGAGCATGTGCGCTCCGGTCTGCGACCCGTTGCCGCCGATGACCACCACGCCGTCGATGCCGAACTGGGCGAGGTTCCGCAATGCCTTCGACCGGCCGGCCTCCTCACGGAAGTCGGCCGATCGCGCGCTGCCCAGGAACGTGCCGCCGACCTGGATGATGCCGCCCACGTCACGCGCACTCAGTTGGCGGATCTGCCCGTCCACCAATCCCTGCCAACCCTGGCGGACGCCATACACTGTCATGCCCTGATCAAGCGCGCTGCGCGCAATGGCGCGAATCGCTGCGTTCATTCCAGGGGCATCGCCGCCACTCGTGAGAACCGCGATGTGTTTCATGGAACGGAAATCCCGGCTGGCCATTCAGGCGTAGCAAGCGGCGCGCCAATGTGATCATCGGGCATCCCCCCGTCCAGCTTGCTTTGTCGCGCTCTAGAACATATACAGAACACACAAATGGACGACAAGCTCACACGCAAGCTGCGCCTCCTGGCCGATGCGGCCAAATACGACGCGTCCTGTGCCTCCTCGGGCGCGCCGAAGCGCTCGGCTGGCACGCAGGGCCTGGGTTCCACGAGCAACGGCATCTGTCATGCCTACACTCCGGATGGCCGCTGCGTGTCGCTGCTGAAGATTCTGCTCACCAACTACTGCCGCTTCGACTGCGCGTATTGCATCAACCGGCGCTCCTCCAACGTTCCCCGCGCCCGGTTCCGCGTCGAGGACGTGGTACAGCTGACACTTGGCTTTTACAGGCGTAACTATATCGAGGGGCTGTTCCTGTCCTCGGGCATCATTCGATCGGCTGACTACACGATGGAGCAGCTTGTCCTGGTGGCGAAGACGCTGCGCCAGGACCACGGCTTTGTCGGTTACATCCATCTGAAGACCATTCCTGAAGCAAGCCAGGAACTGATTGCTGAGGCGGGGCTGTGGGCCGACCGGCTGTCGATCAACATCGAGCTGCCGACCGAGCAAAGTCTCCAGGCCTTTGCGCCTGAAAAGCGCGGCGTGACTATCCGCTCCGCCATGCGTCAGATGCGTTATCGCATTGACGCGGCTCGCGATGCGCGAAAGACATTCTCTCCGGCGGGTCAGAGCACGCAGGTGATCGTCGGCGCCGACGCGACCACGGATGCCGACATGATCACCACGAGCAATGCGTTGTATCGCGACTTCGCATTGAGCCGCGTCTACTACTCGGCTTTCAGCCCGATACCGGATGCCAGCCGCGTGCTGCCGCTCAAGCCGCCGCCGCTGCAGCGCGAGCATCGCCTGTATCAAGCCGACTGGCTGCTGCGGCACTACGGCTTCGCTGCTCACGAGATCGCATCGAGCTGTACCGAAGGCATGCTCGATCTCGACATCGACCCGAAACTTGCCTGGGCGCTGCGCAACCGTCACCAGTTTCCCGCCGACATCAACGTCGCCGAACGAGGGCTGCTGCTGCGTGTGCCGGGTCTCGGCCGGCGCGCCGTCGATCGCATCGTGCT
This sequence comes from Acetobacteraceae bacterium, assembly GCA_035701785.1. Lineage (GTDB taxonomy): Bacteria > Pseudomonadota > Alphaproteobacteria > Acetobacterales > Acetobacteraceae > JAMXLO01. The sequence goes on along the minus strand of DASSRN010000522.1, from coordinate 4,125 downwards.
GGCGCGTCGGCACACCACGCTGCGGCTGGCCGACGTGGCGCGGTTGACCACCGGGCTGCGGCGCGCGCTGCCTTTCCTGGTCACACCGGATCATCGTCCCGTGCGACTGACGGACCGGGCCGATCTTCGACAGCGGCTGCGGCCATCGCCGCAGGCGGACCTGTTCGCGTGCCACGTCAGCACGTAGAAGTCGGCCCTCGCGCCGATGTCGACGGCTTCCGGCGCGCCGTGCGGCTGCTGATCGCGCGCGACGTTCCACCGGATCACGTGACGTGGGGTGAAGAGGCATCGCTGGTCGGAGCGGCACCGGATGGCGATGGCACGCCGCTGGTTCTGCCTCGCGCCGTCGTGGAGCTGATCGAGCGCGTCGCGTGCCACAGTAACCCGGAGCGCTATGCGCTGCTCTACCAGCTAGTCTGGCGTGTGCATCGCGGCGAGCGCGCCTTGCTCGAGGTTGCCAGCGATCCGCTGGTGCATCGTCTCCAACGGTTGAGCCAAGCGGTGCAGCGCGACATCCACAAAATGCACGCCTTTCTGCGCTTCCGCGACGCCGGCGACGGACACCTCGTGGCCTGGTTCGAACCGGAGCACCACATCCTGGCCGCTGCTGCGCAATTCTTCATCGACCGCTTCGGTGCGCTGGTGTGGTCGATCATCACACCGCGGGGCTCGCTCCACTGGGATCGCGAGAAGTTGGTGTGTGGACCACCCGGGCGGCGATGCGACGTGCCGCCAGACGATGCGTTCGAGGCAGGCTGGCGTGGCTACTACGAAAGCGTGTTCAACCCTGCCCGTGCCAATCCCCAAGCGATGCGTCTGCACATGCCCAAGAAATACTGGCGCAACATGCCCGAGACTGCCGCGATACCCGACCTGCTGCGATCCGCACAGCGACGCGTTGCCGTCATGATGCAGGACGGCGAGGAAGCGTGACGGCCGCGCGCCGCTTGCGCAATCTCGTGGTGGTGCTGGGTGATCAGCTCGACGGTCGATCCGCGGCGTTCGACGGCTTCGATCGCACGCAGGACGCGATCCTGCAGATGGAGGTGCGCGAGGAAGCGGCCTACATCCCGCAGCACCGCCGGCGTCTTGCATTCTTCTTCGCCGCGATGCGCCACTTCCGCGATGAACAGCGCGCAGCCGGCCGGCGCGTCGAGTACAGCGCGCTGAATGACCACGCCAATCGCGGAAGCCTGCCCGCCGAACTGCAGCATCAGGCGAAGCGGTTGAAACCACAGCAGATCACTCTGCTCGAGCCTGGTGACTGGCGCGTGCGCAACGCGCTCGCTGCGCTGGATCTGCCGATCGAATTCCGTGCCGACCGGCACTTCCTGTGTACGCCGGACGTCCTTGCTGAATTCACGTCCCGACACCGGCAGCCGGTGCTTGAGACCTTCTATCGCTTCATGCGCCAGCAGCTCGACATCCTGCTCGAGGACGGCGATCCGGTCGGCGGCAGATGGAACCTCGATGCCGAGAACCGCGAGTCATTCGGCCGCAAGGGACCGCCACTCGTCCCGCCGCTACCGTCTTTCAAGCCCGACGAAACGACCCGGGCAGTCACCGCCCTGGTCCAGCGCGAGTTCCCCGACAATCCCGGACGACTGGACCACTTCGATCTGCCGGTGTCCCGAGCTCATGCGCAGACCGCGCTGCGGGACTTCGTGCGGCATCGCCTGGCGTCGTTCGGCCGACACCAGGATGCGATGCACGGCGGCGAGCCTTTCCTCTTCCACTCCCGCCTCTCGGGCCTGCTCAACCTGCATCTGTTGCACCCGCGCGAGGTGGTCGATGCCGCGCTCGGTCAACGCGGCGTGCCGCTAAACTCGCTGGAAGGCTTCGTGCGCCAGATCATCGGCTGGCGCGAATTTGTCCGCACGACCTATTGGCAGCACATGCCGGACTACGCTGATCGCAACGTGCTCGATGCCGACCTGCCGGTGCCGCGGTTCTATTGGACGGGCGCCACCGACATGCGCTGCATGGCCGAGGCGATCGGCCATACGCTCGACCATGCCTATGCCCACCACATCGAACGATTGATGGTGCTGGGCCAATTCTGCCTGCTACTCGGCGTGCGGCCGTACGACGTGCACCGCTGGCATATCTCGATGTTCTGGGATGCCATCGACTGGGTATCCCTGCCCAATGCGCTGGGCATGAGCCAGCACGCCGATGGCGGTGTGGTCGGCACCAAGCCCTATGCCGCTTCCGGCAACTACATCAACCGGATGAGCGATCATTGCCGGCACTGCCGCTACGACCCGCACAAGGCGACCGGCGATGATGCCTGCCCGTTCACCACGCTATACTGGGATTTTCTGGCGCGGCATCGCTCACGCTTCGCGCGCAATCGTCGGATGGCCATGCCGTACCGCAACCTGGCGCGGAAAGAGCGTCACGAACTCGCTACGATCCGCCGGCAGGCCGATGCTGTGAAGGCCCGCGCCACAGCCGAGACGTTCCTCTGACGATCCCGTTCCGCGCATAGCGGTGCCGAAAAGTTGTTGCTTTACCCGTCCAGGGCTTTGCGGGATGAAGCGCCGCCACATGAGGTTGAGCGCATGACCAGCACTGTCTCGAAGCCCCGCGGCCGGCACTTCTTCGCCAATCCGGGGCCGACCAACATCCCGGACAGCGTGCTGCGCGCCATGGACCGGCCGTCGATCGACTTCCATGACCCGGATTTCCGCAAGGTGTTCGACGCCTGCTTCGAGGGCGTCAAGCGCGTTCTGCGTACCGACCACCGGCTGTTCATGTATGCAAGCTCCGGGCACGGGGCTTGGGAGGCGTCACTCACCAACCTGCTTTCGCCGGGCGACACCATCCTGGTGCTCGAATCAGGCTACTTCTCCGACGAGTGGGCAAAGATGGCCCGTGCTCTCGGCGTCGAGGTCCAAATGGTCACCGCCGACTGGCGGCATGGCGTCGATATCGGCGCGGTCCGGGCAGCGCTGGTCGAGGATGCGCGGCACGCGATCAAGGCAGTCTGCGTGGTGCACAACGAGACCGCGACCGGGATGTTCATCCCGGTTCCCGAGGTGCGCGCCGCGATCGACGCCATCGGCCATCCCGCGCTGTTGCTGGTCGACACGATCTCCTCGCTGGGGTCGCTCGACTTCCGCATGAATGAGTGGGGAATCGATACCGTGGTCGGCGGCAGCCAGAAGGGCTTGATGCTGCCGACGGGCATGAGCTTCACCGCGGTTTCGCCCAAGGCCCTGGCCGCGCATGCTGGCGCCAGACTCGGTCGCTATTATTTCGACTGGACGGCGATGCTGAACCGCAATCCGCCGAGTTTTGTTGGCACCATTCCGGTGAACATCTTCTACGGCCTGCAGGAGTCGCTGCGGTTGCTCGAGGAGGAGGGGCTGCCCAACGTGTTCGACCGCCATCACCGGCTGGGCGAGGCGGTGCGGCGGGCCGTGCAGGTCTGGTCGGGCAATAACGGGCCGCGGCTGTTCTGCACCAACCCGGGACGCTACTCGAATTCGGTGACCGCAATCCTGATGCCCGAGGGGCATGACGCCGAAGCGATCCGACGCACGACGCGGCAGCAATTCAACGTCTCACTCGGTGGCGGACTGGGCAAACTAGGCGGCAAGGTGTTCCGAATCGGCCATCTGGGCGACCTGAACGAGCCAATGGTGCTGGGCACGCTGGCCGCGGTCGAGATGGCGCTCCGCATCAACGGCGTTCCGCATGGCAAGGGCGGCATTAATGCCGCGATGGAATATTTGGCGCAAGCCTGATCAGGTTCGCCCAGGCACCGGTACGACCGCACCGGTCGTCACTTTATTGGCCGCGGACGCCAGGAACAGGATCGTTTCGGCGATCTCCGCCGGCTTGGGCCATTCGGCGTGGTCCGCCTTCGGCATGGCGGAGCGATTTGCTGGCGTGTCGATGATCGAGGGCGCCACGGCGTTTACCAGGATGCCCCGGCCCGCCACCTCGGCTGCTAACGATTGGGTGAACGCTGCCACTGCTGCTTTGCTCGCGGCATACGGTGCCATCCCGGCGCCGCTGCGCGGCTCCACCCCAGGACGGGCGGCGATGTTGACGATGCGGCCGCCTTGCCCGAACGACTGTATCGCCGCCCGGCTGCACAGGTAGCAGGTGACGAAG
>DASSRN010000521.1:0-3100 GCA_035701785.1 Acetobacteraceae bacterium | reverse complement strand
GACGCTGATCTCGCTCGCGGCCATCCCGCTGGCCCTCACCCTGCGCAAGGTGAAGCTCGGCGGGCCCGCCCCCGCGGGCCACTGAGGAGAAGTCGGCTAGGCCCAGCCAAGCTCCTTCATCGCCAGCCCGGCGTGCCAGATCTTGGTCATGTGCCTGATCCGGTCCCCATCGAAAAACATGACATAGACGTAGTCCGTCGAGGTGCTCTTGCCGGTCGGCGGAACGGGCCCGCCCTGACCCGAGTGGGTGGCGTGGAACACCGCGTACGCGGCGACATTGCTGCGCTGCTCATCGGTCGCGAACGATTTCAGCTCGTAGCGGCCATCCGGCATGAAGGTCAGCAGGCCCTTCATCCAATCGCAGTAGTCCTTCAGCGTACGCACGTCGGCCAGCGGTTCGGCCTGTGCGGCAAAGCTGGCGTCGGGTTTGCACCAGGCGCGGCAGACGTCCCAGCCGCGCCCCGCCTCGCACGCCTCGAAGAACTGCCTGGCGATTTCGGTGATGTTCGACATGGCTCCCTCCTGGTCAGCGCCTGCCCTGCTGGGCGTCGACGAACGCCCGTAGCACGGCGTTCATCCGGGTCTGATAGCCCGGACCGCGCTCGCGAAACCAGATGAGAATATCCTGGTCGATGCGCAACGAGATGGCCTGCTTCGGCTGCGGCCAGGCGACCTTCAGGCTGCCCCAGTCCGGCTGGCGCCTCGCTGGCGCCTTGGCCTGCTTCGCCTTCGCCTTCGCCGGTCTTTTGGCGGTGGCACGAGCCATCCTGACCCTCCCCGATCCCGATTGACTGCTGTCTATACAGGCGTATCGGCCAGGCGTGCAAGCATATTGACGACTGGTGCCGTCGGGCCTTGCAGGCACGAAGCTATGAACCCCGGCGACTGGAACGCCACGGCGCACCGGCCATTCCATATCCCGACAACCTCATGCAGGTTTCGCAATGTTCCGTCCGATTCCATTGCTGTTGTGCGGCGTGCTTGGGATTTCGGCACTACCCGCCACGGTACGCGGCCACGACAGTACCGGTCAGTACACGCAGTGGCTTCAGACGCAGCGGAACGAGCGCGGCGGCGAGTGCTGCGATGGCCAGGACACGATATTCCTCGATGATAACCAGTGGCGCACCGCCGGTGACCACTACCAGGTGTTCTATGGCAGCGCTTGGCACGACGTACCGTCCTGGGCACTCACCACGACCAAGGAGAATATCACCGGCAAGGCAGTGCTGTGGCTCTGGCGCGGCGAACCGGTGTGCTTCAAGCCAGCGTTCTTTTTCTGACGGCATCCGGCCTGTGTCACCGGCCTGCAATTGAGTGGCGGAATTCAGTTCGGCTATCACACAAGAGTAGATCATGTGCTCACAATTTGATATACCGCACGCGTTTTCGGCTTCTGGAGACATCAATGCGCGTCATGGTTCCGCTTTTGTTGTCCGCCTTCTTCGCCCTCGCCGCGAGCGCGCAGCCCAGCAGCAACGTAGATCCCGGGAAAATGCCGCTGTCGCCGAACAATTGCGGCACGCCGTATGAGGCGAAGCCGTGCGGCGGCAAGGCAGCAGTGACCAAGACCAGCGCGAAGCCCGCGCCTTCGCACAAGGCGATGTCGCACACCAAAACCAGCTAGCGCCGGTTCGGCGCTAGACGGCGCCGAAGCCCTGTTTCGCCAGGCCGATAAGCGCGCGGAGATAGGCTTCGCCGTTCTCCGGTGAGCGGTCCACACCGATCCGCGCGCGATAGTCCTGCGCCATATCCATGAAGTCGGCGATCTCTCCCGACTCACCGAGCCAGTTGCAGATTGCTGCGTATTCGCGGGACACCGCACAACCCCCGAGCCGGCGTACATCCGCCGCCAGCCTTTCCAACAGCGCGGCTGCGGCGCGGCTGGCGGCATCGGACGGGTCCGCGTCCACCTTCCGCAGCCGCCACTCCGCGGTGCGCTCCAGCGCTTCAGCTTCCTCCATCACGCCTCGCGTCGCGAGAACGCCGTCTCCTGACTGGTGATGAATTCGAGCAGGCACGCCCGGCCCTCTTGCGTCTGCCGCCGCGCCCGCAGGATCGCCTCGCCGATCTGCGACGGATCCTCGACCCGCTCGCTCCAGCCGCCGAGATCGCGCGCCAGGTTGGCGTAACTGCCACCGAGATCGCGCGCGTTGTGCTTCTCGTGCGACAGCTTCATGTGCGGGATCTCGATCGCCATCGTCGAGTTGTTCAGAACAATGGTGCAGATCGGCACGCCACACCGCACCGCGGTCTCGAAGTCCAGGCCGGTCATGCCGAACGCCGCATCGCCCATGAAGTTGACGCAGAATTTTTCTGGTGCCGCGACCTTTGCGCCAATCGTCAAACCAAGGCCGGTGCCGAGCTGATGCGACTTCCCCCATCCAAGGTACGAACGCGGCCGCGTGGCTCAATAGAATGGCAGCAACTGTTCGCGTGGACTCCCGGAATCATGTGTGACAATTGCCTCGGCGGGATCGATCACACGCATGAATTCGTTGATTACGCGATAGGGCGTGATCGGTGTCTCGGCCGAGGTCAGTTTGGCCTGCCAGCGCGCCAGCCATGCATCGCGCTTCGCCGCGATCTCTTCGGCCGGCGATCGATTGAGAAGCCGGCCGCCAAGACGTTCCTTTACAGCCTCGGCCAGCGCCGCCAAGGTCAGCTTCGCATCGCCCAGCAGCGCCACGTCCGTCTCGTAGCTCTTGTGGAGATCGCGCGTGTCGTTCGTCGCGTGAATGATCCGAACGCCGCTCGGCAGCGGCGGCGTGGTCAGCGGATGCCGATTAAGCCCTGTACCGATCGCCAGGATCAGATCAGCGCGCGAATACAGGAAATGCGCTCCGTGACCGGTAAACCCGTTGCCACCTGAACCCAGCGCTAACGCGTGGTCCTCGGGGAACGCGCTCTTGCCATCCACCGTCGTCATCACGGGGCTTTGCAACAGCTCCGCGAGCCGCACCAGATCATCGCTCGCCTCGGCGTACAACACGCCTTGCCCGGCAAGAATCAGCGGGCAGGCGGCTTCCACCAGCAACCGCCCAGCATCCTCGACGTCATCCGTGTCGGGCATTGCGCGCGTCCGGCGCACAGGACTGTG
>DASSRN010000520.1:0-5742 GCA_035701785.1 Acetobacteraceae bacterium | reverse complement strand
GGCGCTGTAGGCGATGCGCTTGCCACGGATGCCTTCGTGCAGCCGGCCGGGATAGTCGGCAGGTCCTGCCTCCAGCGTCGTGTAATCGAGCGGATGCGGTCCCGCCATCACATGCAGGAACAGCGCGCTGTCGGCGACGGTGCGCGTCATCGGCCCCATGTGCGAGGTGTAGTCGCCGGCGCCGACCGGATAATACGGCACGCGGCCGAAGGTCGGCTTCAGCCCGAACACGCCGCAGAAGTGCGACGGCATGCGGATCGACCCCGCGCCGTCGCTGCCCTGGTGCAGCGGCCCGAACCCGGCCGCCGCCGCAGCACCCGCGCCGGCGGACGAGGCGCCGGCGTTGTAGCCGTGCTTCCACGGATTGTGCGTGATGCCGGTCAGTGGCGAGCGGCTGACGCCGGTCCAGCCGAACTCCGATGTCGTGGTCTTGCCCAGGATGATCGCGCCTTCGTCGCGCAGGCGCGGCACGATCGGCGTGTCCTCGGTCGGCTGATTGCCGGCGAAGATGTGGCTGCCCATCTGCGTCGGCATGCCGCGCGTGATCGCCAGGTCCTTGATGGTCACCGGGATGCCGTGCAGCCGGCCGATGCGGCCGCCCTGCATCAGCACCCGTTCGGCACGCTTCGCCGCATCCATCGCCGCATCGCCGGCGAGATGGGCGAAGGCGTTGACGCGCGGATCCAGCGCCTCGATGCGCGCCAGCAGCGCGGTCATCAGCTCGACCGGCGAAAGCTGCTTCTGCCGGATCATCTCCGCCAGCCGCACCGCAGGCGTGAAGGCGAGCGTCTCGTTGTCCATGTGCTGTGCCCCTGTTCAGTAGGTCGCGCGGCCGCCGGAGATGTCGAACACGCCGCCGGTTGAGAAGCTGCATTCCTCGCTCGCCAGCCAGCACACCAGCGCGGCGATCTCGTCGATCTCGCCGAACCGCCCCAGCGGGATCTTCGACAGCATGAAGTCGATGTGCTGCTGCGTCATCTGCGAAAACAGCGGCGTGCGCACCGCGGCCGGCGTGACGCAGTTGACCCGGATGTCGCTATTCGCGAGTTCCTTGCCGAGTGACTTGGTCAGCCCGATGACGCCGGCCTTCGACGCCGAATACGCTGCCGCGTTCGGGTTGCCCTCCTTGCCGGCGATCGAGGCGATGTTGACGATGCGGCCATAGCCGTTGCGCAGCATGTGCGGCACTACCGCGCGGTTGCAGTAGAACACGCCATTGAGGTTGACATCGATCACCCGGTCCCATTCGGCGACCGGATAGTCCCACACCGATGCGACAGGCCCGGTGATGCCGGCAGACGCGACCAGGATGTCGATCCGGCCAAGTGCCGCAGCAGTCTCGGCAGCGGCGCGTCCCACCGCATCAGCATCGGTCACATCGACCCTCGCCTTATGCGGCGCAGCCGCCCCCTCCAGCGCCACCACTTCGCGATCCCACAGGCTGACCCGCGCGCCTTCCGCCATCAGCCGCGCAGCAATGCCGGCGCCGATGCCGGACGCACCGCCGGTGACGATGGCGACGCGGTCGGTAAAGCGGTCTGGCATCGAGTAGCTCCATTGCTGCATCGTTTGCCTATCAATGCCTGTCGCGCCATGCTCCGCAACCCATGACCCGCACCATCGGCGCGATTGACCAGGGCACCACCAGCACACGCTTCATCGTGTTCGACCGCAGCGGCGAGACCATCACCAGCGCGCAGATGGAGCACCGACAGATCTACCCCCTGCCCGGCTGGGTGGAGCACGACCCGCTGGAGATCTGGCGCAATACCCAGTCAGTGATGACCACCGCGCTGCGCAGCGCCGGCCTCACGCATCGTGACCTCGCCGCGATCGGCATCACCAACCAGCGCGAAACGACGCTGCTGTGGGATCGCGCCACCGGCCAGCCAGTGCACAATGCTCTCGTGTGGCAGGACACCCGCGTCGATCCGCTGGTGGCGGATTTTGCGCGCGACGGCGGCCAGGATCGCTTCCGCGCGCAGACCGGGCTGCCGCTGGCCAGCTACTTCTCCGCGCTCAAGCTGCGCTGGCTGCTCGACAACGTGCCCGACGCGCGACGCCGCGCCGCAGCAGGCGACCTCGCTTTCGGCACCATCGACAGCTGGCTGCTGTGGCACTTCACCGGCCGGCACATCACCGATGTCACCAACGCCAGCCGCACGCAGTTGATGAGCCTCGCCACGCTGGCCTGGGACGATGCGCTGCTCGCCGCGTTCGACATCCCGCGCGCGGTGCTGCCTGAGATCGTGCCGTCATCCAGCGTATACGGCGCAACAGAAGGCGTGCCGATCGCCGGCATCCTGGGCGACCAGCAGGCGGCGCTGATGGGCCAGGCCTGCTTCACCGCCGGCGAGGCGAAGAACACCTATGGTACCGGCTGCTTCCTGCTGATGAACACCGGCGACGCACCCGTGCCGTCCACCAGCGGCCTCGTCACCACCGTGGCGTGGCAGCTCGGTGAGCAAAAACCCAGCTATGCACTGGAGGGTTCGATTGCCGTCACCGGCGCGCTGGTGCAGTGGCTGCGTGACAACCTGGGCCTGATCCGCAGCAGCGCCGAGGTCGAAACGCTCGCCACCTCGGTACCGGACAACGGCGACGTGTATTTCGTGCCCGCTTTCTCCGGCCTCTACGCACCCTACTGGCGCGCCGACGCGCGCGGCATCATTGCCGGCCTCACGCGCTATGCCTCCGCCGGCCACATCGCGCGCGCCGCGCTCGAGGCGACTGCGTACCAGACGCTCGACGTGATCGAGGCCATGCAGCGCGATTCGGGCATTCCCATCAGCACGCTGCGCGTCGATGGCGGCATGGTGCCGAACGCGCTGCTGATGCAGTTCCAGGCCGACATCCTCGACGTTCCGGTGCTGCGGCCACGCACCATCGAGACCACCGCACTCGGCGCTGCCTACGCCGCCGGCCTCGCCGTCGGCTTCTGGGAGGACCTTGAGGACCTCCGCGGCAACTGGGGCGTGACGCACACCTGGACGCCGGCGATGCCCGGCGAGCACCGCGCGTCACTGGTCAAGTCGTGGCGGAAGGCTGTCGGGCGCTCGCTCGACTGGGCGTGAAACAAGAACCAAGGCATACACAGAATTTCACATGAGGAGATCAGGATTTCGCACCGACCATTGCCGAGTCCCGCGCGAAGCGCCATTTTCTTCTCTGTCGAACTCTGTGTGCACTTTGTGAATCTCTGTGTATGACTTGCTTTCTTGCTTTCTTCCTCGCCCCGCCTCACATCCCGATCGAATATCCCCCATCCACAGGGATCGCCGCCCCCGTCACGAAATCCGACGCCGGACTCGCAAGAAACGCCGCGACCCCTGCCATGTCATGCGGCACGCCCCAGCGCGCCGCCGGCGTGCGGTTCTCCACCCGCTCATGCAGCCCCGGCACCTCCTGCCGCGCGCGCCGCGTCAGGTCGGTATCGATCCATCCCGGCAGCACCGCATTCACCTGGATGTTGTCCTTCGCCCACGCGGTCGCCAACGCCCGCGTCATCTGCACGATGCCGCCCTTGCTCGACGCATAGGGCGTCGCATACGGCGCACCGAACAGCGACATCATCGACCCGGTATTGATCATCTTGCCGCCGCCCTGCGCCTTCATGGGCGCATAAGCCGCCTGCGAACAAAGGAAAGCACTGGTAAGGTTGGTGTCCATCACCAGGTGCCACTCCTCCTCGGTATAGTCCTGCGGCATCTTGCGGATCGACGTGCCGGCGTTGTTCACCAGGATATCCAGCCGGCCGAACTCCGCCACCGTGTCGGCGACCAGCTTCACGCACGCCGCCTTCTGCGTCACGTCGCCGGCGATGAACACGCACTTCGCACCAAGCTCACGCAGCGCCCCGAGCGCCGGCCCTGACTTGTCGACATTGCGCCCGGCGATCGCGATCGACGCACCGCACGACGCCATGCCCTGCGCCATCGCCAGACCGAGGCCGCCATTCCCGCCGGTGACCAGCGCCACCTTGCCGGTCAGATCGAACAGCCGCATCTACGCCGCCCCTCGCCTGACCTCGGCACGCGATTCCGCCAAGTGGTCGAACCTTCGCCGATACGTGCCAAGCCCAAGCGTCTGCGAGCGCAGTTCGATGATCAGATCGTGCAACTCCGCCTCGGGCACCAGCGCCACCACATCGTCCCAACCAGGCCAGCCTTCCTTCTCCGAGAAGCCGAGGATCTGGCCGCGCCGTCCGGTCAGCAGCCGCTGCGCGCGCGGGGTGAACTCGTTCGGCACGCTGATCGTCACATGGTCCACCGGTTCCAGCAGGATCGGTTCGGCCTTCGCCAGCCCCTCCTTCATCGCCAGGCTGGTCGCCGTCTTGAACGCCATGTCAGAGCTGTCCACCGAGTGGAAGCCACCGTCCACCAGCGTCACCGAGATATCGACCACCGGGAATCCATACGGCCCCTTCTTCGCCGACTCCTCGGCGGCTTCCGCCACGGCGGGGATGAAGTTGCGCGGCACCGCGCCGCCGACAATCTTGTCGACGAACTCGAAGCCTTCGCCACGCGGGCGCGGCGCGATGTCGATCTTCACGTCGGCAAACTGCCCGTGCCCGCCGCTCTGCTTCTTCAGCCGGCCATGCTCATGCACCGCACGACGGATGGTTTCCTTGTACGCGACCTGCGGCTTGTGGGTTGCAACCTTCAGGCCATAGTCCTTCGCCAGCCGGTCCACAGTGGAGTTCAGGTGCATCTCGCCCTGGCCGTGCAGCACCGTCTCGCTGGTGTCCTGCTGCTGCTCCATCGTCAGGGTCGGATCGGCCTCACGCTGCTTCTGCAGCGCGCCGCTGAGCTTCGCATCGTCCTTGTGGTCGGACGTCGCGATCGCGAGCGAATAGACTGCCTGCGGCGCCGCGGGGAACGACAGTTGCTCGGGCGTCGTACCAGGCGACACCGTCGCACCGGTCGGCACGCCATCCAGCCGGCCCAGCGCGACCACGTCGCCCTCGCCCGCCTCCGCGACCTTCGCCAGCTCGCCGCCCGGCATGTGATAGATCCCGCCCAGCCGCGTGCCGCCAAGCGTGGCACCGTCCTTGATCGCACCGCGCCAGATGCGCGCATACGACAGCTTGCCGGTGTGGCCGGCGTGCACGGTCTTGAAGATCTGCGCGATCGGCGGGCCCTCCGGCTCGATCATCTTGCGCGCCGCGGTCTCCGCCGCCATCGGCGTGTCATGGCGCAGCGCCTTCCACAGCCGGCGCACACCGCCGGCGCTGTCGGCCGAACCAAGCAGCACCTCGATCACCGCGCCCGCCGCAAGGTCCTTGCGCAGGTCACTGTAGATCTCCGCCGTCGTCGGCTTCACATCCTCCAGCACCTTCTCGAGCAGCGTATCGTCATGATCCGCCAGCACCTCGACCAGCTTGTTCAGCGCCTCCTGCTCTTCGTCCTGCATCGCGGAGGGAACCTGGATCAGTTCTGATGCCTGACCCTTGCGGTATTTGTAGGCTCGCTCGCTGACCACATCGACGTAGCCGGTCACCGCCTCGCCATCCAGGATCGGCACCTGGCGCAGCACCAGCGGCGACTTCGCGAAGCCTTGCAGCGCGGCCAGCGTGTCGCTGACGCTGCCCTCCAGCGTGTCGATCTTGTTGATGAACAGCATGTGCGGGATGCCGTCATCGGCGAGTTGCTTCAGCATCGGCGCAACGGTCAGCGCGCGGGCGGGCTGCGGCTCGCACACCACGACGGCAAGATCGACCATCGCCAGCGCGCAGGCCGTTTC
>DASSRN010000519.1:0-9931 GCA_035701785.1 Acetobacteraceae bacterium | reverse complement strand
GCATGGCCGTGCATCTCAGCCGCGAAGAGTTCCGCCGCTGGACGGAAGGCAAGCCGGGTCGCTACGAGCGCATCGCGGGCGAGCCGGTTGCGATGTCGCCTGAGAGGATGGTCCATGCGCGGGTCAAGAGCCGTATCTGGGCAGCTCTGGATGCCGCCATTCGCAAGGTCGGTCTGCCGTGCGAGGCGCTGCCCGATGGCATCACTGTGGAGGTCGATGCGGACACCGACTACGAGCCCGATGCCATAGTGAACTGCGGACCGCCAGCGCCCGACGATGCGATCGCCGCGACAAATCCGGTCGTTGTTGTTGAGGTACTGTCACCTTTCACCCAATCTATCGATCTTGCCGACAAGCTGGCCGACTACTTCAAGGTCCCCAGCATCCATCACTACCTTATCGTGCGCGCCCGGCGGCGGGAGGTGATCCTGCACTCCCGGTCCGGTGCGGAGATAGTCAGCCGTGTGATCAATCTCGGCAGTATCGTGCTTGATCCGCCGGGCATCAGCATCGACCTTGCGGACATCTATCCACCGGTTGGGTAGGGAGATGGCCGACGTGCCGGTGGGTCGGCGCTGGGCCAGCCGGCTCATGATCTCGTCCGATTGTGGATCGCCGCCCTGTGCGCGCCGTCTGCGTCACGCCGCGCACGCTCGAATACGGCAGGACGCGCGCTGCTGATGCGAGAGGTGTCGTTGCCGGGTGGCGAAATGGTTTCGATGAAGCACGAGTAATACCATCCGCGTGCACAGGTGAGGAGTTGCCCGATGCTCCTAGCGATAGCGCGAACGATTCCCCTCGCTGCTTACGCACCTTTCCGTGCCGGCGTCGTCCATTTCCGCAGAGGCTCGCTGCCTCGCAAAGTATGCGTGACAATCTTGAAGATTGCGGCGAGGGCGTATAGCGGGCGACTGACGTCGCTGGTATCAGAGATCCGACCGCTCGACGTGCCTCAGACCACGTTTTGCCCGACGGACTCCATGGTGATGGATGCTATCTACTGGTTCGGGGTACAGGGCTACGAGGGAAAGGTGGCGGATGTTTGGGTAGCGCTTTGCCGCAAAGCCCACGCTATTCTTGAGATTGGTGGGAACGTCGGCTTGTTCACCGTGCTCGGAGCACGCGACTCGTCTGCTCCCTATACGGTGGCAGAGCCGGTCGCAGCCATCAGCGCCGTGCTGCGCAGCAATCTCGCGCGTAACGGCCTGGCCCATGTCGAGGTGCTCGAGGTCGCTGTTATTCCCGACTCTGCTCCGGCGGAGGTCGCGCTGAACGTTCCCGACGAGAAGCGCGACGCCCCGGTCGGTGCGCACCTGATAGAGGGTGTGGAGGTCTACAATCGATCCAGCGAACGCAAGATCATGGTCAGCGGTCGACCTTTTCGAGACCTGATTGCCGGCCGCGACCTGGTCAAGATTGACGCCGAAGGGATTGAGGCGAAATTGCTGGACTCTGCTCGAGACATCATTTTGCGTGAACGGCCGACCTTGCTGATTGAAGTCCTTCCCAGCGCCACCAGTCTTGCAGCGCTGATACGCGACCTGGCGCGGACGGCTGGCTATACGATCTTCATCGTCCCGGAGTGGGGATCGGACACCATTGCCTCCGTTGCGGCCGGGGACTTCACGTCGGAGCTGCCCGCGCGTTTCCGCTCGAAGGACATTGTGCTCTCGATGGCCCCGCTTCCGGTGTAGCCCCTAGCCCGATTGTCCGCCGCCATTGCCATGCCGGCTATAGCGCCACAGCAGTTTGGCGAAACGATCGGCGAAAGCCGGCAGTGCGCAATGCTGCTCGACAAAGCGCCGGGCGTTCCGGCCGAGTTGGAAACACGTCTCGGGTTCGCGCAGCAGCCGGGTCACGGCGGCTTGCAACGCCACTGAATCTCCGGGCGGTACCAAGAGACACGTCTCGCCGGGTGTGATGAAATCCCGGATTGCCGGGTTGTCGCTGACCACCAGGGCGCGGCCCATCGCCCCGGCCTCAAGTATGGTGCTCACGCCGCTGGCGTTCAGGGTCTGGAGCAGCGGCGCGACCACGATACGGCTGGCTGCGTACAGGTTTCTCAGCTCTGAGTGGCTGACCCTTTCCCGTACCACGGTGACATTGCGCGGCAGTGCCTCGCCCGCCGGCACGCGCCTAGTCTTGAGGATGATGCTTGCGTCAATGCCAGGTGCGGCCGCCAGCAGGGTTGCAAAATCCCGGCCGATGTCTTCGCCCACTGCCAGGATCGAAGCGGGCGACGGGAACTCCGTTGGGCGGAAGAATTCAGTGTCGATACTGTGGCCCAGGATCTCGACGCCGTGCCGACGGCCCCAGTGGGTCTCGATGTGGTCCTTCTGGCTCGCGCTCAGCACGAAGATGCCCTGGACGCGGGGCACCACCCAGTCGAGGATGTGCTCTCGCAGGCGCCAGGCTCCGCCGAGCCCCAGGTCCCACAGCACCACAGGGACTCTGAACCGCGTTATACTGCGCAGCAGACTGAGCGGCAGCGCCGCACTCTCAAATACCGACACGACGATGTCGGCGCGGCGGTGCGACACCACAACGCGCAGTGCGCGCAGCGGGTCGAGTGCCGCCAACACGGTGCCGCGGGCGGCCAGAGGGTTGAGCAGCCCAGTTCCCGGATCGATCAGGACCGTGTCAATCCCGTGCGTAGCGAGCTGGCGGTCCAACTCGAACGGATCAGGCCCAGTGCCTGGTCGATATGCGTCCCGCTCAGGTTGCCACGCCAGCGACGGCAGCATGAGGGCACGCAGACGGCTTGCGCCAGACTCTGCTGGGGCTTCCTGCATGATGGCTCTAGCATTGCTTGGCATCTGCATCCGACCGAGGAACGTCTATCATGCGCCGTTGCCAGCGATGAAAAAAAAGCTGAGCTGACGGCGTCACACCCGGCGCACGTTCCAGAAATACGGACCAGTGGCCTCGATCACGCCTTGCAGGTTGCTGCGGTAGGCGGTGCGTATCTGGAATGTGCCGAGTGGGATACAGGGCACCATCTCGAACGCGCGGCGGTGGATCTCCAGCACCGTCGCGTCGCGTTCCGCATCGGTGGAGGCTTCGACGAAGCGGCGCGTCAGCACCTCGATGGCGTCGTCCTTGTACCAGCCGAACCACGCGGTGGCGCCGAGGCCGCGGATCTGGCTGTGCTCCACCGGCGTGAAGCGGATGGTGGACGGCGCCCAAGTGTGCAGGATGGACCAGCCGCCCTTCTCCACGGGCTCGCGCGACACGCGGCGCTGCACCACGGTGCCCCAGTCGGTCGCCACCATCTCGACGTTCATGCCGATCTTCACCAACAGGTCGTGCGTCACGTCGCCCAGCGGACCCACGGTGGTCAGGTCGGTGGGATTGAGCAGCACCACCCTCTCGCCGGCGTAGCCTGAGGCCTTCAGCATCGCGCGCGCCTTGTCCACGTCGCCCTGCATCGCCTCGGCGCCGACCGGCGCATCGTAGCGGCTGCCGCAGGGGAACATCGACTTGCACGTCGCGTATGCCGTGGGATCGCTGCCGGTGACCGAGGCCATGTAGTCGGCCTGGTTCACGCCCATCAGCACGGCGCGGCGCACCGCGACGTTGTTGAACGGCGGATGCAGGTGGTTGAAGCGCAGCACGCCATTATAGCCAGTCGGGTTGTGCGAGCCGATATGGATATCGGCACTGCGCCGCAGCAGCGGCACGAGGTCGGGCTGCACCTGCTCGTACCAGTCGACCTCGCCGGCCTGCAATGCCGCGGCGGCAGTGGCGGAATCGGGGATCACGCGCCACTCGATCCGATCGAAATGCGCGACCTTGCCGCCGGCCATCCAGTCGGCCGGTTCCTGGCGCGGCGCGTAATCCGTGAAGCGCGCGTAGGCGACGTGCGCGCCTGGCACGAATTCGTCGGGCACGAAACGGTAGGGACCGGAGCCGATGGTCTCGGGGATCTGCTTGAACGGGTCGGTCTTCGCGATGTGTTCGGGCATGATGAACGCGACCGAGGCGCCCCCGCGCGCGATCGCGTCGATGAAGATGCCGATCGGCCGCTTCAGCGTGATGCGCAGTGTGCGGTCGTCCTGCGCCACGCATTCATCCACGTACTGCCAGACGGTCTGGCCGATGGTCTCGCGCGCCGCCCAGCGGGCGAGCGACGGCGCACAGTCCTGCGCACGCACGGGTTCGTCGTTGTGGAACTTCAGGCCGTCGCGCAGCGTGATGGTGTAGACGCGGCCGTCCTCGGACAGCGTATAGCCGGCGGCCATCTGCGGCTGGGCCTGGAACCGGCCGTCGATGCCGAACAGCAGGTCATAGACCGCCCAGCCGTGGTTCACCGAGGGCTGCGCGGTGGTGAAGATCGGGTCCAGCAGCGTGAGGTTCGCCTGGGGCACGAAACGCAATGTGCGTGCGGCGGCCGGCTGGGCGATGGCAAAGGATGTGGGCAGGGCGGCGGCGGTGGCCGCCTGCATGAATGTCCGGCGCTTCACGATATCCTCCCTTTCGCCGCATGGGAGGGTGAGGCGACGGACGCGTCAATCGTTGCAGGGTTCGGGCGCCGGCGCGTCGCGCGTTGTCAAAACGCGCCGGTCCGCCCAGTTGCTGTCGGACAGGATCATTCCTGCTCCCAGTCCTGATAGCCGCCGTCATTGTGGCCGTGGTAATGGCTGAGCACTGCGCCGCCACCGACCACCAGTGCAACCACCACAGCGAAACGTGCCAGGTGGCCGGCGAGCGAACGTTGCCGCGGACGGGGCTGGTCGCTCAGCCAGTAGTTCTCGTACCAGTCGGGCTTTGCCGCGAAGGGGAACATCACACGCACTCCTCTTGCGAAGCGCGTCGGCGACCATCGCCGGCGCCGCGCGCGCTATGAGCCGGAATGCTGCAGAGCGGTATGAAAGCCTTCACACCTGCGCTGCTGGAATGCCGCGGCGGCGGATGTAAAACTCGCTCACATGAGCTGGAGCGGTGGCGGTTTCGAGCGTCGGGGCTATCATCACGGCAACCTGCGCGAGGCGCTGGTCGAGGCGGCGCTGTCGCTGATCGCCGACAAGGGCCCAGCCGGGTTCACCATCGCCGAGGCCGCCCGGCTGGCGGGGGTCAGTCCGGGTGCGCCGTACCGGCATTTCCGCGATGCGGAGGCCCTGCTGGCGGAGGTGGCGCTGCGCGGGTTCGAGCGCTTTGCCGGGGCGCTGGCGACGGCATGGGATGGCGGCCGCCCGAACGTGCTGCGCGCGTTCGAGGCGCTGGGCCGCGCATATCTGGCGTTCGCGCGCGACGAGCCGGCCTACTACGCCGCGATGTTCGAGACGCGTATCGCGTTCGACAACCATCCGGGACTGCTCGCTGCCGGCGACCGCGCGTTCGCCATCCTGCGCGAGGGAGCGGAACGGCTCGCTGCGGACCTGCCGCCGGCGCGGCGCCCACCGGCGCTGATGGTGGCGCTGCATGTCTGGGCGCTGTCGCACGGGATCGCGTCGCTGTTCGTCCGCGCCGACCCGTCGCGGCGCAAGCTGCCGATGTCGCCGGAGGATCTGCTTGAGGCCGGCGTATTGGTCTACCTGCAAGGGCTGGGGCTCGCCGGGGGGGCGGGCACCGGAGACTGATCGGATATCCCTTGACGCTGTCCGGGCGCATCCCCATGATGTAAATGTCACTTACATTCACATGAGGCCCGCTATGTCCGGCTCCGCCAACAACGGCACCTACGGTCATCCCGGAGCAACCGCGTCGCCCTGGGGACCCGGCTCTGGCTGGGGACAGCCTGGATGGGCGCAACCGGGGTGGGACCACTGGCGCTCCTGGTATGCCGTCAAGCCGCTGTGGATCGCGGCGATGGTACTGGCCTTCATCTTCTGGTGGCCGATCGGCCTCGCCCTTCTGTTCTTCGGACTGTGGAGCAAGCGCATGGGATTCTGGGGATGCGGCCGCTACGGCGGAATGCAGGGTGGCGGCTGGCAACGCGGCGAGTGGCAGGGTGCGCCGCCGTGGGCTGGCCTGAGGAACTTCTGGTGCAGCGGCGGGGCGCATCAGCCCGCGTCCAGCGGCAACCGGGCGTTCGACGAATACCGTGCCGAGACGCTGCGCCGCCTGGAGGAGGAGCAGAAGGAGTTTTCCAGCTTCCTCGACAGGCTGCGCTTCGCCAAGGACAAGGCTGAGTTCGATCAGTTCATGGCCGAGAGGCGCAACCACCCGCCGGCACAGCCGCAGGACCCGCCCACGCCTGCGCAGGGGTAGCACAGCCGACCACGTCGATCCAAAAGGGCGCCGCGAGAGCAGGCGCCCTTTTTATGCATGGTGCTTGGCAGAACTGACAGTTACGCGGTGCCCTGAGTCCGCGGCAGAAAGCATGCTGTGGACGGAGATAATCTGATAGCGGCTTTTGAATGCCGCATCGTCGTGGATCGCGCATCACTGCATGGCTTTGCCTGGCACATCGTGTGCTACACGCCCAGTGGCGATGTCATCGCACGGACGTCGGCGGAAACGTTCCGCAGCATGGAGGATGCCTACGAGGCTGGCTGTGCCGAGCTTGCGAGGACACAGCGTGACTCGAAGGCCAGATAAAGGCGGCGCTCGTTCACGCCACCGGAACAGCCTGGGTTGCATTCCTGCGGGCGGTGGCGCGCGAACGCGCCACTCTGCTTTCGCCACTAAGCTGGCGCGCAGCCTCTTCGAGTTCTGCGGTTCTGGCCGAAATCTCCTGGTTTTGCGCGATTATGCTGGCACACTCGCTGATCGTTCTTGCTGCATGACGCACCAGCAATCGGGTTCTGCCATCACTGTCGGACAGGACAGTCGCTCCCGCTCCCCTCTCAAGGGCCGCCGTTCGCGACGCGTCACCGTCCGCCGACAACAGGCCTGACTTGATCGCATAGTCGATCAGATCGGCGTTGCCGTGCAACTCCAGCACCTGCATCGCATGGTATTTGTGGAACGCCACGGTGCGCGGCGCGATGTTCAGCCGGCGCGCCACGTCCTTCATCGAAAGCCCTTGCACCAGCAGCGCGACGACCTCTCTGGTGCGCTCGGTAAGCTGTCGCGGCATGTCCACCTGTGCCATGGCTCGGAGCCGATCAGGGCTACCGTCGGCGATGAAGCGGGTCAAATAACGACCACCGTCCCGGACAACATGCAGCGCGTGAAGCAGCTCCGCCTGGGTGCAGTGCTTCAACAGGTATCCATCGGCGCCAAACGAGAACGCCCTGGCGGCAAGAGTCGGAGCCGTTTCCGCGGTCAGATAGACCAGCTTGGTCGCTGGCCAGCATCGCTTGATCACCTCACCGGCGGTCAGACCGTCCTGCTCGGGAAGCCTGATGCCACACAGCACGATGTCGGGCCGCGTACGGTCGACCTCCCTGATCAGCGATGCACCGTCGGCGACTGCGCTCACGATGTAAAATTCGGGCGGCAGCCCCGTGCGCAGCATATCGAGGATCAGGACATGTCCGTCGGCCAGACAGAGCGTGGTGACGTGCGATAGCTGCGACGGCACGCGTTTTTCAAGAGACATAGCCAACTCTTTGGTCGCCCCCACGCGACCGTGCTCCCTTTTCTTACTTATTGTCAAACATTCTGATGATATTTCGAGAACTACCCCGAAGACAGCTATAAATGAGAAGTCCTTTACACAACCTATAGTTGTGTGCGAGCTGAGGTCTCAGGTCAACTCCGCGCCGTCGATCGGACGTGCCTTCTGCTGTGGCCGATCTCGTCTGCCAGCGAACAGCAGTGCCACCCGCCGGCTCAGCACGTAGAACACCGGCGTGAACAGCAGGCCGAACAGCGTCACCCCGAGCATGCCCGCGAACACCGCGGTGCCGAGTGACTGGCGCATCTCCGCCCCTGCGCCGACCGCGACCGCGAGCGGGATGACGCCGAAGATGAATGCGAGCGACGTCATCAGGATCGGCCGCAGCCGGGTGCGCGCCGCCGCCACCGCCGCCTCGAAGCGGGTCATGCCCTGAAGTTCGGCCTGGCGCGCGAACTCGACGATCAGGATCGCGTTCTTCGCCGCCAGCCCGACCAGCACCACGAGCCCGACCTCCACCAGGATGTTGCGGTCGAAGCCGCGCGCGTTGACGCCGAGCATGGCCGCGAAGATGCACATCGGCACAATCAGCACCACCGCCAGCGGCAGCAGCCAGCTCTCGTACAGCGCGGCCAGCAGCAGGAACACGAATACCACCGCCAGGCCGAATGCGACCACCGCGGTGTTGCCGGCGAGCTTTTCCTGTAGCGCGATCTCGGTCCATTCGAAGCCGAAGCCCTGCGGCAATCGTTCGCGTGCGATCTGCTCGATCGCGGCGATCGCCTGGCCGGTCGAGAAGCCGCGCACCAGGCCAAGCTGGATCTCGGCCGCGGGGTACAGGTTGTAGCGCGGCACGCGGAACGGCCCTGTCGTATCGCGGAATGTGGTCACCGAGCCGATCGGCACCATGTCGCCGTAGTTGTTGCGCGTCTTCAGGTTCTCGACGTCGCGTACGCTGAGGCGGAACGGATTGTCCGCCTGCGCCGAGACCTGATAGGTACGGCCAAGCAGGTTGAAGTCGTTGATGTACGACGATCCCATATACACCGACAGCGCCTGGAACACGCGGTCGATCGGCACCTGGAGCAGTTCCGCCTTGGTGCGGTCGATGTCCGCGTAGACCTGCGGCGTGTGGGTGTTGAACAGCGTGAACGACTGGTTGAAGCCCTTGTTCTGCGCCGCCGTGCCGGCGACGAGCCAGGTGGCCTGCTCGAGCGCCGGCAGCCCGTGGCCCGCGCGGTCCTGCACGTACAGCTTCAATCCGCCGCCGGTGCCGATACCGGGAACCGACGGCGGCTCCAGCACGAAGGTGAAAGCATCGTCGATCTGCGCCAGCTGCTGTCGCAGGTCCGCCAGGATGCGCGGCGCGCTCAGCCCCAGCGGCACGCGCTCGCTGAACGGCTTCAGCGGCACGAAGATCACGCCGGCGTTCGGCGCGTTGGTAAAGGTGCCACCGTCGAAGCCGGTGAACGCCACCGAGTTCTGCACGCCGGGCCGCGACAGGATGATCTCGGAGGCGCGGCGGATCACCGCGTCGGTGCGCGCGAGCGACGCGCCCGGCGGCAGCTGGAACGCCGCGATCAGGTAGCCGCGGTCGAGCTGCGGGATCAGCCCGGTCGGCGTGGCGGCCAAGCGGTTGTAGGTGGCGTAGATCAGGCCGGCGTATACCACCAGCATCACCACGCCGATGCGCACGAGGCGCGAAACGAGGCGCCCGTAGCCGTTGGACAGGTGCTCGAAGCTCCAGTTGAAGCCGCGGAAGAACAGCCGCACCGGCGCGCCAAGCCGGTAGATCAGCGTGCGCGGCGGTTCGTGCACGCGCGGCTTCAGCAGCAGTGCGGCGAGCGCCGGCGACAAGGTCAGCGAAACGAAGGCCGAGATCACCGTGGCTGCGGCGATGGTGATGGCGGACTGCTGGTAGAACGAGCCTTGCAGGCCGCTGATGAACGTTGTCGGGATGAACACCGCGCACAGCACCAGAGCGATGGCGATCAGGGCGCCGCCCACCTCGTCCATCGTCAAGTGTGCCGCTTCGACGGGTGTTCTGCCCTCGCGCAGGTGGCGCTCGATGTTCTCCACCACCACGATCGCATCGTCCACCACGATGCCGATCGCCAGCACCAGGCCGAATAGCGAAAGGCTGTTCAACGAGAAGCCGAAGGCGCCCATCACCGCGAAGGTGCCGATCAAGGACACGGGGATGGCGATGATCGGTATGATCGCCGCGCGCCAACTCTGAAGGAAGATCATCACCACCAGGACGACGAGGCCGAGCGCGATGAACAGGGTCTTGTAGACCTCGCTAATCGAGGCGGTCACGTAGTCGGTGGGGTTGTAGATGATCTTGTAGCCAAGGCCCGGCGGGAAGTTCTTACCCAGTCGGGCCATGGTGTCCTTGATCGCCTGGGCGGTCTGGACGGCGTTGGA
>DASSRN010000518.1:0-4304 GCA_035701785.1 Acetobacteraceae bacterium | reverse complement strand
AGCCGTACCGCTTTCTGGCAGCATCGCTTGGCCAGCTTCGTCGGATCGATGAAGCGCGCGAAGCATTGCACCGTGCGATGGCGAGTCCTGAGGCGTTCCAGGGATACGTGAGCCACTGCCCAGGCTGGTATCGTGTTGAGGACTACGAACACGTCCTTGACGGTCTGCGGATGGCGGGTTGGCACGGCTGATTTCGACAACTCGGCAGCAGCCGCGCTGGTCGAGTGCCAACTTACTGAATTTGCTGCGATACAGACTTGCGCAAGCAACCTGTGGTCATGTCATGCTGTTGGCGGGAGACGAGTGACGGAGACCAGGATGAGCATCGCGCTGCAGCTGAAGGACTATCGGCTGACCACCGCCGAGATCCTCTACCGCATGCCCGATCATCCCGGCATCCTGCAAAGCTACATCTGGCAGAAGCTGGACCTGGCGCCGCGCTACCCGGAACTGCACCGCTTCCTCGACTTCTGGCAACGCGAACTGGACGGCAAGGTGCATTCGGTACGCGTCGCCTCGGCCAAGCTGGTGAAGCCGGCGACGTTCCGCACGCCAGGCGCCTTTATCCGCCTGCACTAGCGGCAGACCGCTGGCTCCATCGCGTTCAGGCGGTGGGCGCCTGGCGATACGCCTTGCCGACCATGTAGGCGACGCCTTCCGGCCCGACCCTGGTCGCGTGCATGCAGCCGGCGGCAATCTCGCAGTGCTCACCGGCGTGGAAGGTCTGCGGCTGGTTGTCCCGGATCACCGTGATCTCGCCGCTCAGCACCATGATGCGCGCGTCGAAGTCATGCGCGTGCGCGTCTTCGGCGAAGCCGGCCTGCTGGCCGCCGTGGATCACCTCGAAGCCCTCGCGGCGCAGGTCGCTTTCGAACGAGTTGGCCGTCAGCGGACCATTGCGGCGACGGCCGGACACGTAGGCGACGCCTTCGGGACCGACATGTTCGGTGTGCATGCAGCCGGCCGGCACCTCGCAGCACTGTCCGGCACGGAAGGTTTCCGGCTTGTTGTCGCGGGTGATAGTGATCTCGCCGCCGAGGACGTAAAGTCGCGCGTCGAAGTCGTGGCAGTGGTTGGCTTCGCGCGTGTTCGGCTTAAGGCTGGCATTGACGACGCTGAAGCCGTCGCGGCGCAGGTCGGCTTCGAAATCCAGGCGGTCCATCGCACCCTCCCCCGTTGCACAAGCGTCCGGTTGCCCGCACGGAACGCTACAGCATTAGCACAAATCGCCTGATGGCAAGCCAGGCGGTATCGCTGGCGTGCGCGCCCGTCTATACTGGCATATGCCCTTCGACGTTCGTGACTTCCCGGGTGCGCCGCCGGAAGATCGCGCTGGCGGCCGCCACAATCGGCAACTGGTCGCATGCTGGCTGTTCGCTGTCGCGGGCATGGTGCTGGTGATGGTTCTGCTGGGCGGCATCACCCGGCTCACCGGCTCCGGACTGTCCATCATGGAGTGGGCACCGTTCGCCGGCATGCTGCCGCCGCTGCATGATGCTGAGTGGCAGCGACTCTTCCAGCTTTATCGAGAGATTCCACAGTTCGCCCTGGTCAACTCCGACATCGGCCTGGCCGGGTTCAAGCAGATCTTCTGGCTGGAATGGACCCATCGCCTGTGGGGCCGGCTGATCGGACTGGCATTCCTGGCACCGCTGATCTGGTTCTGGGTCACGGGGAGGCTGCAGCGCCGGTTGCGCTGGCGGCTGGCGCTGCTGTTCGTGTTGGGCGGCCTGCAAGGCGCGGTCGGCTGGTTCATGGTGGCCTCGGGGTTCGAGCGTGACGCGACCGCGGTGTCGCCGTACCGGCTGGTGGTGCATCTGGTGCTGGCACTGGCACTGTACGTGGCGATCCTGTGGACCGGCCTTTCGGTGCTGCGGCCGATGCCACCACGACCGCCGGCCAGCGGCGCGCTGCGCTGGATGGCCGCGGGGTGCTGCTGCCTTGTGGCGCTCACCATCGTGGCGGGCGGCTTCGTCGCCGGCACGCATGCCGGGCTCGACTACAACACCTTTCCGCTGATGGACGGGAGGCTCGTGCCGCGTGGCTATGACAACCTCACGCCCTGGCTGCGCAACCTGACCGACAACGTCGCGGCGGTGCAGTTCGACCACCGTCTGCTCGCGACGCTGACGGTGTTCGCGGCGTTGGCCACCCTGTCACTCGGCTTTGCCGTGCCGGTGCCGCGGCCTTGCCGTCCGGCGCTGCTGACGCTGGGCGCTGCGGTCGTGGTGCAGTACGCGCTGGGCATCGCGACGCTGCTCGCGGTGGTACCGGTTCCACTGGCGGCGGCGCACCAGCTGGTGGCCGCACTACTGCTCACCGCCGCGGTGGTCGTGCTGCACACCGCACGGCCAGCGCCCGTGCCAGGTCGCTGGTCAAAGCCCGACCGGCGCACCACTTAACCGGTCGTTGACCAGAGGGAGTTCGCCATGACGCCGCTTGCCGCCACGGACAGGCTGTTCTTCGAGCGCGCGGACGCAGCACTCGACCGCGCCGCGGCTGAAACCTCGCTGGGGTCGGCGCTGGCCAAGAGCGACGACGGCGAGCTGTATCTGGAATATCGCGAGAGCGAGCAGATCAGCCTGGACGATGGCCGCATCCGCAGCGCCGGGTTCGACACCTCGCTGGGCTTCGGCCTGCGCGCCGTGGCGGGCGAGGCCACCGGGTATGCCCACGCGGACGAACTGTCTGAGCCCGCGCTGCGGCGCGCTGCCGAGAGTGTGGCGGCGGTGGCGGCCGGCCATTCCGGCGTGGCGGCCGATCCGCCGCGCGCCACCAACTCGCGGCTCTATTCCGACGCCAATCCGCTGGGCGCGACCGAGTTCCCCGCCCGCACGGCGCTGCTCGCCGAGATCGACGCCTATGCCCGCGGCAAGGATCCGCGTGTCGTGCAGGTGATGGCGTCCATCGCCGGCGAATGGCAGGCGGTGCAGATCATGCGGGCCGACGGCACGCGGGTCGCCGACCTGCGGCCGCTGGTGCGGCTCAATGTGTCCGTGGTGGTGGAGCGGGACGGGCGGCGGGAGACCGGCAGCTTCGGAACCGGCGGCCGCTACGCCTACGACCATGTGACCGCGCCTTCGGTATGGCGCGGTGCGGTTGACGAGGCGCTGCGGCAGGCGCTGGTGAACCTGGAGAGCGTGCCGGCCCCGGCGGGCGAGATGGAGGTGGTGCTGGGCGCCGGCTGGCCGGGCATCCTGCTGCACGAAGCGATCGGCCACGGGCTCGAGGGCGACTTCAACCGCAAGAAGACGTCCGCCTTCGCCGGGCTGCTGGGCAAGCGCATCGCGTCGCCGGGTGTCACCGTGGTGGACGACGGCACGATGCCGGACCGGCGGGGCAGCCTGACGGTAGATGACGAGGGAACGCCGACCAGCCGCACCGTGCTGATCGAGGACGGTGTGCTGGTGGGCTTCATGCAGGACCGGCTGAACGCGCGGCTGATGGGCATGCGCGCCACCGGCAACGGCCGCCGTCAGTCCTATGCGCACGCGCCTATGCCGCGGATGACAAACACGGTGATGCTCGCCGGACCGCACTCGCCGGACGAGATGATCCGCTCGGTGAAGCGCGGGCTGTATGCAGTGAATTTCGGCGGCGGGCAGGTGGACATCACGTCGGGCAAGTTCGTGTTCTCGGCCAGCGAGGCCTACCTGATCGAGGACGGCAAGGTGACGGCACCGGTGAAGGGCGCAACGTTGATCGGCAACGGCCCGGACGCGCTGACCAAGGTGACGATGGTCGGCAACGACATGGCGCTCGACCCGGGCATCGGCACGTGCGGCAAGAACGGCCAGGGTGTCCCGGTGGGGGTGGGTCAGCCGACGCTGAAGCTCGCGGGTCTCACCGTGGGAGGCACTGCCACCTGAGGTGAGGCGCCGGTAATCCGTCAATACGTAGATTAACGTTCTGGACATTGCCGCTCGCATATAGTTGTAGACGGTTATGAACGCCGTCTCGCTCCGTCTCCTGTACGCCCTGCTCGGTCTCGGCTTGTCGGCTGTCGCCCAGGCCGCTCCGTCCTGTCCCGCTGCCCCGCCAGGCGCCGCACTGGCGCTGCCGCACCTGACGAGCGCGGTGTCGAACGGTACCGAGGGGGTGATCGTCGCCTTCGGGTCATCCTCGACGCAAGGCGCGATGGCGTCCGATCTGGCGCATTCCTATCCCGCCGTGCTGCAGCAGACGCTGAGCACCGCGCTGCCGGAGGCGCATGTGGCGGTGATCAACCGTGGGATCGGCGGCCAGGACGCAGCCGAGGAGCTGGCGCGGATGGACAGCGACGTGCTGGCGATCCGGCCGCAGCT
>DASSRN010000517.1:0-5217 GCA_035701785.1 Acetobacteraceae bacterium | reverse complement strand
TAGCCCTGATAGTCGTAGATGTTGTAGGCAGTGCCGCGCCCGAGGCCGACGATCAGCCGTCCCTTGCTGATGTGGTCGATCAGCGCCATCTGCTCGGCCATGCGGATCGGATGGTGCAACGACATCTGCGCCACAGCGAAGCCGATCTTCGCCCGCTTCGTCGCTACTGCCAGAGCGGCGGCAAAGCTTACCGGATCGACATAGGCGCAGATGCCATCGAAGTGGTGCTCGGCCAGCCAGATCACGTCGAAACCCAACTCGTCGGTCAGTCGCGCCTCGCGCAGCGTCTCGTCGATGACACGGCCGTCGTCGGCAGGATCGCGGCTTTCCGGAAACAGGAAGTTGCTGAACTTCATGGTCGCCTTTCCATCACACTGGCAGCATGGTACAGATTGAAATCCATGTCATGTGGGCGGGACGACAGCCGATGAACGACGTGAACACCGGCGTGCTGAAGACGCGCGTGGTCGAACTGGTGAACGAACACGCAAAGCTCGCCCAGGTGATCAACGACAGCCTGTTCTCATTCGGCGAACTCGGCTTCCACGAGGTCGAGACCTCGAAATACCTCACTGCCACACTGGAGCGCCATGGCTTCAACGTTGAACGTGGCGTCGCCGGCATGCCGACCGGGTGGGTTGCGCGCTGGGGCTCCGGCGGTCCGGTGATCGCACTCGGCTCCGACACCGATGCGCTGCCCAACGTGTCGCAGAAGCCTGGCGTTGCGTATCATGAGCCGCTGGTGGAAGGCGGCCCCGGCCACGGCGAAGGACACAACTCCGGCCAGGCGGTGAACATCGCCGCAGCACTCGCGCTGAAAGAGCTCATGCAGAACGAAGGCCTGCCGGGCACGCTGATGCTGTGGCCTGGCATCGCCGAGGAGCTGCTGGCGGGCAAGGCGTTCCAGGTGCGCGACGGGATGTTCGATGGTGTCGATGCGGTGCTGTTCACCCATGTCGGACACAACCTGGAAACCGGCTGGGGCGAGGTGAGCGGCGCCGGTGGCCTGATATCAGTGGAATACGCGTTTCACGGCGCATCGGCCCATGCCGCCGCCGCGCCATGGCGCGGACGCAGCGCGCTCGACGCGGTCGAACTGATGAACATGGGCTGGAATGTCCGGCGCGAACATCTGCGACCGGAGCAACGCTCGCACTACATCATCACCTATGGCGGCGAGCAGCCGAATGTCGTACCGGCGCTGGCGAAGGTCTGGTACTACCTGCGCGAAACAGACGTCGAGAACGTCCGTAATAACTTCGGTATCTGCAATCGCATCGCCGATGGTGCGGCGATGATGACGGACACCGATGTGACCCGTCGTATCCTCGGCGCGTCCTGGCCACGTCACTACAATCGGGTACTTGCGGAGACGCTGCAGGCCAACATCGAGCAGATCGGTGTGCCCACCTGGACCGAGGAAGACGATGCGTTTGCACGCGCGGTGCAGCGCGCCGCTGGCGGCGAACCAGTTGGCCTGACCAAGAAGCACGCACCGATCACCACCAAGCCGTTCAGCCCCGGCACTGATGATATCGGCGACGTATCGTGGGTCGTGCCGACGGTGCAGCTTCGCTATCCGGCGAACATGCGCAACCTGCCAGGGCATCACTGGTCTAACGCGATGGCAATGGCGACGCCGATCGCGCATAAAGGCGTCCTGTGCGGCGCCAAGGTGGTCGCCGCCACGGTACTCGATCTGCTGCTGAAGCCGGAGTTGATCAGCGAGACGAAGCGCTACTTCACGGAGGTCCAGACCAAGGATCGGCAGTACGAACCGTTCATTGGCCCGGACGACAAGCCGCCTGTCGATCTAAACCAGGTTGCGATGGACAAGTTCCGCCCGCTGATGCGGCCGTTCTATTACAACTCGGACAAATACGACACGTATCTTGAGCAGCTTGGCGTGATCTATCCACAGCTTGAGCGCCCTGCCTGAATCCTGGGGAGGAAACCATGGCCATCATCGTCGGCAGCGGCGACTATCGGTACGAGCAGATCGACAACTGGGCCAAGGTGCCCGCCGGCTGGTCACTGCATGAAGTCGGCGCGGTCGGAGTCGACAAGCAGGACAACGTCTATGTGTTCAACCGCGGCGAACATCCGATGATGGTGTTCGACCGCGAGGGCAATTTCCTGCGCGCCTGGGGCGAAGGCCTGTTTCCGCGCGCGCACGGCCTGCACATGGCGCCCGACGACACGGTCTTCCTGACCGACGACGGCGACCACTCGGTGCGCAAGTGCACGCTGGATGGCAAGGTCCTGCTGACGCTGGGCACGCCGGGCAAGCCGGCACCGTTCATGAGTCGTCAGCCGTTCCATCGGTGTACGCACACGGCGCTGTCGCCGAAGGGCGAGATCTACGTCTCCGACGGCTACGGCAATCCCTGCGTCCACAAGTATTCGCCGGACGGCAAATACCTGATGTCATGGGGCGAGTCAGGCACCGAGCCGGGCCAGTTCAACCTGGTGCACAACATCTCCTGCGATCCGGACGGCTGGGTGTACGTGGCGGACCGCGAGAACCATCGCATCCAGGTGTTCGACGGCAACGGCAAATACGAAGCGCAGTTCAACAACCTGCACCGTCCGTGCGGCATCTTCATGCCGTACTGCACGTGCCCGATCTGCTATGTCGGCGAACTGGGTCCTGCAACACGCACCAACCGCAACTATCCCAATCTGGGCCCCCGGCTATCGATCATCGACAACAAGGGCAACCTGCTGGCGCGCATCGGTGGCCCGTTACCCGGCACCGGCCCGACTGACTATATCGGCCCACACGGGCTCTGCGTCGATTCACGCGGCGACATCTATGTTGGCGAAGTGTCGCGCACGCTTTGGCCGCAGTATTTCCCCGATCAGCCAATCCCCGATGGGGTGCGCTGCCTACGCAAGCTGCGCAAGATCAGTTGAGGGTCCGCCATGTATGAGCCGAAGCGCTTCGACTTCTCGATCCCGGTCCGTGTCAACCTGTCGTCCGACACGCAGACCAAGCCGTCACGCGGGATGAAAGAGGCGATGCTGGCCGCCGAAGTCGGCGACGAGCAGATGGGTTCCGACCCGACAGTGTGGGAATTGTGCGACCGCACCGCGGCGCTACTCGGCAAGGAAGCGGCGGTGTTCCTGCCGTCGGGTACAATGTGCAACCAGGTGGCGATTGCGACTCACTGCAAGCCTGGCGAAGAGATTCTTGCGCACGAGGGCTCGCACATCCTGTCGAGCGAAGGCGGCGGTGGCGCTGCAATTGCCGGCGCGCTCATCCTGGGCCTGAAGGGCGAGCGCGGCCAGTTCACTGTCGACACGCTGGAAGAGGCGATCCGCCCTGTCTCGCGTTATTCGCCGACACAGCGACTGGTCGAGGTCGAGCAGACCGCCAATCGAGGCGGCGGCGCGTGCTGGAGCGTCGAGGCGCTGCACGCGGTGACCAAGGCGGCGCACGCGCATGGGCTGTCCACGCATATGGACGGCGCACGGCTGATGAACGCGGCGGTCGCACTCGGCGTGCCTGCCACCGACCTGACCGAAGGCTGCGACTCGGTGTGGCTCGATTTCACCAAGGGCTTGGCTGCGCCCCTTGGTGCGGTGCTCGCCGGATCGCGCGAGTTCATCGGCCAGGCATGGCGTTGGAAGCAGCGGATGGGCGGTTCGATGCGGCAGGGCGGCATGTGCGCTGCGGCGTGCATCTACGCTTTGGAACACAATATCGACCGGCTTGCGGAAGACCACGCCAATGCGAAGTCGCTGGCGCGCGGAATGGCGCAGATACCGGGCATCACGGTAGAGATGCCGGAGACCAACCTGGTGTTCTTCGACACCAAGGGAACCGGCATGACCGCCGATGCCTTCGCCGGCAAGCTGCGCAAGGAGGGCGTCCTGGTTTCCACGTCCGGCAAGTATCGCGGGCGCGCCTGCCTGCATCTCGACGTGTCGGCGGCGCAGGTAGACGAGGCGCTGTCGGTGATGAAGCAGGTGGTCAACGCGGCCTGATGTTCGCTGTTCGCCCGATCGGCACACTGCATACGCCGTGGCGGACGATTACCGAGTGTCCGCGTAATGGCCGGCAGCTGCAGCCGGCGCCGCCATGCACGGCGGTGGTGGCGCCGGAATTTGTTGATGGATTGCGCAGCATAGAAGGGTTCTCGCATCTGATCCTGCTCTACTGGCTGGATCAGGCGCGTGGACCGGAACTGGTGTTCACTCCGCCGTTCGATGCACAGCCTCGTGGCGTGTTCGCGACCCGTGGTCCGCGGCGACCTAATCCGATCGGTTTGTCGGTGGTGGCGTTCGACGGCTTCGCCGCGCCTGACACGCTGAACGTGCGCTATCTCGATTGTATCGATGGTACTCCGCTGATCGACGTCAAGCCCTATCTGAAGACCACGGATTGCGAGCCGGCTTCCACAATGGGTTGGCTGGAGCAGCACGCAACGCGGTCGTGACAGCATTTGCGAGCCGCGCGCTGACGACGCAATCTGGGCGGTGCGTGGCAATGGTCGCACAGGAGGAAACCGATGCGTGGTGTCGTGTTCACGGGCGGGCGGGAATTGGAGCTGATGGAATTCCCCGACCCCACACCCGGTCCGGACGAAGTGGTTGTGGAGATGAAGGCCTCCGGCATGTGCGGCAGCGATCTGCACCAGTACCGGCGACCAAAGGGGCAGACGCGACAGGCGACCGGTTTCCCGCAGAACCCCGATCCGGTGATCGCCGGTCATGAGCCCTGCGGTGTGGTCGCCGCGGTCGGCTCTGGCGTATCGGAAAAGGAAGCCAAGGTCGGCGCTCGCGTGATGGTGCACCACTACCAAGGCTGCACCCAATGCAACCACTGCCGGTCCGGCTGGCAGCAGCTTTGCCAGGAAGTGCCAGTCAAGGTCTACGGCAGCAACTCGCACGGCGGCCACGCCAAGTATCTGAAGGTACCTGCCAACACGCTGGTGCCGCTGGCTGACGAACTGTCCTTCTCGGCAGGCGCGGCGATCTCGTGCGGCTCGGGCACCGCGTACAGCGCGCTCCGCCGCATGCGCCTATCCGGCAACGACACACTCGCGATCTTCGGCCAGGGCCCGGTCGGGCTGGCCGGCACGCAGTTCGCCAAGGCGATGGGCGCGCGCGTCATCGCGCTCGACGTCAATCCGCAGCGGCTGCAGCGCGCCAAGGACTTCGGCGCCGACGAGGTGGTGGATCCCGGCTCCAACGACCCGGTAGCAGCGATCA
>DASSRN010000516.1:0-2609 GCA_035701785.1 Acetobacteraceae bacterium | reverse complement strand
GGCTCGTCCTGCATCAGCTTCGCCATCTGCTGCTGCTCGCGCTGGCGCTGAATCGTCTTTGCTGTCGCGCACGGTGACGATGACAGACTTGCGGGCGGTCGGCGAAATATGCTGCTGCTGGCCCGCTTGTTCCCCGGCAGGCGCGCCCAACCTGCTTGCAACCTTGGCCGCCGCTCCACTCCCAAGGGCCGGCGGTCATCTTTGCCGACGACGGGCCGACTTGCGGGTGGTGGTCGGTGGATTAGGCTGGTGCTTGCCCGCCCTGTGACCTGTAGGCGGGTCAATCATGGCCTCGGCCGCCGGGCTGTGAGGGATGGGCCGGCGGCCTTTCTTTGCCACACGCGTCTTCGGATCGATGGTGACGATCGCCGGCGCCACGATGGCTGCGGCCTCCGCGGGACTCCGGTTCCGGCTCGCGGCGGCCCTCACGTGCATCAGCCGGCGAAACCACCTTCCCGGCCTCGCGCTGGCGCGTCGCCTGCAATCGCGCCTGCATTATTTCTCGCCCGGCGGGCGGCGTTTTGTGGTTGACTGCGCTGCCGCCTCGCTTGTCCGAACGCGGGCGGCATGGAACCTTCCACCTGGCCGTCTCCCAATTCGGGCAGCGGCCTTTCTTTCGCCGAACTCGTCTTGGGGGCGATAGCGACGATCGCCGGCACGTTGAGCGCGACCGATCCTCTTCCGCTTGGGCGGCGGCTGTAGCGGTAGGTGCTGGTGACGATGTGGCTCATGGTCCCTCGTCGTCCCGGTCGATATCGAGCGCCCTGCGCACGGCCAGCATTTCCTCTTGATCAGGGATGAACGCGCAGAGGAAGGCGCACTGCGCACGCAGAAGCCGTGCGCGGGCGGCCGGGGGAGGGAAAGAGCAGACACGCGCACGCCGCACCTCTCGCAGGTGTATTCGACAGCCATTCGAGGACGCCGGCCCCGGACAGCGCTGGAGGCTGGGTACGCCGGAGCCGGTCACGCTGTCGAAATCGCCGCTGCTCGAACGTCTTTAACGGACACACATGATGCCCGGCGGGCGACTCATGAGGAGAGACTGATGATCGCGCTGCTTCTTGCTGCCACTGGATTGATCGTAGCGGTGATCGGTAGTGCGATCATCGACCCATCCGGGCAGTCAACGTGGTCCCTGCTGGCTGAGCGGTTCCATGCTGGCCGGCCGCCATAGCGCAGCGAAAGCGCAGATGGATCAGCGGCACATCGCCGCGACCAGCGTCCACGAGCTTCTGCAGGTCAGCGTCGGCTGGTGCCGGCATGACTTGCACCAAACCAGGAACCCGGTCGAGGCGAGCGCGACAGCGGACGTGCACAGGCAGTGATGTTCCTTCCCAGACCGTCCGCCTCAGCTCGCGAGCTTGCACACCTTGGCGAAAGGGCTAAGGCCGAGCCATGCTTGCATGTCCGAGGCTAGCCGACGATCGCCGGTCAGCATCATCCGCTGAGCGCCTTGAGCAGCTCGGACATTGTCCAAGCCCATCCAGATCGCCGTCATCGTGCGCAGATCAGTTGAGACATAAAGGTCGACGTCGAACCCGGGATCGACTGAGCAAAGATCGACTTCGGTGTTCGGCGCCACCAATAGCCACCATGATCGCTGCGGCAGTGGTAACTCCGGGTATAGGAACTGGATCACGCTGCGGCGCTTCGGCATCGGCGTCGGATCGAGGTTACGGCGCATGTCCCACATCAGCAGCGATACATCGAGATGCTGCAGCGAAAGCTCGGTCTCAACCCAACGCTGTCCCCAGACTCCGAACGCCTCAACCACGGGTTCGAGTTCGCGGCCTGCCTTGGTCAGGTGATATTCGAATACGCCTGGTTCGGTAGATGATGGCGTGCGGCAAACGATGGCGCCCGCCTCGAGATCTTTCAGCCGCTGCGAGAGAAGCGCAGGGGACATCCGTGGGACGCCACGCATGATCAAGACGGCGACTGGCGAGGGCGGCTAATTCCAATCGCGGGATCGGAGGGTCATTCCTCCAGGCGGGAAACTGGCCCCACAATCAGTAGGGCAGCGGCGAGCCTGAGCAGGGGAAGATCGCCGCGACAAGCCCGACGGTCTCTGCGGTGCTGGGGAAGCCTGTGTCGAGGTTCTGCGTCACCAGCCAGAAGAGCAGCGTTGCCCTGCCGTGCTCAGCAGAGCGAGGGCGGTGTGCATCAGGGCCTCTTCAGCGCAGCGGCGATCTGCCGCTTCATCTCGCGAAACATCGCATCGGCTGCATCGCCGCGGCGCTGGTGCTCCTCCGGCGTCATGTCGGGTTCGCGCGATTTTCCGACGATCGCCGACCGCTGCTTTCCATCGATGGGCAGAAGCATCGCAATCTGCTGTTGCTCGCGCTGGCAGTGCGCCGT
The DNA here is from genome assembly GCA_035701785.1 of Acetobacteraceae bacterium. Lineage (GTDB taxonomy): Bacteria > Pseudomonadota > Alphaproteobacteria > Acetobacterales > Acetobacteraceae > JAMXLO01. The sequence goes on along the minus strand of DASSRN010000516.1, from coordinate 251 downwards.
CTTGCGGTCGCGCACCGCGACGATGGCGGACTTGCGGGGTGTGGGATTAGGCTGCTGGTCGCCCGTCCGAGCAGAAGCAGGCGGGTTCTGGGCCGCCGTTCTCTCGTCTCGCAAGCGGCGGCCCTCTTTTGCCATGACGATCGCCGACCTGCGTGGGCCGGTGTCGTCGTCGTTGGCTAGCTGCTGCTTCGGCGTCACCGAACGGTCACGCGCCACCTGACGCACTGGCATGGTTGACTGCGGCGTTGCCT